>NZ_JBIAUK010000025.1:0-117942 GCF_042892775.1 Streptomyces sp. NPDC001717 | reverse complement strand
CAGGGCGAGGACGGAACCCGCGAGGGTCTTCTTCGAAGCGGCGATGCGGCGGATGACGGCGTTGGACACGGATTGACCTTCCGACGGGAACAAGGACGGTCGCGGCACGCCGGAGACGTGCGTGAGCCACTCACGCGAGGGAGAGGGGATCGGTGGGCGGCGGGTGAAGCACCCGTGCCGCCCGGCGACTCATCCAGTTCTACCGACGGCCCCACCCCCTGGCAACGACCCCGATTACTAGACGGCATCGCAGCACGGGCGCAACGACCCCACGGAGAAATGCCGAGAAATGGCGCCCTGCGGGACGTTCAGGGACCACTAGCCCGCCTCGTATGTGACGTGGGTCCTGTGGGGCGCCTCACCGCCGAGGGCCCCGAATGTCACCGGGTGCAACCAGCCGCACACGCGCGCGAGGTCCTACTACTTGGGGTCGTCGGTGTTCCAGGGATAGGCGAACCGGCGCGGACCGAGTCGCCACGCGATCAGCGTGGCCATCAGCTCGCGTTCACCGGTTACGTCCGCAGACGCGACGAGGACCGCCCCGATGTCGTAGTCGAAGCCGTCGATGAGCTCGGCGTCGTACTCCCGGTGCTCAATCCGGAAAGCGCGGCCCACATTGTTGTGGACCCACCCCTGTTCGTGCGCTTCGCGATCACGCAGGGTCTGTCCGGGTGTGATGTCCACGAACGCCCGGCGGCCCGCTCGTGTCGCCGGGACTTCCGCCACCAATCTCCTCCCCAGGCGGAGCGCGGTCAGCTTGTCCGTGGGCCATTCCGAGATGTCGTTCACGAGGACCCATCCTGGCTCGCCTTCGCACCAGCCGCTTGAGATTTCCCCCGAAAGCCCTGTCGATCGACAGGGCGCCACCTGACTCGACCGCCCTGTAACAGTTCTGATGGAGCGCCAGGTTCCCCTCGTTCCTTGATCACGCCCCGTGCTCCAATCCTTCGGCCTCGCCGCCCTCGCCGGCTCGCTGGGGGCCGTCGTCAAGCGCCACGACCGGCGGCACCGGAGCGCGGCGGCCATGGTGCGCCGGCACGGCGTCGCCCTGGGCCTCGCCGGCTCCTGACCTTGTGGGCGCGGGACGACAACCATCGACCCTTGTGGCGGATCTGGGCGGTCTGGGGGCCGATCGCGCTGCTCCTCCTCGCCACGATGACGGCCTCCGCCATCGCCGCGTTTCGCGGCAACGGGGAGGGTCATCCGGACGACGAGGAGTACGACGCCGCCCGGCCCGCACTCCGCCGCACGGGGCCCGCTCCGGACGTGCCGGCGGCCTGACGGGCCAGGCCCCGACCGGCCTGCCCGGACCGGGCGGTCGCTCCCGGGCACGGCCAAGCCGGGGCCCGGTCACTTCTCGGCGGGGTCCTCCGCGTGGTCGCCGAGGGTGAGGAGGACGCGGCGCAGCAGGTCGGTGAGCTGGTCGCGCTCGGCGGTGGTGAGCCCGGCGAGTTGGCGTGCCTCGCCGACGAGGTGGTGCTCGGCGAGGCGGTTCGTCAGTTCCCGGCCGGTGTCGGTGAGGGAGATCAGCACCCGGCGGCGGTGGGCGGGGTCCACGGCCCGATCGACCAGGCCCTTCTGCACGAGGTGGTCGATGCGGTTGGTGAGCGCCGCGGAGCTGACCATCGCGGCCGAGCTGAGTTCGCCGGCGCTGAGGACGTGGGGCGGGCCGGAGCGCAGCAGGGTGGCCAGGACGTCGAACTCCCAGGGTTCCACGCCGTGGACGGCCAGGTTCTCCTTGATCCCGCGCTCCAGCAGGCGCGAGGCGCGGGAGAGGCGACCGATCAGGGCCATCGGGGAGGTGTCCAGATCGGGCCGGACGGCGCGCCACTGGGCGGTGATGAAGTCGACGCCGTCACGCTGCGGCTGCTGTTCGGTCATGCCCCGAGCCTAACATCTCGACGTCGAAATGTTTGACATCGCCGATCATGGCTGCCTATAGTTTCGACATCGAAATTTTCGTCGTAGGGGGAACGTCATGAAGGTTCTGCTCACCGGTGCGACCGGATACATCGGCTCCGCGGTCACCGACCACCTCGTCGCGGCCGGGCACCAGGTCGTCGCGCTCACCCGCGGCGCGGAGCCGCGGCCCGGTCGGGGCTGGCACGCCCAGTCGGTCGGCGACACGGCCGACCCCGCCTCGCTGGCCGGTGCGGTGACCCCGGACATCGAGGCCGTGATCCACCTCGCTCCCCCGAGCGGCGACGCCGACACCGACACCGCCGTCATCGAGGCCCTCGCCGCTCCGCTGCGCGGCACCGGCCGCCCCTTCGTCTACACCAGCGGCATCTGGGTGCTCGGCGCCACCGGCGAGGCCCAGGAGGTCGACGAGGAGGCCCCGACGAACCCGATCGACATCGTCGGCTACCGCGTGCGGATCGAGCGGCAGGTCCTGGCCGAGGCCGCCGAGGGCGTGCGCGCCGTCGTCGTCCGTCCCGGCATCGTGTACGGCCGCGGCGGCGGCATCCCGGCCATCCTGGTCGACCGGGCCCGCCGGCAGGAGGTGCCCGAGTACTACGGCGAGGAGGGCGTGCGGTGGCCGATGGTCCACGTGGACGACCTGGCCGAGTTGTTCGTGGCCGCCGCGGAGCGGGCCGAGGCCGGCACCGTCTGGCACGGCGTCGGCGAGTCGGCCGTCGCCGTACGTGACCTCGCCCGGGCCGCCGGCCGGGCGGCCGGAGTGCTCGCCGCGCCGCGGGCGGTCGCGGTGGAAGCCGCGGCAGAGGTCTTCGGGCCGCAGTTCGCGGACGCGCTCGCGCTCGACCAGAGCGTCAGCGGCGCCGCCGCCCGTACCGCCCTCGGGTGGCACCCGCAGCGGCCGGGCGCGGTGGCCGAGCTGGTCTCGGGCTCGTACCGGCCGGTGGAGGTGTTCGGCGCCCCCGACGGCCCGGAGACCGACGCCGAGGTGGCCGCGATCCGGCGCCTCGTCGCCGAGGTCGAGTACGCCCAGCAGAACGAGCTCGTCGACCGCTTCCTGAGCGTCTTCCGGCGCGAGGACCCGGTGTGGACCACGGGCCACGGCAAGCGGCTGTCGGGCTTCGAGGAGATCGAGGCCTTCACCCGGAAGGTGCTGCCCGGCGCGGCGGCCGAGTCCACCGCCGTCTACGACGTCGAGCGCGTGCTGTTCCTGCGGCCCGACGTCGCCGCGGTGAACGTCCGCCAGCAGCCGGTCCACCACGACGGAGCCCGGATCGCGGGCCGGCCCGAGGGCCGCCCGTTCTACATCCTGGTCAAGGAGGACGGCATCTGGCGGGTCGGCGCCGCCCAGAACACCGTCGTGGTCGACTGAAGCCCCTCCCCTTCCCTCTCCCACACGGCCGGCTCGGGGCACATCCGCCCCGGGCCGGCGCGCCGATGCGGGCCCGCACGCGGGGACGGGCCCGCACCGGCGGTCCCCCGGCGCTACGGCCGTTCGAAGGCCTGGAGCACGCCTCCGACCGAGAAGCACAGCGCGCCGGTCAGAGTCCCCCAGTTGGCGATGTCGGCGTTGACGAGGCTTCCGGTCGCCGGCCGGGTGAACGCGGCCAGTGCCGAGACCATGAAGAGCACCGAGCCAAACTGGTTCACGGCCACGACCCACCAACCGAGGCTGCGCGAGCGGAGGCAGGGCCGGGCCCGGTGGCAGATCTCGGCGAACGCGAGGTGCCCCGAGATCAGGAACAGGACGCATCCGATCACATCGGGGGTCCAGATCAGCCGGTTGGTCTGCTGGACGCTGAGCCCCTGGTGGAAGGAGTCCAGCAGATTGACTCCGAACACGAGCGTCCCGACGAACAGGACGAACGCGCTCAGCCAGTCCAGCCGCATCGGCTCGTATCCCCACCACCTCCAGCCGGACGTGACCAGTCGGCCGCCCTCCGGGGTGTGGCGCGGTGCGTTCAGCACCTGCAGGAGCGAGGTGTACCCGCCGGTGTTGAAGAACAGGCCACCCGCGAAGTAGACGCAGGCGCTCTCGAACGCGTCGCCCGAGCCGAACTGGGCGATGGCCGCGCCGAGCGCGAAGAGCGCCCCGCCGATGACGAACGCACCCGAGGCGATGGCGTTGAGCCTACGGAGCCGGCCGAGGCCCTCGGCGTCGGCCGTCGCCGTCGCCGTCGCCGGCGCCGTACCGACCGCGCCCGCGGGACCGCGTACGGCCAGTACGCCACGCCTGCGCGCGAGCCGTGACTCCCACACCACCGTTTCCCCTTCGGGGCGGTGCCACGTGACTCGGGTGGTGAACGGTCCCGCGCCTTCGGCGCGCTGCTCAGGCTGTCCCACGGCCCGAGCCTAAAGGCGCGTGCGGTGTGCGGCGGACATTGAAACCTCGCGTTCGGGCTTGCGGGTCGAGGCCGTACCGCTTCGTACGGGCCGCTGCCCGTACGGCGGTTCCCGCCCCTCCTGTCACAAGCAGGGCACAGCCCGTGCCCATGCCCTTGCCGGGGCAGTGGAACTCGTCGACGATGCTCCACGACCCCGGCCGCCGGCACCCCATCTGCCGGGTCGGGTCATGGGAGAACAGGAGAGACAGTGACGAAGAACCACAGCCCGAGAAGGCGCCCCGCGGCGGCACTCATACCGCTGCTCGTGCTCGCCGGGCTTCTGCTCGGCGGCCCCGCGGCGACCACCGCCGCGGCCGCGCCGGCCGTACGGCAGGCTCCTGCCGCGGCGGCGCTGCCGCACAACGCCCTCGCGCTCGGTGCGGACGCCGCAACCGGCCTGCGCGCGCCGATGTCGTCCCAGGAGCGGGCCACCACCGGCGCCAAGAAGGGCAAGAAGAGCAAGAAGAAGAAGGGCGGGATCTTCGGGAAACTCGTGATCGTCCTGATCGTCGTCCTCGTCCTGCTCGTGGTCGTGTACGGGATCCGCACGGCCATGCGCCGCAGGTCCGGCTGAGTCCTCGCCGGCCGGTCACCGCCGTCGTCCTGGCCCGTCGCCCCGTCGGGCGCCGGGCAGGATGAAGGGACGTTCCGGAGAACGACCGGCGCCGGGCGATGCGGGCGATCCACGGCGACCGGTACGCGGCGGACCACGCCGAGCCGGCGCATCCGTCAGCCGACTGCCTGGCCCTCGAACAACCGATCAGCCTGTAGCCTTCCCCTCGCCGGTAACGAGGGCGCGACGAGCCGGCCTTTTGTTCCCGCTCGTTCCCCAAGAGGACGCAACGCACATGTTCAAGGTCAACGAATACTTCGACGGCACGGTCAAGTCGATCGCCTTCACCCAGGAGCAGGGCCCGGCGACCATCGGCGTCATGGCTCCCGGCGAGTACGAATTCGGCACGGACGCCCCGGAAACCATGCACGTGGTCAGCGGCGCCCTGACCGTCAAGCTCCCCGACGCGGCGGAGTGGGAGACCTTCTCCACCGGCAGCCGTTTCGAGGTCCCGGGCAACAGCAAGTTCCAGCTGAAGGTCGCGGCCGACACCGCGTACCTCTGCGAATACCGCTAGAGCGCCCGCTCGCTCCGGACCAGGGCCCCCGCCTGACGGCGGGGGCCCTTCGGCGTACGAGAGGCGGCACGCTTCGTCGGCGGGACGGCATCAGGCAGGCAGGCGCGGCGGGCTCCAGTCGTGGTGTCGCAGGATCATGCGCACGGCGGCGGAGGAGGGAGTCAGGCGCATCGCCGTGTTGCGCAGGGCGACGGGGAGGGGGTGGGTGAGGCGATGGCCCATTCGTCCGGCCTGTCGGGCGGCGCGGGCGACGGCTTGGCTGCGCGGGCGGCGCTCCGCGTCGTACCGGGCGAGCGCGGCTTCCACGGTGGGCTCGGTGGTGAGCGCGGCGGCCAGCGTGACCGCGTCCTCCAGCGCCTGGCAGGCGCCCTGCCCCAGGTTCGGGGTCATCGCGTGCGCCGCGTCGCCGAGCAACGCGATGCGGCCCACCGCGTACGAAGGCAACGGCGTGCGCAGTTCGCCCACGTCGTGGTGCAGGACGGCGTCGGGCCGGGTCGCGTCGAGCAGGGCGGGGATCGGGTCGTGCCACCTGTGGAAGCGCCGGCGCAGCTCGGCCAGTGGGTCGGCGAACCGCGTTCCCGGGGGAAGGGCGAGCACCGCGTGCCACTCGGCGCGCCCGTCGGGGAGGGCGATGTGCCCGAACTCCTCCCCGTGACCCCATGTCAGCTCGAAGTCCGTGCGCGGGTCGACGGGCTCCTCGGTGATGGCGCGCAGTACCGTCGAGCCGCTGTGGACCGGTCCGGGGTGGGAGGGAAAGAGACGGCCGCGCACCCTGCTGCCGATGCCGTCGGCCGCCACCACCAGGTCGGCGTCGAGGTCCGTGTCGCCGCAGACGACGCGTACCGTTGCCGGCCCGGTCCGTTCCACCGGGCCGGCCTCCGCTCCGGTCCGCAGCGTCCCGGCGGGCAGGGCCTGGCGAAGCAGCCGGTGCAAGGTGGCGCGGGGGATGCCCATGATGGGCGTGCCGACCGCCTTCTCCAGGGCCGCGCCGTCCATCCGGGCCAGCCAACCGCCCGCCGGCGTGCGGGTGCCGCCGGTGTACTGGCCTCGTGATGCTTCCCGTACCGCCGTGCCCACGCCGAGTTCGTCCAGGGCCCGAAGGCCGTTGGCGGCCAGCGAGATGCCCGCTCCCGCGTCGTCGAGCACCGGCGTGCGTTCGACGACCGTGACCTCCCAGCCGATGCGGCGCAGGCCGATCGCGGCGGCCAGTCCGCCGATGCCCCCTCCGATGATCACCGCTGTGCCGCCCATGGCGAAAGCCCCCACTTCTTCTACACCTGTAGAAGAATGACCTTACCCGCACTTCTACAGGTGTAGAAAGGAACCATGGCTACGGATCGGCGCACCCTGCTCGCGGACGCGGCTCTCGACGTACTCGCCGACGAAGGGATCCGCGGCCTGACGCACCGCGCGGTGGACCGGCGGGCGGGCCTGCCGCCGGGCACCACGTCGGCGTACTTCCGAACCCGGGCCGCACTGCTCACGGGACTCGTCACACGCCTGGTCCGACTCGACCAGGCGGAGCTGCACGCGACGGCCGAGCGGCTGCCACCCCTGCGCACGGCGGAGGAACTGGTGGACGGCATGGCGCTGCTGATCCGGCAGCGGCTCACCGGAGAAGGCCGGCGCCGCTCGCTGGCCCGCTACGCCTGCGCCGTCGAGAGCGTCCGCGACCCGGAACTGCGGGAGATCCTCGTACCCCGCGAGAACGCCGGCCGGGAAGCCGTGCGGTCATTCCTCTCCGGGCACGGCGTGACGGACGTCGAGGACCGTACGCACACGCTGCTGACCTGCATCGACGGTCTGGTCTTCGACCGCCTGGTGTCCGGGGGCGAGGTGCCGCGCGAGGCGCTCGAGGGCCTCGTGGCCGCCGCCCTGCGTTGACCACCGGGCCGTCCGCCCGTTCACAGCCGCCAGCGCTGGCCGGTGTGGTTGCCGCAGGGGTTGAGCGTCAGGCCGAGGTTGAGGGTCGGGTCTCCGTTCGTGTCCAGGCACAGGCCGCTCGTCGGGTTGGTGAAGCGGCCGCTGCCCGCGTCGTACGTCCATTGCTGGCCGCTGTAGTAGCCGCAGGAGTTGAGTACGACCGTGACGCCGGTGGCCGGGCTCCCGTTCGTGTCGAGACACAGGCCGCTGGGGGTGTTCGTGAGGTGCAGGTCCGTCCGGTCGTAGCGCCAGATCTGGCCGCTCCAGTTCCCGCAGGCTCGGAGCACCACGTCGAGCCCGGGTCTCTGTGGGCCGTTGGTGTCGATGCACAGTCCGCTGTGGGTGTTGGTGAGCGCGCCCGTCGACACGGAGGACGAGGCCGGCGCCGGGGGCGCCTGGGCCACCGCCGGAGCGGACGGCGCCGTCGTTTCGGCGGTGGGCGATCGAGGTGTCGCTCCAGGGCCGGTGGACCGAACGGAGGGCGTCGGTGACGACGGCGAGGACGACGACAGCGGAGTGCTCGCCGCACGGCTCGCGGGCGTGTTCCCGCCGGACTCCGTCGAGTACCCCCGGCCCGGCAACACCGCCCAGAGGATCCCGGCCGCCGAGAGCAGGAGCACCGCCGCCGCGGCGGCCACCCGTACGGTGCGCCGCTTCGGCGCGGAAACCGGCGGTGCGGGGGTCTCGGGCATCCGCCACGCGTGCGCGAGCATCGTGGTGACGGCGTCGACGTCGACCACGGTCGCGGGGTCCTCGGCACCGGTCAGTTCGGCGAGGACGCGGCCCGGGGTGGGGCGCTGCTCCGGCGATCGGCTCAGGGCCGAGGTCAGCAGCGCTCTGAGCCGGTCGGGAACACCGTCGAGATCGGGTTCGTCGTGCAGGACCCGGTAGAGCACCACCTCGATCTGTCCGGTGCCGAACGGCGGCCGTCCGGTGGTGGCGTAGGCGACGGTCAGCGCCCACGCGAACACGTCGGACGGAGGGCCGGCCTGTCCGCGCAGTTGTTCCGGCGCCATGTAGCCGACGGTTCCGACCGCGACACCGGTACGGGTCACGGCGGTCGCGTCGGTGGCCTGTGCGATGCCGAAATCGATGACCTTCGGGCCCTGGTCCGACAGCAGTACGTTGCCGGGCTTGAGGTCGCGGTGCACCAGGCCGGCCCGGTGGATCGCCGCGAGCGCCTCCGCGAGCCCGACGGCGAAACCGTGCGCCATCTCCCCGCGCAGCGGCCCGTGTTCGGTGACGTGCTCCGCCAGCGTCGGGCCCGGTACATACTCCATGACGACGTACGGACTGCTCGCCTCGACCTCGACCGTCAACACCCGCGCCGTGCAGGCGCCTTGGACGCGCGTCAACGCCGCCGCCTCGCGGCGGAACCGCGCCCGGAACTCGGGGTCCGAGGCCAGTTCTTCGCGTAACCGCTTGAGGGCGACGAGTCGACCGTCGGAACCCTGGGCGAGGTAGACGACGCCCATGCCGCCGGCGCCGAGCCGACCGACGAGCGTCAACTCGCCGATCCGCTGCGGGTCCCCCGCGCGCAGCCCACTCAAACCCACCTGGCTCCTCCTGAGACGTAGGGTGATCGCTCGTCGCGGATCCGGGGCACCGCTCCGGAGGCATGGTCCGCCCCGTCGTGATCGCCCCCTCGATCCGACCCAGGCCCAGAATGCAGCACGCCGACACCGCTGGGCACGGGTTCGTCGATGCCGACACCGAGCCGTGGCACAGGACACTTCTCGGTCCGTGCGCGCGGACCCGCCTCGTGCGCCCGTAGTGCGCCCGCACGCCCCTCCCCGGGGGGTGGCCGCGGGACGGGGTGCACCTGAACATGAACTGCCGCCGCCTGGATGGACGCGACGGCCCATCGAGGACGTCGCGAGCGTCCGCGGCAACTCGGAAACGGCGGGGGACCATGGGACGACGCTGGCTCATCACGGGATGCTCCTCCGGACTCGGTCAGGCCCTCGCCGGCGCCGCGGCCCGGGCCGGCGACGAACTGGCGGTCACCGCCCGCAAGACCGCCGATCTGGAGCAACTCGCGGCCGCCTGGCCCGGCCGCGTCGTCCCGGTCCCGCTCGAACTGCGGGACGCCTCCTCCTGCGAGGAGGCGGTGCGCACCGTGGTGGAGCGTCTCGGGGGCATCGACGTCCTCGTCAACAACGCGGGCGTCGGCCTGTTCGGCGCGGTCGAGGAGGTCTCGGACGCCGAGCTGCGCGACCAGTTGGAGACCCTGCTCGTGGGGCCCTGGCGGCTCACCCGCCTCGTCCTGCCGTTGATGCGGGCCCAGGGGCACGGCCACGTCGTCAACATCTCGTCCGTGGCGGGCCGGATGGCCTTCCCCGGTCTGGCGGCGTACGTCGCCGGGAAGCACGCCCTCGAGGGCATGAGCCAGGCCCTGGCCGCCGAGGCCGCCCCGCACGACATCCGCGTCACCGTGATCGAACCGGGCATGTTCGCCACGCGCTACGGCACGTCGTTGACCGAAGCCCGCCACCGGGTCCCCGCCTACGACGCGACCAACCGCGAGATGCTGGAGGGCACCCGCGGCATCGCGGACAATCCCGATACCGGGCGCCCCGAGGACTTCGCGGAGCGGGTCCTCGACATCGTCGCCTCGGATGCCCCCGTACCCGTACGGATCCCGGTCGGCGACGACGCGTACGGCTTCCTGGACCTGGCGGAGCAGGCGGCCCGCGCCGAACTCGCCGCTGCCCGGCTCCTCACGCAGGGGCCGCACGCGGCCCTGTGAAGGGGCACGCGGCATGGGCCTCGCCGACGGGGGAGGCGGCGAGGCCCATGCCGGAAGAGTACTTCCAAGGCCGGGCGAAGGTCTCGCGATCCACGAATTGCAAAAGTCCCGCCGACGCACCGATCCGCGGATCGAGGAACTGCTCCGGGTCGCCACCGCCCCGCACCTGGGAGGGGTGTCGGCGGCGGCGAATGGCAGCATGTGCCCATGACTCGCGACGATCTCGACCTGCTGTTCGCCTCCCCCGCCGCCCTGCTCGACGCCGGGCCCGAGGTCTTCGAGGAGTTGCCTCCCGAGGGCGGCGGTGCGGGGCGTGAGGCCTGGGCCCAGGCCGTCGCGATACTCGACGGGGCCGAGGTGTCGCGGGCGGAGTTCGCCTCGTGGCTGCACTTCGGCGCGAAGGTGCTCGGGCACGACGCCTACGCCGAACGCGTCGCCGCGGCCGAACCGGACATGCCGTGGCGCACCGTCTGGGCCTGGTGGCGGCCGGTCGGCTCGTACCGGGCCAAGCCGAACCTGAGCGGGGACGCCGACGTCGAGGTGTACGAGGCATCTGACGGCCGTCTCCTGGTGAAGGTGTGGTCGCAGTGGACGCGGGAGCGCTGGCTCGATCCGGCCACCGGCGAGCGGGTCCCCGCGCCCGCCGACGGCGAGTTCACCGAACGGCCGTACGACGCCCCGGTCGAGGGGCCCGTCCTCTTCGACCCGGACGACGACCACGGCCTCTTCCTGCCCGCCACCTGGGAGGAGCCCTCTCCCCTCGGAGGCGGTCGCGTCATGTTCTCGGAGCCGCGTGGCGTGGTGGTGCTGGAGCGGAACGCCGCGGCGGCCGACCGGTCGACGGACTCCGAGGCCGTCTCCCGGGGCGGCGACGGGCCGTGGTTCGCGGGGCCGACGGCCGCCGAGGCACCCCTGGACGCGGCCCGCATGGAGGAGGCGTTCGACGCGGACGGGATGGTGCTGCTGACGCCCGATCAGCTGCCGGTCGCGCTGACCCACGAGCCCACTCGGGAGCTGGCGGTGACGGCCGGGCTGCCGACATGGTTCGCCGCCGGGGTCGCCACCTTCACCCTGGCCTGGTCCGACGGAAAGGCGCACGCGCTGGAGCCCGGCGAGCACGGCCTGCTGCACCTGGGCACCTTCGACATGGCGTACGGCGACACCGGCCTGGTGCTCGTCCATCCCGAGACGGGCGCGGTGTCGATGATCCGCGAGGACGAGGGGCCGTTCCCCTTCGCCCGGGACACCGAGACCTTCGTGCGGCTGATGGAGGCCCAGTACCGGTTCATGAGCGCCTGCTGGGACTCGTACCCGGGCGAGGACGGCGAGCGGGACTTCCTGCGCGAGGTCGCCGCCCTCGAACCGCTCTCGGTGGACGAGGATTCGCCCGCGGGGGACGCGTGGGGGCACCTCTTCGCGGCCGTCGTCGAACTCAGCCCGTGGGGGTTCTGACGCCGGAGGCCGACGCCCGGGGATCCGGCCCCGCTGTCGGGGCCGGAGCGGCGGGCCGCGGGTGTCAGATTTCGAGCGCTCCGGGGAACGGTCCGTGCCCCACGCCGGGTGCGGTGACGGCCAGCCAGCCGTGGCCGCTCATCGGGGTGTCCTCGTCGATCTCCTCCGGATCGATGCTCAGCTTGTCCGCCGCGCAGTTGGCGCTCGTCTCGCACGAGGCGTTGGGCTCGTACAGGCCGGGTTCCCAATGCTCGTCGTCCGTCTGGGGCGTCTCCCAGGGCATCGGCTCGCCCGTCCAGGCCGGCTCGCGGTAGGTCTGGTACGAGCGGATCACCCGGCCCTGCCTGGCGATCGCCCAGCCGTGCTCGTCGTCGTAGGCGTCGCGGAAGTAGAAGTGGGCCTCTCCGCAGTGCGCGCTGACCCGGGCCACCGTCTCCTCCGCGGTCTTGAACACCACGACGCCGAACACCATCCGCCACCCCGCGAACTCGGGGGTGACGAAGGCCCGGTGGACGGTCAGCTCCTCGCCGTCGGGGCCGGTCGTCACCGCCGTGTCGTGCAGCACGCCGGACATGCCCATCGCCATGGTCGCGGGGATGCGGTCGTGCAGCCCCAGGGCCTCGAAGACTCCCTCGTAGCCGGCGGCCGGCACCGCGATCCACATGAACGGGCAGTGGTGGTCCAGCGGTCGGTCGTCCAGCAGCTTGATCCGTACGAGGCGTTCCAGGGCCAGCCGGTCGCGGTCGTCCAGTTCGTCCCCGGCACCGATCATCGCCAGCGCGTGCAGTGCGTGGCGGCGCAGGGTGCCCGGCCCGTCGCGGCGTATCTCCAGCAGGCCGGCGACCCCTTCGGATCCGAGCGCCTTCAGGTCCTTTTCGGCCTGCCACAAGGCCTCTTGACGGGCGATCTGAGACAGAAGTGGCTCAAGGGTCTGGTTCTGCGTGCTCATGACGCCGACCCTAGAACATGCGCACCACCCCGCGGCGGGTGGCGGGCCGCGGGAGGTGCGCGGGGTCCGTGCCGGTCAGGCGGCGAAGCGGCGGTTGCCGGTGAGCGACCAGACGGCGGAGATCCTGCCGTCCGTGACGGCGAACATGTCGATGCCGCTCTTGACGACGACGTCGCCGCCGTCGTCGGCGTTGCTCTCGCTCCACCGGCAGGCGATCTCGCCGCGTTCGGAGTCGACGAGCGGCGGGGCGTCGGCGGAGAACGTCACGCCGGTGAGGGCATGGCTGTTGACCGCGATGAATGCCGTCAGTTCCTCCTGGCCGAAGGTGGCGGCGGAGCCGGAGCCGCCGAAGTCGTCCGCGAAGTAGAGCCGGAAGCCTGGGGCGAGGATCTGCTCGGCGAGGTCGACGTCTCCGTTCCAGAGCGCCGCCCAGCCCTCCACCAGCCGGGTGCCGGCCTCCCGGGTCAGCGGTGCGGAGTCGGTGGCGGGGGTCGTCGTGACAGACATGGGTGCCTTCCGTGGTCGGTTCCTGGTCACCCAGCCTCTGGGCCGTGGGCGACAACCCCCTGTCGGTGTTTAGCCCGCTCGGCGGCGGCTCAAGCCAAACCCCAGAGTTCGTCGAGTGCGACGAACTCCCTCCCGGGGGTGTCGAGTTCGGAAAGGTCCACGGGGCGCGGGTCCACCGTCTCCTCCAGGGCCCGCGCCTCCCGGATGCGATCGAGTCGGAAGCCGTGCACGGCGGAGCGCAGCCGGCACCAGCCGATGAGGTGCCAGTGTTCGCCCCCGAGGAAGCCGAGGGGTTCGACGACGCCGTCGCAGGCCTCTCCCCGGGCGTCGGCGTAGTGCAGGTGCAGCAGCCGTCCCGTCGACAGCGCCTCGCGCAGGGTGTGCGGGACCGCGGACGGCGGGGCGGGCTCCGCGGGGACCCGGATTCGGCCGGCGAGCTCGCGCGCGGCCTGGCGGTCCCGCTGCGGCATGACGGCGAGCACCTTGTGGAGTGCCGAGCGGGCGTCCTCGGCGAAGGGTGAACCGGACAGCCCGCGCAGGGCCACGGCCAGTGCCGCGGCCTCGGGTGCGGTGATCGTCAGGGGCGGCAGGGTGTGGTCCTTGTCCACCACGTACCCGCCGCTGCGGCCCGGCTCGGCGTAGAGCGGCACTCCGGACTGCTGGAGCGCGCCGAGGTCGCGCTCGATGGTGCGGGTGCTGACACCGAAGCGCTCGGCGAGCCACCGGGCGCTGCGCGGCCGGGGCGAGACCGCGCGTAACTCCTCCACCAGGGCGTACAGACGCTCGGTACGGTTCACAGCCAAGGACCGTAGCCGATGCCCCGGGACTCACGACAGCGGCCCGGTCAAGGGGCGACGGCCGTGGACGGCCGCGATCGGGTCGCCGGTGCCCGGTCAGACGCGCGGTGAATCGTCATTTAAGATTCAGGGCGGCCGCGGAGCTGCGGATTGTCGCCTTGCGCGGCGACCGCGCACCGGTCGGGCCGGCCGGTCGGGGAGACCGACCAGGACCGCGGTCGGGGCCCCAGCCGGGACCCGTGTCGGGCCCCGGTCCGGATGGGGACCACATCAAGCTGATCATGAAGATCCGGGGAGTCACGTGACCACCGGCGTGCGTCTCAGGGGTGTGGGGCGCCGGGCACACCCGCCCACGAACAGAAGACTCCCAGGGAGAAGTGAGGTATGCCAGTGATCTGCGTCGGAGGCATGATCGGAATCGGCAAGACGAGCGTGGCCGAACTCCTCGCCAAGGAGCTGGGCAGCGACGTCTTCTACGAGAGCGTGGACGACAACCCGATCCTTCCGCTCTTCTACACGTCGAGCCCCGAGGAGATCCAGGCGAGGCGCTACCCCTTCCTGCTCCAGCTGTACTTCCTCCAGACGCGGTTCGCCGCGATCAAGGAGGCCTACAAGCAGGACGACAACGTCCTCGACCGGTCCATCTACGAGGACTGGTACTTCGCCAAGGTCAACCACGACCTGGGGCGGATCAGCTCCCTCGAGATGCAGGTGTACGAGGGGCTCCTGGGCGAGATGATGCGCGAGATCGACGGCCTGCCGTACCGCAAGGCTCCCGACCTCATGGTCTACCTCAAGGCGGACTTCGAGACGGTGATGCACCGCATCGGGCTGCGGGGCCGCGATTTCGAGCAGGACGAGAGCCTCGTCGAGTACTACCGGACGCTGTGGTCCGGCTACGACGACTGGGTGCACAAGCACTACTCGGCCAGCGAGGTCTTCATCGTCGACATGAACAACACGGACGTGGTGAACAACCCCGAGGACGCGGCCCGTGTGGCGCGGGACGTCAAGGAAGCACTGGCGGCGGCGGTCGCACGCCGGGGCTGAGAGGCGCGCCTGGCCACACTCCACCGATGTGACGCACAGCACGCACGCCGTACGGACGGCGGCCCGAATCGGGCGATTCCGATGATCACGCCCCCGCCGGACCCGATCCGGCGGGGGCGTCGCCGTTCGGCGCGGACCTCTGGCGGAAAACCCCTCGTGGCACCCACGGGCAGTGGCACCGCCACTCCCGTAAGCCTCTCAAGTCCCAACCGACCCCTAAAACCTCAGCAACCCCATCCGTCACTGTGGCATTCGGGTTATTTTCGTCAATCCACGATGTTTTCAGTGCCTATGATCCACCTTCATGACAGCAAGTCAGAAGGCCCTGAGGGCCCAGGACTCGGCCGATGTCGTCATCCTCGGAGCCGGGCCCGCGGGGCTGGTACTCGGAAACCTCTTACTCTCGGCCGGCATCGACTGCGTGATCCTGGAGCGCGCCGCCCGTGAGCACGTGCAGACCCGGGCACGGGCCGGCTACCTCGCCGAGCGGACCGTGCGGATCCTGGACCGGCACGGTCTGGCCGAGGGGCTGCGCCGGCGGGGACAGGAGCACCGTGTCTGCGAGTTCCGCACCGTGCGCGAGAGCTTCCGACTGGACTACGGGCTCCTCGGCAGGGGCGAGCAGCACACCGTCTACCCCCAGCACGAGCTGGTCACCGACCTGCTCGCGCGGTACCTGGCCGGCGGCGGCCGGATCCTGTTCGAGGCCGAGGCACTGGCCGTGCTCGACGCCGACGGGCCGCGGCCCTCGGTCGACGTGCGCGACGCCGACGGCCGCCCGGTCCGGTGGCGGGCCCGGTACGTCGCCGGGTGCGACGGCCGCCACGGCGCGGCCCGGCGCTCGCTCCCGGCCGGAACGATCCGCCACCACCGCGACCACGGGGTGACCTGGCTGGGGCTCCTGGCGCAGGCACCGCCGAGCCTCGATGCCGTGGGTTACGCGATCCACCCGCGCGGCTTCGCCGGGCACATGGCCCGCTCCCCCGAGATCACCCGCTACTACCTCCAGGTCGCACGCGGGACCGCGGCCGACGAGTGGTCCGAGGACCGGATCTGGGAGGAGCTCGCGCTGCGCCTCGGGGCGGCCGACCACGGCCCGCTCACGCGTGGCCCGATCGCCCACCGCACCGTCGTCGACCTGGAGTCCGACGTACTGGAGCCGCTGCGGCACGGCTCGCTCTTCCTCGTCGGTGACGCCGCGAGCCTGATCAGCCCGTCCGCCGCGAAGGGCGCGAACCTCGCCGTGCTGGAGGCGGAGATCCTCGCCCACGCCTTCACCGCCGCCCTCCTGCACTCCGACCCCACCCCGCTCGACCGCTACTCCGAGCGGTGCCTGGCCTACATCTGGCGTGCGCAGGAGTTCTCGCACTGGATGATCCGGCTGCTGCACGCGGACCCGGAGGGCGCGGGCGGCGATCCGCTGTTCGCGGACCGGCTGCGCCACTCCCGCATCGAGGCGCTGCGCACCTCGCGCACCCAACAGGACTGGTTCGCGGAGAACTACGTCGGCCTCTGAGGCGCCGCCTCACCGCTCCCCCGGTTTCCCAGGCGCTTCGTGCTGCCCGGAAGCCGGTCGCCCCCACGCCCGAGCACCGAAACGGACCGGAACCAAGGATGTCCTCCCCATGACGACACCGACCGCAGCACCCACGGCACCCACGGCACCCGCAGGACCCGCCTCCTCCGGAATCCCCACCACCGCGCACGCCCCCGACGACGCCGACCGGCTCGGCGCCGCGGTCGACTTCGTCCGGAACCAGGACACCGCCACCCTGCTCCGCCTCCTGCTGCCCGGGCTCGACGGCCTGGAGTTGCGGGCGCTGGCCGACCGCTGCCGCTTCGCGCACGCCGCGCTGCTCGTCTTCCCGGCAGACGGAACGTCCCTGCGGCGGCAGTTCACCGCCTGCGGACTCGACCCCGAAGCGGTGGCGCAGCCGAGCGTCGTCGTACGGGAGCGGCTGGCCCTGCGGCATCGGCGCGATGCGGCGACGCTGGACGTAAGGATTCTGCGGCCCGAGGTGCACTGCGCCGACGGCGAGCGCCGGGTGGTCGAGGTGTTCACGCTGTCCCTCCCGCCCGGCTCGGACCTCGGGGAGGTCGCCGCGCACGAGCGTGCCCGGGACCACGAGGCGCACATCGCGTTCGAGGTCGAGCAGCCCGACCCGCTGGTGCTGCGCGGCCTGTGCGAGACCTTCGCGCAGCACGGCGCGGTCGCCGACGGCGGCGGCTACAACCCGCACGAGGACGGCACGGTGTTCTACTTCACCGCGCCCGCCGACTCGAAGGCCGGCTACCGGCGCGTCGAGCTCTACGCGAGCGGCGACCACCGCGGCGTGCTCACCCCCCACCTCGCCGACTACCAGGCGCGCCGGCCGGCGGAAACGCTCCTGCGGCTGATGACGGGCGCGTGGACGACCCAGGCCCTCGCGGCGTGCGCGCAGTTGCGGCTGCCCGAGGCCATGGACGCCGGGAACGACGGCGGCCCCCGTGCCGCCGTCGGCGTGGACGTACTGGCCCGGGCCGTGGACGCCGACCCGGAGAACCTCGCCACCCTGCTGCGCTACCTCGCCATGCTGGGCGTGGTCGTGGCGGAGCCGGACGGCTTCCGCCTCACGCAGCTCGGGGCGCTGCTGCACGCCGACTCCCCCGGGTCGATGCGGTCGCTGGCGCTGATGTACGGCGGTGCCTTCTACCAGTCGTTCGCACTGCTGGCGAGTGCCGTGCGCACGGGGCAGACCGGCTTCGAGCAGCTCTTCGGCGAGAACCACTTCGACTACTTCGCGCGTCAGCCCGCGCTCGCCGAGCGCTTCGACCAGTCCATGGCCGCGAGCGCGCGCATGTTCGATCCGCTCCCCACGCACCCGGTCATCGCCGAGGCCGACTCCGCGCCCGAGCGGCGGACGGTCGTCGACGTCGCGGGCGGTACGGGGGAACTGCTCGGCCGGATCCTGTCCGCGCGCCCCGCCCTGCACGGCGTGCTGCTCGAACGCCCGCACGTCGTCGAGGCGGCCCGGCGGCACCTCGACACGGTCGGCGTCGGCGCCCGCTGCACCTACCGGGTGGGCGACTTCGCCGACGTCCCCGCGGGCGGGGACGTGTACGTACTGTCCCGTGTGCTGCACGACTGGGACGACGACCGCTGCCTGGAGATCCTGCGCGACTGTGCCCGCGCGATGCCGGCCCACGCCGACCTGCTCGTCGTGGAGCGGCTGCTGCCGTCGGATGGTTCGCCGTCGCTGGCGACGGCCTGGGACCTCCACATGATGTGCAACGTCGGAGGTCGCGAGCGCCGGGCCGACCACTACGCGGCCCTGCTGGACGGGGCCGGGCTCCGGCTGATCGGCCATTCCCCGCTGCCGCTGGGCGCGAGCGTCCTGCACGCCCGCAAGGCGCCGGCGGTGGCCGGCGCCCGCCTTTCTCAGCCTTCGCGCCAGGGCTGAGCAGCGGACCGGCACGTCCGCTCCCCCGGCTCGTGGCGCCGTGGGGAGTGGACGTGCGTGCGCGGGGCGCGGGCCCGACACGTCTCGTGCCGGGCCGGGCCGGGCCGGTCCCGTATCCGTTCCCGGACCGGCCGGGTCCGGGGTGGCGTCAGGCGTTGTCGCCGAGGCCGCGATCGGGGGCGCTCATGTCGCCGGTGGCGGGGACGCCGTCGGCGAGGCCGTAGCGCAGGTAGACGGTGCCCTTGGGGCTGGTCGCCGGAGGTGCGAGGAGCGTGAGGTTGGTGGGCACCGCGCCCTCGTCGAAGACCTTCTTCCCGACGCCGAGCACGATCGGGTGCACCCAGAGGTCGAGCCGGTCGAAGAGCTTCTCTCGCAGGAGGCTCTGCACGAGGTCCAGGCTGCCGACGACCTTCACGTTCTCGTGGCGGTCGCGGATCTCGCGGACCGCGCCGGCCAGGTCCGGGCCGAGCTGTGCGGATCCGGCCCAGGAGAGGTGGGGCCGGCCACGGGAGGCCACGTACTTCGGGACGCTGTTGAAGAGCTCGGCGATCTCGTTGTCCTCGCCGCCCTTCTGATGGGGCCAGTAGCCGGCGAAGATGTCGTACGTGCGCCGGCCGAGCAGGAGCGCGTCCGTGCCTTCGTACGCGGCTCCGATCTGGGCCCCGGTGACCTCCTCCAGCAGGGGAGCCTGCCAGCCGCCGAACGGGAAGCCCGCCGGGTCCTCGTCCGGGCCGCCGGGTGCCTGCCCGACGAGGTCGAGGGTCGCGAACATCTCGATGTGGATGAGTCCCATGGCTTGCTCCCGATGAGTCGGTTGTCTCCGTCAAGGGATGGACCGGCGGGAGTGCCGGAACTCATCGGCTCCCCGGACGTCGATCACCGGGATTCCGCGTCCCCCGGTCCGTTCAGCCGTACGGCGAGGGCCGCGATGTCGTCGTCGAGGCGTCCCTTGCTGTAGTGCAGGAGGTCGCGGTGGAGGTCGGCAAGCAGTTCGCGGGGCGGAGAGGGCGACTGCCTGCCCATCCAGTCCGTCAGGGGGAAGAACTCGCCGTCGCGGGCGCGGGCCTCGGCGATCCCGTCGGTGTAGAGGAGGAGCAGGTCACCGGGGGCGACGTCGAAGGTGTCCACGCTGTAGTGGTCGCCGATCAGCTCCGCGAGACTGAGCAGCGGAGAGGGAGTGGCGGTCTCCAGCACACGGAGTTCCCCTCCGCCCAGCAGCAGTGGCGGAGGGTGCCCGCAGTTGAGGATGCCGATCCGCCCGCCCTCGTGCGGGATCTCCACCAGGAGTGCGGTGGCGAACCGCTCGGTTGGCCCCTCCGGGGGAAAGGCGGCGTTGTAGCGGGTGCTGCTGACGTCCAACCTGCGGGCGATGTCGACCATGTCCGGCTCGTCGTAGGCCGCCTCCCGGAAGGCGTTGACGATGGCCGCGGCCGCCCCCACCGCGGGCAGCCCCTTGCCCCGTACGTCGCCGATGAGCAGCCGGACCCCGTACGGCGTGTCGACGACCTCGTAGAAGTCCCCGCCGATGCGGGCCTCCGCCGCGGCGGCGAGGTACAGCGCCTCGATCTCGATGCCGCCGAAGCGGCGGGGCATGGGGCTCAGCACCACCTGCTGCGCGGCGTCGGCGACGAGCCTGACCTGGAAGAGGGTGCGCTCCCGCTGGAGGCGGAGGTGGCTCCCGTACGCGGCGGCCACGGTGACCGCGATGATCCCTGCGGCCGTCCACCAGGTCCCCAGGTCCGGGAAGACGAGGCTGAGCCCGATCATCAGGAAGAGGCAGACCGTGCCGAGCAGGACGGTGGGGAGTACCGGCCACATGGCGGCGGCGAGGGCCGGTGCCGCGGGCAGGAGGCGGCTGAAGGCCATGTCCGGCGGAGTGTTGTAGGCCAGGGCGGCGATGACGACGGTCAGGATGACCGGCGACAGCCGCACAAGTCTTCCCGGGCCGGGGCGCCGGCGGAGCCGCGGCCGTCCGGACTCGATCACACTTCACAGAATATCGACATACAAGGGGCATAGCGCTCTGACCCGTGAGCGCCGGGGGTGCCGGGGGTCAGCCGTTCAGCGACTTCATGAGCTCCGGGGCGTAGCGGTCCCCGGAGGCCACGCCGTAGGGGGCGACGGCCTCGATGGAGTCGAGGTCGGCGTCGGTGAGGGTGACGGCGGTCGCGGCGACGTTCTCCTCCAGGTAGCGGCGGCGCTTGGTCCCGGGGATGGGAACGGCGCCCATGCGCAGGGTCCAGGCCAGTGCGAGCTGCGACGGGGTGACGCCCTTCTCCTCGGCGAGGTGGCGGACGCGTTCCACGACGGCCAGGTTGCGGTCGAAGTTCTCGCCCTGGAAGCGGGGGTCCGTACGCCGGAAGTCGTCGGCGGCGAAGTCGTCCGGGCTGGTCACGGCGCCGGAGAGGAAGCCGCGGCCGAGCGGCGAGTAGGCCACGAGGCCGATCCCGAGCTCGCGGAGCGTGTCCAGGACGCCGTCGTGCTCGATGCCGCGCTCGAAGAGGCTGTATTCGGTCTGTACGGCGGTCAGCGGGTGCACGACGTGCGCGCGGGCGATCGTGGCCGCGGAAGCCTCGCTGATGCCGATGTAACCGACCTTGCCCGCGGCGACCAGCTCGGCCATGGCGCCGACGCTCTCCTCGATGGGCACGTTGGGGTCGACCCGGTGGAGGTAGTACAGGTCGATGTGATCGGTGCCGAGGTGGCGCAGGGAGCGGTCCGCGGCCCGGCGGATGTACTCCGGGGTGCCGTTGAAACCACGCGGGGTGCCGTCGTCGGTGAACTCGACGCCGGTCTTGGTGGCGACGACCGCCGCGTCGCGGCGGCCGGCGAGGGCCTTGCCGAGGAGCTGTTCGTTGACGAAGGGGCCGTAGCCCTCGGCGGTGTCGAGCAGGGTCACACCCAGCTCCAGGGCGCGGTCGATGGTGGCGAGGGCCTCGGTCTCGTCGGTGGCTCCGTAGAAGGCGCTCATGCCCATCAGGCCGAGGCCTTCCGCTCCGACGTTCAGGCCCTGCGTACCGAGTGCGCGGATCTCCATGGTGTTCTCCTCAGGGAGCGGGGTAAGTAACTAACTGGATAGTTTGAGAATGACGCACCCGGTGCCGAGATGTCAATAACCAGATAGTTACTTGCTAGGCTTCCGGTCATGGCACGGGATTCCAGCGCAACGAAGGCACGACTGCTGGACGCGGCGTTCGCCGAGTTCGCCGCGTACGGCATCGCCGGGGCGCGCGTCGACCGCATCGCGGTCGCCGCCCAGGCGAACAAGCGGCTCATTTACGTCTATTACGGTAACAAGGAGCAGCTGTTCGACGCGGTTCTCCAGCGCGCCCTGGAGACCGGTTCGGAGTCGGTGCCCTTCGACGCGGAGGACCTGCCCCGGTACGTGGGCGCCGTCTTCGACCACCTCGTGGCCCGGCCCGACCTGATGCGGCTGGTGCAGTGGAAGCAGCTGGAGCGGCCCGGCAGCGCCGACACCGAAGCGGAGTCCTACCGGGTGAAGATCGCCGCGGTGGAGCGGGCGCAGCGGGCGGGGCTGATCGACCCGGCACTGGATCCGGCGGACCTCCTCACGCTGGTCATGGGCCTGGCCCAGGCCTGGACCGGAGCTCCGGGCGGCCCCGCCGCCGGCGTCCCCGAGACCGCCTGGCCTGCGGAGCGGCTGGCCCGGCACCGCGAGACCGTGGTCGAGTCCGTACGACGCCTGATCCGCCCGGCGGGGGCGTAGGGCCTGTCGTCAAACTCCCGTCTGCCCCGCGCGACGACAGGAGTTTGACGACAGGCCCTAGGCCCGTCCCTTCCGGACCGTGCCCGCCCCGTGACGCCCGACAGGATCCGGAAGGCCCCGGTGCCCGGTCAGGCCGTCGCCGGGGGGTCGACGGGGATGCCCAGTCGGTCGGCCACCGCCGTGAGGGCGTTGCCGAGGGGGAGCTCCACCCGGGTGAGCGCGTGCCGGTCGCCCCGGGTCGCGTCGCGGTTGACGATCAGCACCGGCTTCCCGGCGTCCGCCGCCAGACGGACGAACCGCAGGCCGGACATCACCGTCAGCGAGGAGCCCAGGATCAGCAGCGAGGCCGCCGCTCCGACCAGCTCGCGGCAGTGGTCGACGCGGGCCCGCGGAACGTTCTCGCCGAAGAACACCACGTCCGGTTTGAGGATGCCCCCGCACCGGGAGCACGGCACGACACGGAAGTCCCCGACCTGTGCGTCGGTGAGGTCGGCGTCGCCGTCCGGGTTGAGGGCGGAGGCCACCGGTTCGAACCCCGCGTTGGCCTCCTCCAGCCGCAGGGCGAGGTCGCGGCGCGGGCTGAAGGCCCGGCAGGAGAGGCAGACGACCCGGTCCAGGCCCCCGTGGAGTTCCACCACGCCCTCGCTGCCCGCGGCCTGGTGCAGGCCGTCGACGTTCTGGGTGATCACGCCCGAGAGCAGGCCGTGCCGTCCGAACGCCGCCACGGCCAAGTGCCCGGCATTGGGCCTGGCACGGCCGAAGGTGCGCCAGCCGAGGTGGCTGCGCGCCCAGTACCAGCGCCGGGCCTGGGCGCTGCCGGTGAAGTCCTGGTAGGTCATCGGGGTGTGGCGGCTGAGGCTCCCGCCCTCCCCGCGGTAGTCGGGGATCCCCGACTCGGTGGAGATGCCGGCCCCGCTGAGCACCAGCACACCGCCGCCGTCGAGGGCCTCGACCACCGGCTCCAGGTCGGTGGTGCCCGGCGGCAGGCCGTCCGGCGGGGTCCAGCTCAGAGTGGGACGCACGCGCATGCCGCCCAGGGTACGGAACCGATACCGCGCACGCCCAGGCCCGGCCTGGGCGACCGGCCCGGCCGGGCCCATGCGCCGCGGACGGGCGGCGCCCCGCGAAGCATCGGCGCGCCGAGCAGGGCGTGGAAGCGGGCGCCGACCGAGACGGGCTCAGCCGTGCAGGCGCGCGGCGAGGAAGGCGAGGATGTCGTCGCGGGCCCGCATCGTGGGGTGGCCCGCCTCGTCGACGAGGTGGGCGGTGACGACGCTGTGCGGGGTGCCGACCAGGTCGGCGAAGAACGGCGGCGGGGCGGGGTTGGCGGCGCCGTCGGGGAGGACCCGCCCGTCGAAGGCGTCACCGAGCAGGGCGCGGTAGGCGGCGAAGCGCTGCCCCGTGCACCAGCGGTCGCCCTCGAAGCGGTGGGCGAGGACGGTGAGGCCGTCGCGGTGCAGTCGGTCGCGCACCGCGAGGGCGTCCGCCTCGTCGAGTTCGAGGCCGCCCGGGTCGTCGAGCGGCAGCGACGGATGGTTGACCACCGGCGCGAGCACCGCGGGCTCCAGGGCCATGGTGAGGGCGAAGTTGCCGGTGAAGCACAGGCCGATCGCGCCCACTCCCGGCCCGCCGCACTCGGCGTGGGCCCGGCGCGCCAGGCCGCGCAGCCAGAGCGTCACCGGGCTGGTTCCGCCGCCGGCGAAGGCGCGGAACTCCGCGCTGACACAGGCCCTGCGGAGGACCTCCCGGCCGCCCTCGACCGTGGGGAAGGCGCCGTCGGTGCCGAACAGGGAGGGCACGTGGACGGTGAACCCCGCGTCGCGCACCCAGCGCGCCAGCCTCAGCACGTCGGGGCTGATGCCCGGCATCTCGGGCAGCACCACGACCGCCGGCCCGGCGCCGGCCACGTACACCGTCTTCTCCACCCCCTCCACGGCCACGCTGCGGGGACGGAAGTCGTTGATCGGATCGTCGTCGCTCATGGGGCCAGCCTGGACCCGGGACCGGCTGGCGGGTGAGGGGCGGGATCGCCTGAGCCAGGGGTAATCTCGCCACGCGTGGAGACGGCGGGCGACACCGGGGGGCGGGGCGATGACGGAGGGGACGGCGCGGCAGCGGGAGGACGCCGGGTGGCCGGGCGACGACGGACCGGGCGGCGGACCGGGCGGAGCCGGCGGCGCGGCGCGCAAGTCGGGGGCCAGGGCGGACAGGCCGGGCGACGGGGCGGGCGGGCCGGGAGACGGGCCGGGCGGGCCGGAGGCGCTGCGGGTCGGGGTCCTCGCGTATCCGGGCTGCTTCGCGTCCGAAGTGTTCGGCGTCCCGGACCTGTTGACGATGGCCGGGCACGTGGCCGGCCCGGACGCGCCCGGCTACCGGGTGTCGGTCGTCTCGCCCCGCCGCCGGGTCACCGCCTCGGGCGGGGCGGCACTGGACGTACGCCCCTTGCGCGAGGTCGACGTCCTCGTGGTGCCCGGCTTCGAACCGGACCCGGGCACGGACCTCGGCCCGCGCCTCTCCCGCCTCTCCCCCGAGATCTCCGCGATCCGGGCGCAGGCCGCCGCCGGAACCGCCGTCGTCTCCCTCTGCGTCGGCGCGTTCCTGCTCGCCGAGGCCGGGCTCCTCGACGGGCGCCGCGCGACCACCTCCTGGCTGTACGCCGACGAACTGGCCAGGCGTTGCCCGGGGGCCGACGTACGGCCCGAGCACCTGGTCGTCACCGACTCGGGGGTGACGACCACGGCCGCCTTCAGCGCCATGTACGACTTCGCGCTGGACCTGATCCGCCGGCACAACGGGGCGCGGGTCGCCCGGACCACCGCCCGGGTGGCACTCGTCGACGACGCGCGGGCCTCCCAGACCCCGTACGTCGACCCGCGCCTGCTCCCGCAGCCCGGCCGGGAGTTCTCCCGGCGGGTCATGCGGCGGCTCGACCAGAACCTCGCCGAGCCGTACGACCTCGCCGCGCTCGCGGAGGCCTTCCGGGTCAGCACCCGCACGCTGCTGCGCCGCTTCGCGGAGGAGACCGGGAGCAGCCCGCTGGCGCACCTGCAGGCCGCCCGGGTCCGCCGGGCCCGCCACCTCCTGGAGACCACCGACCGCACCGTCGCGGCGGTCGCCTCGGCCGTCGGCTATCGCGATCCGGGGACGTTCGCCGCCCTCTTCGCCCGCCACACGGGCCTGCGTCCGAGCGCCCATCGGGCCGCCTTCCGCCGCACGGACCGGTCCGGCCCGGGCGTCACGGGCGTACGGGCCTGAGGAACGGCAGTGGTGTGCCCGCCGGCGGTACCCCGACGCCGATCACGGTCAGGGCCGGACGTACCGGCGGATGCGGTAGCGCGGGCCGGCGGTCGAGGACTGCCAGCCCGTGTCCTCGCCGGTCTTCCAGGCCGCATCCACTTCCGGGGCGTAGGTGTCGCCCTCGACGGCGGTGTCGACCTCCGTCACCGAGAGCTCCGTGGCGTACGGCAGGGCGGCACGGTAGATCTCGCCGCCCCCCATCACCCAGGCCGTCGCCGCGCCGGCGATGTCGAGGGCCTCGGCGATGGACCCGGCACGGTCGGCGCCTTCGGCCGCCCACCGCGGATCCCGCGTGACCACGATGTTGCGCCTGCCGGGCAGCGGACGGAAGCGCGCGGGCAGCGAGTCCCAGGTCTTGCGCCCCATGATCACGGGATGGCCGAGGGTGGTCGCCTTGAAGTGCGCCATGTCCTCGGGCAGCCGCCACGGGATCGTGTTGTCCGCGCCGATCACGCCGTCGAGGGTCTGCGCCCAGATCAGTCCGGTGGTCATACGGCCACCGGGGCCTTGATCGCGGGGTGGTGCCGGTAGTCCAGCACCTCGACGTCCTCGTAGGCGTACTCGAACAGCGAGTCGGCCTTGTGCAGCTTCAGCTCGGGGAAGTCGTACGGCGTGCGCGAGAGCTGCTCCGTCACCTGCGCGACGTGGTTGTCGTAGATGTGGCAGTCGCCGCCGGTCCAGATGAAGTCGCCCGGCTCGAGCCCCGCCTGCTGCGCCACCATGTGGGTGAGCAGGGCGTAGCTGGCGATGTTGAAGGGGACGCCGAGGAACAGGTCGGCGCTGCGCTGGTAGAGCTGGCAGGACAGCTTGCCGTCGGCGACGTAGAACTGGAACAGCGCGTGGCAGGGGGCCAGGGCCATCCGGTCCAGCTCGGCGACGTTCCAGGCGGAGACGATCATCCGGCGGGAATCGGGGTCGCGGCGCAGGGTGTCCAGGATCTGGCCGATCTGGTCGACGTGGCTGCCGTCGGGGGTGGGCCAGGAACGCCACTGCACTCCGTAGACCGGGCCGAGGTCGCCCTTCTCGTCGGCCCATTCGTCCCAGATGCTGACGCCGTGCTCCTGGAGCCAGCCGACGTTGGAGTCACCGCGCAGGAACCACAGCAGTTCGTACACGACGGACTTGAGGTGCACCTTCTTCGTGGTGACCAGCGGGAAGCCCTGGGACAGGTCGTAGCGGAGCTGGTGTCCGAAGACGCTCCGGGTACCGGTGCCGGTCCGGTCGGCCTTCGCCGTCCCGGAGGTGAGCACCATTCTCAACAGGTCTTCGTACTGCGTATCCGCCATGACCAGCGAGTCTACCGAAGGTCCGGACCGCGTCGGACCGCGTCGGACCGCGTCCGGACCGCACCTGAACCGCGTCCCGGCGGCCACGAGGTGTCCGGCTCACGACCGGAATGGAAAGAGTTTTCCGCGAACACCCATCGAATGGTCGTTCGCTGGGCATGCTGCGTGTAATCTCCCGCCTCCGCTCGACGCTCCGTCTCAGCGTTCCGCCCGGGCGGGCCTTCCGTTCTCAGCCTTCGGGAGGTAACACGCCATGCAGGAACTCCCCACTCCGCCGTCGGCGGCACCCCGCCGCCGCGACCTCCTCGCCGGACTCGGCCTCGCCGCCGCCGCCCCGCTCCTCTTGGGCGCCACCCGCGGCCCCGCGCCCGGTGACCGCTCTTCCCTCCCGCCCGCCCCGGGCGGCGGGACGGTCCTGCTCCGCGGGGCGTCCCTGGTGCTCACCATGGACCCCGCCATCGGCACCGGCCCCCTCGGTGCCCTCGCGAACGCCGACGTCCTGATGCGGAACGGCGCCATCGCCGCCGTCGGCACGGCACTGGGCACGCCGCCCGGCGCCCGGGTGCTCGACGCCTCCGGCAAGCTGGTCATGCCCGGGTTCGTCGACACCCACAACCACCTCTGGCAGGCCGTGATCCGGGGCGGGTGCACCGACCGGGACCTGTTCGGCTGGTTCCAGCGATGTACCGACCCCCAGCGGGGCCGGCTGACACCCGCGGCCCTGCACAGCTTCGTACGGCTCGCCGCCCTGGACGCCGTCCAGTCGGGTGTGACGACGCTGGTGGACTGGGTGGACATCTTCTCGTACGACCTCATCGAGAGCTACGTACGGGCCCTGGCGGACACCGGGCTGCGGTTCACGTACGCGATGTACCCCCCGGCGCCCGACGGGGTGCTGGTCGGCAGGGTGAAGAAGGAACTCGTCGATCCGGTGCCGCTCGCTTCCTTCCAGGTCGCGACCCATGCGGCACGGGCGGCACAGGACCACAACCGCGCCCACTGGGAGGTCGCCCAGGAGCTCGGGGTGATGCTCAACTCCCATGTCCTGGAACGCCCCGAGCAGCGTGCCCACGACCCCATCGGGGTCCTGACCGACATAGGGGCGCTGGGACCCCGACTCATGATCAACCACGCGATCCACCTGACGGACGCCGAGATCGCCGCCGTCGCCGAGCACGACGTACGCGCGGCCCACTGCCCGCTCAGCAACATGCGGCTGGCCTCCGGCATCATGCGGCTGGGCGATCTCGGGCGGCGGGGCGTGAAGGTCGGGCTCGGCCTCGACGGCGGTACGAACGACAGCTCCGACTTCCACGCCCTGATGAAGACGGCGATCGGCCTGCAACGGGCCCGCACGACCGAGGTCGGCGTCTTCCCGCAGGTCGACGACGTGTTGAGGATGGCCACGCTGGGGGGCGCGGAGGTCCTCGGCCTCGCCGACCGGGTGGGCTCCCTGACCCCCGGGAAGCGGGCCGACCTGGTGGTCGTCAACCCGGCCGCGTTGAACTTCGCGCCGCGCTTCGACTGGGTCGGCCAGATCGTCTTCAACGGGCGGCCCGAGAACATCGACGCCGTGTTCGTGGACGGGCGGGCCCTGAAGCTCGGCGGCCGTCTGGTCGACGTCGACACGGGCCGCGTCGTACGGGAGGCGGAGGCGGCCGCCACCCGCCTCCGCGCGGCAGGCTAGACGGCGCGCCCCAGGGCCCCATCGGGTTCACGAGGGGTCGACTCAGGCCCGTGGTGCGATCTCTTCGAGGTCGTCGAGGGTGCCGGACATGATGACCCGGATGTGTTCGGTGATGTGCTCCACGGGCCAGTCCCACCAAGCGCGGGCGAGCAGCCGGGCGATCTCGTCGTCGTTGTAGCGGGTGCGAACGAGTCCGGCCGGGTTGCCGCCGACGATGCCGTAGTCGGGGACGTCGTCCACGACTACGGCGCCGGAGGCGATGATCGCGCCGTGCCCGATGCGGACTCCGGGCATGACCATGGTGTGGTAACCGAACCAGACGTCGTTGCCCACGACGGTGTCACCCCTGCCGGGCAGGTCACTCAGCAAGTCGAAGTGCTCTGCCCAGGAGCCGCCCATGATGGGGAAGGGGAAGGTGGAGGGGCCGTCCATGCGGTGGTTGGCGCCGTTCATGATGAACCGCACTCCGGTGCCCAGCGCGCAGAACTTCCCGATGACCAGCTCCTCGGGCCCGTAGTGGTAGAGGACGTTGCGGGTCTCGAACGCGGTCGGGTCGTCGGGGTCGTCGTAGTAGGTGTACTCCCCTATCTTGATCAGCGGCGAGGTCACCAGCGGCTTGAGCAGGACCACGCGCGGCTGATCGGGAAACGGGTGAAGCACCGTCGGATCCGCGGGAAGGCGGTTCATGGCAGTCGCTTTCGGTACGGCATCGGGGTGCACGCCACCATTGTGCTCATGACACGAACCGCCCCGTCGACGACCCGCGCCCGCGCACGTCGTCGTCGACGGGGCGAACGTCGCCCGATGCGGCACCGGACGGCCTCGGCGGCCGGCTCGGTCAGCAGCCGCCGCAGTTGTAGAAGGTCACGTCCCAGTGGCTTCCCTCGTCGGCGTAGACGTTGCCGGCGCCGGACTTCCACTGTGGAGCCCCGTCGCCGCGCAGCCCGATGTAGGAGAAGGTGTTCTTGATGTAGGTGCCGACGCAGGCGTACTTGGCGAGGTCGAGCTTGTAGCCGTTCCAGTGCGAGTACGTGCCGCTCGCGTGCCCTGTCTCGGTGCCGCCGGTGATGTTCAGCGCGCAGCCGCTGGCGCTCTTGAGGGTCTGCGCGCCCTGCGCCGTGGCGAGGTTGAGCTGCTCGAAGGAGGTGCAGCTCGCGTTGTTGCGGTCGGAACAGCCACCCGACGAGGACCAGGTGATGCCGGAGCTCCGGAACATCGAAGTCGCCGTCGCGTGGCTGATCTTGGTGGCGGCGTGGGCTTCGGTGGCCCCGCCGAGGATGCCGATGCCGGGGGTGAAGAGCACACCGGACAAGAGGACCAGTGCGCTGAGGACCGTGCGGATCTTCATCGGGAGTTTCCTCCTGCTGGTGACCGTGAGGGGTGGGGCAGGAAGATGGTGCCCCAGTTCTCCGCACGCCCACCAGAGGGCCTCGTCGGCCCCGCACGAGGGCCCGGGACCCCCGCGCGTGGCCGCGAGGCGGTGGATCCACTCGACCGACACGGCCGATCGCCCCGACGGCTGCTCGGCTGCTCGGCTATTGGCTATTCGGCCGCCAGCGCGGCCAGCCGCTGCGCGAACGGCACCACCTCGAAGCCGTGCGCCGGATGCACCGAGGTGATCGCGCCCGTGAGGGAACGCGGTGCGATGGCGGCGGTGGTGTCGACGTCCGGCGCCGCTCCCGGGGCGGCTTCCCGCACGGCGGGTGCCATGAACCGCGCCAACTCGGCGCCCGCCCGGGCCATCCGCTGCGCGAGCCCTTCGTCGCCCCAGTCCTCCGAGGCCGCGTACACGGCGGTCGGCAGAACGAGCGCGCGCAGGTACGTGAACAACGGCCGCAGGGCGTGCTCGGTGACCAGTGAGTGCCGTGCGGTTCCGCCGGTCGCGCCGACGAGGACCGGCTTGCCGGTGAGGGCGTCCTTGTCGATCAGGTCGAAGAACGACTTGAACAGACCGCTGTACGAGGCCGCGAAGACCGGCGTCACGGCGATCAGCCCGTCCGCGGCCGCCACCGCGTCGAGCGCGGCGGCGAGCCGGGCGGGCGGGAACCCGGTGGTGAAGTGCTGGGCGATCTCCGTCGCCAGGTCCCGCAGTTCGATCACTTCGGTTCCGGCGTCCACGTGGCGCAGCGTCTCGGCCGCGAGGCGGTCGGCGAGCAGCCGGGTCGAGGAGGGCGAGCTCAGTCCGGCCGATACGACGACGAGCTTCATGCGCGCGTCTCCTCCTTCGGGGTCTCCTGGGCACGGGCCGCCCGCTCGACGCGGGCCGCGTGGGTCGGGGCGTCCGGCACGCCCGCGGGGCGCAGGCTCGCGAACTCCTTGCGGAGGACCGGTACGACCTCCTCGCCGAGCAGGTCGAGCTGTTCCAGGACGGTCTTGAGGGGCAGGCCCGCGTGGTCCATCAGGAACAGCTGGCGCTGGTAGTCGCCGGCGTAGTCCCGGAACGACAGGGTCCGCTCGATGACCTGCTGTGGCGAACCGACGGTCAGCGGGGTCTGGGAGGTGAACTCCTCCAGGGAGGGGCCGTGGCCGTACACGGGTGCGTTGTCGAAGTACGGGCGGAACTCGCGGACGGCGTCCTGGGAGTTCCTGCGCATGAACACCTGGCCGCCGAGGCCGACGATGGCCTGCTCGGGGGTGCCGTGGCCGTAGTGGGCGTAGCGCTCCCGGTACAGGTTCACCATCTGCTTGGTGTGGGAGGCGGGCCAGAAGATGTTGTTGTGGAAGAAGCCGTCGCCGTAGTACGCGGCCTGTTCGGCGATCTCCGGCGAGCGGATGGAGCCGTGCCAGACGAAGGGCGCGACGCCGTCCAGCGGGCGCGGGGTCGAGGTGAAGGACTGCAGCGGGGTGCGGAACTTGCCCTTCCAGGTGACGACGTCCTCGTCCCACAGGCGGCGCAACAGGGCGTAGTTCTCGATGGCGAGGTCTATGCCGTCGCGGATGTCCTTGCCGAACCAGGGGTAGACCGGGCCGGTGTTGCCGCGGCCCATCATCACGTCGACGCGGCCGTCCGCGACGTGCTGGAGCATCGCGAAGTCCTCGGCGATCTTCACCGGGTCGTTCGTGGTGATCAGTGTCGTCGACGTGGAGAGGATCAGGTTCTCGGTGCGCGCGGCGATGTAGCCGAGCATCGTCGTCGGCGAGGAGGGGACGAACGGCGGGTTGTGGTGCTCACCGGTGGCGAAGACGTCGAGGCCGACCTCCTCGGCCTTCTGCGCGATCGCGAGCATCGCCTTGATCCGCTCGTGCTCGCTCGGCGTGCGTCCCGTCGTCGGATCGGGCGTGACGTCACCGACGGTGAAGATCCCGAACTGCATGGCTCCCCTTCCCGAGGTTGTTGAGGATTCAACTATACCCCGGAACGAAGGGTGCCCCCGAGGTATTCCCGCGGCCCCGGCCCCCGTGACGCGGCGGAGCCCCGCCGGAGACTCGGGGGCTCCGGCGGGGCTCGTGGGGTACGGAGACGGCGCGCGGCCCGCGGGCCGCCGTCCGGGCGTCCTACCTGCCGGCCACGTCGTTCGCGGCGGCTTCGATCGGCGGAGCGGGCCTGCGGCGGCCTACGCCACCAGGGCCTCCAGGGCGGGGACCGTCTGCGCCGGGGTCGGCAGGGCGTCGTTCTCCGCCCGGAGGCTCTCGGCGGCCTCGCGCAGTACCGGGTCCGTGACGAGACGGGTGAGGAGAGAGGTGTCGACGTCCTCGGAGGCGGAGCGCAGGGCGGCGCCGGTCGCGGTGAGGGCGTCGGCGTTGGTGAAGTGGTCGGCGCCCTGGGGCAGCAGCAGCTGGGGCAGGCCGGCCTGCAGCGCGGTGAGCATGGTGCCGGAGCCGCCGTGGTGGATCAACGCGTCGGAGACGGTCAGCAGTTCGGCGAGCGGCACCCAGGGCAACGGGCGGACGTTGTCGGGCAGGGTGCCGAGCGGGGCGAGGTCGGCGTCCCCGACGGCGAGCAGGAACTCGGCGTCCGCCGAGGCCGCGGCTTCGGTCAGGCGGGTGATGGCCCGAACGCCGTCCATCTCGGTGAGCACGGTGCCCAGCGTGATGACGACGCGGGGGCGGGAGCCGCGCCCCAGCAGCTCGGCGGGGATGGTGCCGCCGCCGTTGTAGGGGACGTAGCGCATCCGCAGTCCGCTCGGGTCGCCGCCGAGCGAGGTGGGCACGATGTTGAGCGGCAGGGGCTCGGCCGGACCCGCCACGCCGTACGTCTCGTACGCCTCGGTGAAGTTGTCGGCGAACCGGCGGACCATGTCGAGGCCGGGGGTGGGGCCGAAGTTCTGGAGCACCGACGGGATCTTGAGCTTGGCCGCGACGAGCGGGGCCGACGCCTGGAACGAGTCGTAGACGAGCAGGTCGGCGCCCCAGCCGCCGGCGATCTCCAGGAGGTGGTCCACGGTGGAGCGGGATACCCGGGCGAAGACGCGGGCCGCCCTGTCGAGGATCTGATCCGTGGTCATGTCATGGTTGACATAACTGATTTCGCCGTTGGACTGCTCGAACACCTCACGGATGGTGCGGCCGTCGCCTATCTCGACGATCGGGAAACCGGCCTCGCGGAGCCGGTCGAGCGGCCGGGCGCTCGCGAACAGCACCTCGTGCCCGGCGGCTCGCAGGGCTTGCGCGGTCGGGATCATCGGGAAGAGATGGCCGGCCGCGGCCGGTCCGGTGAAGAGTATGCGCACGGTTTCTCCTTGCGAAAGGCCTGCCGGTCAGGGGACGTGGCGTCCGCAGGCGCCACGATCCCTTTGGGTGAACTGACGGGCGGACAGGCTTCGTTCCCGCGAGGAGGATCGAAAATCGGACGTTCTGTCGCGCCGTCCGGTCGCGTCGCGACCCTCCTCCGTTCCCCTCCACCGCCCCTCGCCTTTCGACAGGAAGGTGCGCGTTCCATGACCCCGTCCCAGCCTGCCGGTCCCCGGCCCTCGCTCCTCGGCGTCTTCGCCCACCCCGACGACGAGTCCCTCCTGGCGGGCGGCGTACTCGCGCAGCACGCCGCCTCGGGCGCGGCGACCGCCGTGGTCACCACCACCTGGTCCCCCGACAGCCACCGGGCCCCCGAACTCGCCGAGGCGCTCGCCGTCCTGGGCGCCGGGGATCCGCGACTGCTGGGCTTCGCCGACGCCCGCGTCCCCGACTCCGCTCCCGGCCGTCCCCGGCTGTGCGACGCCCCGATCGAGGAGGTGGTGGGGCTGATCGTCGGGCACGTGCGCGCCGTACGGCCGCGGATCGTGGTGACCCACGACGCGTACGGCCAGCTCACCGGGCATCCCGATCACGTCCGCACCCACCAGGCGACCGTACTGGCCTTCCACGAGGCCGGGCTCGAACACTTCCGCCCGGACACCGGGGAGCCGTGGCGGCCCGAGGTCCTGTACGCGGCCACGCATCCGCACTCGGGCGTCGGCGAGCTCACCGCGCTGCTCGAACGGGTGGGGAAGAAGGTGTTGAGCGTCCCGGACGAGTACGTCACCGCGACGGTCGACGTGACCGGCCGCTCCTTGGAGCGGAAGTGGGCCGCGATCCTGTCCCACCGCAGCGAAGCCGCCCGGGAGCGTTCCCTGCCCGGCATCCTCGCCCGACTCCCCGCGCGGGTACGGGAGTCGATCATCGCAACGGAGTACTTCACCCGCCTGGGCACCGGGGCCGCCGGGCCGGGAGGAGGGCTGCGGGAACTGGCCGTGTGACGAGGCCAGTGGGCCCGTGACGGTCCGGGGACGAGCCCGGGCGGCGCGCCGCCCGCCTCACCCTCAGCCCGCCTCGCGCCCCAGGAGGGCGAGCAGTCGCTGCTCGGGGCTCGCGGCTGCGGAAGCGGCCAGGGACGGCGCGATCGCCGCACTGCCCGGCGGGCATTTCCGCCCACGTGACGCCATATCGCCCTGCGGGCACGCCCCCCTGCCGGAGGCCGCCGATCACCCCGGGAGTCGCCGGTCAGGCCGGCGAGGCCTCGACCGGCGTCGTCCCGGCGGCTCGGGCGGCCTCCTCGGCCGAATAGGAGGAGGTGAAGGTGAACGCGCGCGGGGACGGTCCGTGCGCCCGGAGGTCCGCCAGCCGATCCAGCGCTTCCCCGACGGTCGGGACGTGGCCGCCCGGGATCCACCAGAGCACCAGGTGGGCCTCGACGTGCCGTTCGAACCACTCCCGACGTCGCCTCATCGCCTCCAGGTGTCCGCTGCGGTAGGCGAAGTCCCAGAGGGCTTCCTGGTTCTCCCACACCGACAGGTTGACGATCACGCCGTCCCCCGCCGGGCGCAGGCCGGTGGCGTCGGCCTCCCCGTCCTCCACGAGCCGCCACACGAAGCCGGGCGCGCCGTCGGCGGCGGCGTTGACCGGGTCGAGCAGTTCGACGAACGGGGCGATGCGCGGGTCGTCCAGGGGGTGTCGAAGGGTGGCGACGTTGAGCTGGGCGAGGTGGGCGGCGGCATGCGCGGATGGGGTCATGGCCCCATCCCAGCACGACCGCAGTTTCTATGTCAATGATCGTTGTCTTTAGAAGCCTCCACCACCACGCAGCACTCCCCCGGCCTGGCGTCCATGCGGGCGCGGACGGGGCCGTCGGCGCCGAGCAACCCCTCCAGCAGGGCGAGGTTCATACCGCAGACGAGCGGCGGGAAGCGTTCGGCGACGGCATGGAAGGGGCAGTTGCGCATCCGGATGGCGGGCTCGGCCCGCCCGGCCGCCTCATCGGCGCCCGGAGCGCCCCCTGGACCCTCGGCGCCTTCCCGGTACGGCTCGTAGCCCCGCGCGGCCAGCACCTCCATCGCCTCCGCGAGGCCGGTGCAGGGTTCCGCCGAGCCGCGCAGGGCCTCACCCCGGCGGTGCGCGGCCGCGCAGAGCCCGGCGTCCAGTCCGGCCTGCTCGGCGGCCTCCGCGAGCAGCTCGGCGGCGGTGCGGTAGTCACGGGCGGGCAGCGACACCGATCGCTCGGTGCGCACCCGCGTGTACACCTTGGCGGGACGACCCGCCCCCGGCCCCGAGCGGCCCGTCAGCCGGCGGCTGCCGCTCTCCAGCAGGCCGACTTCCGTCAGCTTGTCCAGATGGTGCGCGGCGAGCGTCCGCGCCACGCCGGCCGCCTCGGCGGCCTCGTTGCGGCCGACCTCGCGGCCCTGCGCGGCCACGTACTCGTACAGGCGGCGCCGCACCGGATCCTGCAGCGCCGCGATCACATCGATGTCCTCCATCCGACCATTCTAGGAACAACGCCGGTTGGAGATAGAAGACGCAGAGTGCCGGTCGAGCAGCACGTTCGTGCCCGACCGGCGGGGTGGGTCAGTCCCAGAAGCCGTGGTGGACCTCGCGGGCTTCCGCGAGGTCGACGGGGCCGGTGACGGGCAGGGGGCGCCGGCCGGCGGCGAAGACCTCGCGGCAGGGCAGGGCCATGGTGGGGTTCTCGTCGTTGGCGCCGGTCAGGGCGCGGAGCCCGTCCTCGCCGAGGGCGTAGACGACCGCGCCGATGTTGCCCCAGTAGATGGCGCCGGAGCACATCGCGCAGGGCTCGGTGCTGGTGTAGAGGGTGCAGGTGCGCAGGAACGCGGCGTCGTACTTCGCTGTGGCGAGGCGCACGAGATTGGTCTCGGCGTGGCCGGTGGCGTCGCGGTCGGTGGTGACGGTGTTCTGGGCCTCGATCAGGATCTCGCCGTCGGGGCCCGTGAGCAGGGCGCCGAAGGGATGGTTGCCGGCCTCGCGGGAGCGGCGGGCGATGGCGACCGCGGTGCGGAGCAGCTCGGTGTCGGCGTCGGTCGCGGCGGAGGTGGAGGTGGGGTCGGTGGTCATGCCGGGATCTCCTTGGTGGTGGGATCGGTGTGCGTCGTGTCGCCGCCGGTCGGCGGCGTGCGGGTGAGTACGTACTGAGCGACGGCGGAGGCCTCGACGGTGGTCGTGGCACGCGGGGAGCCTTCGGTCTTCCGCGCGAGGGTGGTGCGGCGTCGTGCCTCGTTCCGTCATTCGTGGGAATCAGGGAAGGCCGCGTGCTGCCGCAACGGCAGTACACACCTTTGGGGCAGCGGGTCGTCACCGTCGTTGCGGGGAAGCCGTGGCCGGAATCGGGCGGGGTTTCGTATGATCGTCGGATACCCGGATGTGCGGAGACCGCGATACGTGAGTACCTGAGCACGTGCTGCACACGAGAAGGAGGAAGGCGCACCGTGCGGGTGAGGGATCTGCTGGACATGCCGGAGCTGCGGCTCACCGCGCTCGACGACGGCGGCGCGACCGGCCTGGACCGCGAACTGCGCTGGGTCTACACCACCGACCTGCTGGAGCCCGCCGACTTCCTCTCCGGCGGCGAGCTCGTCCTGACCAGCGAGGGCTGGTACCGCACGGAAGCCGACTGCGAGACCTTCGCCGCGTCCCTGGCCGATGGGGCGGCCGCGGCGCTCGTCGCGGGCGACATCCTGCTCGGTGAGGTGCCTCCCGCCCTCGTCGACGCCTGCCGCCGCCACGGCATCCCCGTCCTCGCCGCGCCGGCCGACATCAGCTACGGCACGCTGTCCCGCACGGTCATCGACCGCGTCAACCGCGAACGCGGCCGGGTGCTCGCCGACGTCCTCGGGCACCACCGCCGCCTGGTCACCGCGCTCGTCGACGGCGCGGACCTCGGCGGCCTCGTGGCCATGCTCTCCGCCGAACTCGGCACTCCCTGCTGGGCCCTGTCTACGGCGGGCCGCCTCCTCGCCGGGCCGGGCGAAGAGCTCGGCGCCGCCGTCCGCGGTCGACTCGCCGCCCACGCCCTGCGCGCCGAGCGCCTCCCGGCCACGGACGAGGGGCACACGCTGCTCCCGATCGGCCGCCGCAGCGCCGGCGGCGGGCTCCTCGTCCTCCGCGGGGCCCCCGACGACACGGGCACCGCCGCACAGACCGCCGAGCTCCTCGCCCTGGGCGGCGCCCGTCGGGACGAACGCCGGCGCACCGAGCAGCGGTTCCACACCCAGCTCGTCGAACTCCTCGACCAGCAGGCCCCGCCCGCGGCCGTCGCCGCCCGCCTGCGCACCGCCGGCCTGGCCACCGACCGGCCGCTCGTCGCCTTCACCGCCCTCACCCGGGGCGCGCTGCGGTCCTGGGACCTCGCCGCGGACCTGGTCGAAAGCACCCTCGACGAGGACCCCGACATCCGCGCCGTCGTCGCCGCCGGCGAAGCCGGACCGACCGTCCTGGCCTCGCTCGGCACCCGGCTCGACGACGGCGCCCTCGCGACCCGGCTCGGCGAACGCCTCGCGCAGTTCGAGCCCGCCGCCGACGGCGGGCGCATCGCCTTCGGCCTCGCCACGTGTTCCGATCCGGCCGGGCTCTGCCGCGCCCTCGAGGAATCCCGGCACGCCGCACGCCTGGCCGCGCTCCGCCCGCAGCGGCTGGCCCTGGTCACCGCCCGCGAACTCGACTCCCACCTGCTGCTCCTGGCAGGCGTGCCCGGCGACGTCCGGGCCGCCTACCGGCAACGCCTCCTCGGCCCCCTCCACGCCTACGACGCCGAACACGGCGCGGAGTTGACACGCACCCTCGGCGTGTTCCTGGAGGCCAACGGAGCCTGGCGCGCCGCCGCGGAAGCCCTCCACATCCACGTGAGCACGCTCCACTACCGCATCGGCCGCATCCAACACCTCACCGGCCGCGACCTGTCCACCGCCCGCGACCGCGTCGACCTCTACCTCGCCTGCGCCATCGGCGACAGCTGACCGGCGACGCGCCTCACTCGTACCGCAGGCTCGTGATCAGTTCGCGCGGCAGGCCATGGGTGTCGTGGAGGTAGTGGCAGTCGTCCTCGGTCAGCCGGCCCCGGAACCGGGGGCGGGCGAGCACCTGACGGCCCCGTTCCAGCAGGCGGCGGAAGCGGTGTTCCTCCTCGCGCAGCACGCGCAGTACGCCGCCGGAGCGGATGTCCTGTCGGAAGTGGTCGAGGGTGTGCCGGACCGGTTCCTCCGGGAGGTCTTCGAGACCGCGCGAGGGGTCGTCCCGCCACAGTACGGTCAGCACCCGTCGCACCAGGCGGCGCAGGACGTAGCCCCGTCCGGTGTTGGCCGGGCGCACGCCGTCGCCGCGTACGACGACGGCCGAGCGCAGGTGGTCGCAGACCACGCGCAGCGAGGTCTCGTCCAGGCTCCACAGGGGCGGAACGAGACGTCGCCACGGGTCGAAGACGTCGCACTCGAACACGGACGGCTTGCCCTGGAGCAGTGAGGCCAGCCGTTCCACGCCGAGTCCGGTGTCGACGTTGCGCCGGGGAAGCGGCACGAGCGAGCCGTCGTCGAGCCGGCGGTGGCTCATCGTCACGTGGTTCCACACCTCCACCCAGCGGTCGTCCCGTGTGGGTGTCGACCGGGGCGGGCCCTCGCCGCTCCACAGGAAGATCTCCGAGTCGGGCCCGCACGGTCCGACGGGGCCGTTCGACCACCAGTTGTCGTCCACGGTGAGCTCGACGGGGACGCCCCGGTCCTGCCACAGGTGGAGGGAGTCGGTGTCCGGGCCGGTCTGCTCGTCGCCGGCGTGGACGGTGGCGTGGAGGAGGCCTGGGTCGATCCCCAGCCCTTCGGTGAGCAGCCCGTATCCCCAGTCGAGGCTGAGCGGGCCGTCGTAGTCGCCCAATGACCAGGTGCCGAGCATCTCGAAGACGGTCAGGTGCGTGGCGTCGCCGACCTCTTCCAGGTCGGTGGTGCGCAGACAGCGCTGTACGTTGACCAGCCGTCGACCCAGCGGATGGGGGCGTCCCTCCAGGTACGGGGTGAGCGGGTGCATGCCGGAGGTGGTGAAGAGCACGGGGTCGCCTGGGGGTGGCAGCAGCGTCGAGCCGACGATGCGGTGGTGGTCGCGCTCTTCGAAGTACTCGATGAAGGTCTTGACCAGTTGTTCCGTGTTCACGGGAGGCTCCTTCGCGTGGAAGCGGGGGAAGCGCACCGGAAACGGGACCATTGACCTCCGGCCGGGGCAGGGGTGCCACGGCACGACCGACGGACCGTTTCCGGTCGCCGGGGAGGGGGACGTCAGGCGGCGGCAACCGGCGAGCGGGGCGCTCGCGCGGTCGCGGGGGTGTTGGGGCCGGTGACGTTCATGCCGCCGACCATAGCCCGGCCCCGCCTCCGCGGCACCCGGATATTCGTGTGCCGCACAGGCGCGGGCGGTGTCCGGATGATCGTGACGGTGGGCCCGGGCGCGGCTCAGCGCGTCGGTGGGACTCCCGCCCCGCGGTGCCTGATGTTGACGGCCGCGGCCTTGGCCAGGGCCGCGGGGTTCAGGAAGCGCAGCGGGCCGATCAGGCGGGCCGCGAACAGGTACATGTGCCGTGCCATCGACTCGTCACGGGCCGCCGCCGAGAAGAGCAGCCGTTCTCCGGGGTTGAACGGACGGGCCTTGGCGAAGTCCACGGCCATGAACTGGTGGCCGCGCAGCCGGCGTCGGTGCCTGCGCCCGTACCCGGCGAGCGCGCGGTCGAGGTCGCCCCGGCCCGTCGCGGCCGGGGCGACCGCCTCCACGAGCCACCGCGCGGATTGGAAGGCCCATCCGCAGCCCACGCCCCACAGGGGATCGCCGGTCAGGGCGGCGTCGCCGACGAGGGCGATGCCGGGCCCCGTCGGCTCCCGTGTGACGAGCGGGTAGTCGACGGTTCCGATGAACTTGGTGATGCGCTCGGCGGAGTCGATGGGCGGTGCCTCGGGCAGGGCGCGGACGAACTCCAGGAAGCTGCCCTCCAGGTCTTCCCTGAAGGCCGGCAGCCGCTTCTTGTCCGGGAGCACCGCGAGGACCGTCACCCCGTCGTCGTTGGGGAAGGCGTACGCCATGTCCGGTTCGAGGAACCAGGTCTGCCCGATCCCGCCGTGCAGCGGGAGGTCGCGGAAGTGCGCGAGATAGCCGAAGCGGGTGTTCTCGTGCACCTTGGTGGGCACCTCGGCGAACTTCGCGACGGCCGAGTCCTTGCCGTCGGCGCCCACCACCAGTCGGGCCCGGATCGCAACGTCGCCCTGCGCCGTCGACGTACGGACCCCGACGGTACGTCCGGCTTCCCGGAGCAGCCCGGTCACACGGTGGCCGACGAGCAGGTCGACACCGGGGGTTCGCGCCGCGCGGGACCGGATCAGCGGGTCGAGGGTGCTGCGCCGGACGTTGTACCCGTGCGGCAGCGCGGGGCCCCGCGGGGCGGGCCTCGGCTCGATCCATCCCCAACGGGTGTACCAGCGGGCGTCGTTGTGGAGGGCTCCCGCCTTCTCCAGCTCGGGTATGAGGCCGAGTTCGTCCAGGACCGGGTGGGCGTTGGCCGTGATCGAGTGGGTGCACAGCAGTTTGTACGCGCGGGGGTCCGAGCGGCGCTCCAGCAGCGCGACGCGGACACCGCGTCGGGCGAAGAGGATCGCCGCGGTGCAGCCGGCGAGACCGGCTCCGCTGATGACGACGTCGTAGTCGTTGGTCATGTACTGATCGCTCCCTTTGGGGTGTGGTGCCGTGCGTGGGAGTGGTGCGGTGCCGAATCAGTCGGGTGGTTACCCAATGGTAGGAGCCGGGAGTCGGGTGATGGGTGATCAGGTCGGGGACGCTCCGCGTCCCCGTACTCCCCGGTAGCGTCCGGTGATCACTCGCCGCCTAGAGTCGGACCCATGACTCTCGCTCATGACACGACCGGGGACGGACCCGCGCTGGTACTGCTCCACTCCGCGGCCTGCGACCGGAGGATGTGGGATCCGCAGTGGTCCGCGCTGGCCGAGGCCGGATACCGCGTGGTGCGCCCCGACTTCAGGGGATTCGGCGACTCGCCGCTGCCGGACCACCGCCACAACGACGCGGAGGACGTGCTGGACCTGCTCGACTCCCTGGGCGTCGAGCGGGCGGCGCTGGTCGCCTCCTCGTACGGCGGACGCGTGGCCCTGGAGATCGCCGCACGCAGACCCGACCGGGTCCGCGCCATGGCGCTGCTGTGCTCCGGGCTGCCCGGGCACGAACCCGGCGTCGAACTGAAGGCGTTCGGCGACCGGGAGGACGCGCTGCTCGAAGCCGGCGAGGTCGAGGGAGCCGTCGAACTCAACCTGGAGACCTGGCTGGGGCCGGACGCCGAGGAGGCGGTGCGGGAGCGGGTGCGCGAGATGCAGCGCCGTTCCTTCGAGGTGCAGTTGGCCGCCCCCCAGGGAGCCGGGCGGAGGCCGGTCGAGGTCGACCTGACGGCAGTGAAGGCGACCTGCCTCGCCGTTTCGGGCGGCCACGACGTGGCGGACTTCCGGCAGATCGCGGCCCGGCTGCCGCAACTGCTCACCGACGCCCGCCACCTCGAACTGCCCTGGGCCGGCCATCTCCCCAGCCTGGAGCGGCCCGAGGTCGTGACGGAGCTGCTGCTCGACTTCCTGCGCGGGGCGGTTTGCGCGGGCTGAGCCGAACGGCCCTTTCAACCAATCCTGCCTGCTATGGCAAAGAGCAGGCAGGAAGCCTTGGGGGTTCTTACTTCCTTCTCGGGACGCGGAGCTTCGTCATGCCCGGACTGATGCGGCACTACGGAGGGAACCGTCCGCAGGAGTTCCGCGTCCATCTCCGCGCCGTGACCAACGTGGGCCTCTCCCTCGGCGCCCTCCCGGCGGGTTGGGCCGTCCAGGTGGGCACGCTCCCCGCCTACCGGCTCCTGCTCACCGCTCTGACGGGGCCGGCGACGCCGCTCGCCGTCGGCTGGGCACGGCGCCGGCGACAGCCGCTGCCGAAGGGCTCCCGGTCGCGCGCCGCCCGGAAGGGAGCGGCACTAGCCGGGGAGGCGGAAGCCGTTGAAGAGGTCGTCCATGCCGCGCAGGGCCAGGCGCGTGGGGGTGGCCCGGACCGCCAGGTCACGTGCGGCCGCCGCGAGCGGGTGGCCGAGGACGCCGAGGCGGCCGACCCGGCGGGCCCGGACGCGTACCGCGTCGGTGCGGGCGCGGCGGGCGGCGGTGTACGCGGCGAGGGCGGCCGGGACGGAGTCCGCGCTGTTCGTACCGTCTCCCGCGGGCAGCAGGTGGGCCAGGACCACCGCGTCCTCGATGGCCTGGCAGCCGCCCTGGCCGAGGTTGGGGGCCATGGCGTGGGCGGCGTCGCCGAGCCAGGCGATCCGGCCGTGGTGCAGGCGGGGAAGCGGAGCCGCGAGGTCGTAGAGGTCGTTCTGCAGGACGTCGGCGGGAGCGAGGCGGCCGACCCGGTCCAGCAGGGCGGGGATCGGGTCGTGCCAGGCGCCGAAGCGGGCGCGGAGTTCGGCGCGGGCGTCGGTCGACCGGGTGCCGGCCGGGACGACCGCGGTGGCGTAGAGGTAGTGGCGGCCGTCGGACAGCGGAGTCACACCGAACCGCTGCCCCCTCCCCCATGTCTCGCTCATGGCCTGTATCCCGAGGTCCGGGGCGTACACGATGGTCCGCCAGGCGGTCTCGCCGATGTAGTTCAGGCCGGGGTGGGCGGGGAAGTACGCGTGCCGCAGCGGACTGTGGATGCCGTCGGCGGCGACGACCAGATCGGCGGACAGGGCCGGCCCGGCCTCCGTACGGACGGTCGGGCGGCCCCGTGCGTCGTCGACGGCGGTCACCGCGGTCCCGTAGCGGACGGTCCCCGGCGGCAGGGCAGCGGCCAGGGCGGCCGTGAAGGCGGGGCGCGGGACGGCCATGGGGGCGATGCCGTAGCGGGCCGCCATGTCCGCGGTGCGGGCTCGGGTGAGCCACTGGCCTGCGGATCGGCGTACGCCCATCGTCTCGGGTACGGCGCTGCCGGCGGCGCGGGCCGCGTCGACGCCGATGGCGGCGAGCGCGCGCAGGGCGTTGGGCGCCAGGCCGATGCCGGCGCCGGTGACGGGCGGCTCGGGGGCACGTTCGCAGACGGTGACGTGCCAACCGCGCCGGTGCAGGGCGATGGCGGCGGTGAGACCGCCGATGCCCGCCCCGGCTATCACCGCGTGGCGTTTCGGCATGACGTACCTCACCGTTCGGTCCGGACCGCCCCTACGGCTGCGCCTGGTACGGCCACTGTAGAACCCGGCCCGGACAGGGCGTCATGCGCCCGTGACGGCTACTGGTACGGGTTGAAGGGGATGCCCGCCGGTTTGGCCTTCGCCAGGTGGTCGGCGAAGGCGCCGTCCTTGAGGCCGAAGTGCGCGCTGCCGAAGTCGGCCTGGCTCAGTTTGTCCCGCAGTCCGGCGGGGTAGCCCGACCATCCGACGAGTGCGGGGAACTGCCAGGTGTGCCGGTGGTTCTCCGGCGGTTCGTCGTTGGTGTTCGCGGCGCGGAAGCAGTGCGTGCCGACGCCGTCCTTGTGGTAGACGATCTTCGGGTGGGTGCCGTCCCAGCGGATCTGGTCGCGCCCGTGGACGACGAAGTCCCCGTGCGCGGACGTCGAGACGTACTTGGCCTCGTTGCCCTGGATCCACACCACGACGTGTTCCCAGTCGTGGCGGTGGCCGCCGAGGCTGATGCCGGGGATCGCCTGGTCCTTCTCGAAGTACAGTCCGTAGATCACGGCGCACCAGCCGTTGTTGCAGGTCCAGCGGGAGTAGCCGTTGGTGTTGGCGAGGTCCGAGGCGTCGTGGCAGTTGCCGTTGAGGGCGCCGGTGGGGTTGAGCCCGCCGTTGAGCACTCCGGTCGGGCCGATGGCGGGGGTCGGGTAGCAGCCGTCGGTGTCGTAGTCGTAGGCCGGCTGGAACGTCAGCTCGATCGCCTCGGCCTGGCTCGGCAGGGCGGGCGGTGGCGCGGCGAAGGCTACCTGGGGAACGGCGACCACCAGCGCGAGGGCGGCGCCGACGACCCCTAATGATTTCCGGATGTGACGGTTCGTCCGCAAGGCGTGCCTCCTGGCCGGCCGGGTTCGGGATGGCGCGTGCATCACGACCACCGTCGGCCGACACGCCGGGCAGCATCATTCGCGAACCGGGGCGGCGCAGCAAGGGTGCGGGCGGCCTCTCTTTCCGGCATGAACAGCCATGAACTGCCGTGCTGTGGACGCCCTTTGCCGTCGTTTCCGAGCGGGACTCGAGCCGGGGCGGGACCGCAGTACGGTGGGCCGGCGCCTCGCCCTCGTCCCCGTCCGGGTTCGGCGATAGCCTGCACCGTGGACGTCGGTCACGGGAGAGCGCCCGCCCGCGACGGACCTGGTACGGCCACTGCCGGCGGACTCACGGCAGGGTAGGAGAGACACGCACCGACCGGACGACGAGGAGCTCATGAACCTGAGGCGACGAGTGAAGGCAACCGACCGCACGCCGGCAACCGTGAAGTTCGTCGTCCAGGCGGGACCGGGGACCCCGCTCACCGTGCAGTTCGAACCCCAGGGGACCGAGTTCGAGCTCGCTCCCGGCGACCACCTGACCGTCGAATGGCCGGTCCGCGCGGAGGGACGCCTGCTCGGTGGGGTGACCCACGAGCGGGACCGACTCACCCTGAGCGAGCCGTCGGGGGGATCCGCCCGCCTCTGGAACTCGCGCGGCGAGGAGTTGTCCGTCTTCGGCCGTTAGAAGGCCCCGCGGGACCGGAGCGTGACCGCCGCGCGGCGATGGACCCGCTCAGAACCCGATCAGAGCGTGTTCATCAGGATGATGGCCGCGAGGTCCAGCAGGATCACGGTGATGACGCCGATGACCATGGCCCAGGCTTTGCGCGACTCGTCCATGCGTACGAGTCTCCCCCGGACCCGGGCCTGCCGCGAGGCGGCGGCCCGGGTGCGCGACGGCCGGCCGGTGTGGTTGCGGTCACCGTGGGTTTCAGGCGACCCAGGCGTTGGTCATGCCGAGGACCGCGGAGCCGTCCTGGTCCGCCAGCTTCGTCCCGGTGAAGCCGCGGGCCCATGCGGAGGTCTGGATGCGGAACGCGGGCGTTTCCGCGGTCAGCGCCTCCATGACGGCCTCGGCCGCGCCCGCCGGGGTCTGGGCCCCGTTCATGAACTGGGCGACGGTGCGGTCGATGTAGTGGCGCATCGCGTCGGCGTAAGGACCGGCCGCGGCGACGGTGGCGTCGATGTCGATTCCGATGTTGTTGACGAACTCCGTCGCCACCGCGCCGGGCTCGACGACGGACACGGCCACGCCGACGGCAGCCGCGACGGGGGCCAGGCTCTCCATGTATCCCTCCACCGCGAACTTGGCGGCGCAGTAGGCCTCGTTGAAGGGCTGGCCGACGACGCCGCCGACACTGGTGACCGTGATCAGGCGGCCTCCGGTGGCGCGCAGGTGCGGCAGGGCCGCCTTCGACACGTTCAGCACACCGAAGAAGTTGACCTCCATGACCTCGCGCACGTCGGCGACCGACTCGAGTTCGAGGGTGCCGACGTGCCCGGCGCCCGCGTTGTTGACCACGGCGTCCAGACGGCCGTAGTCGGCGATGATCCCGGCCACGGCGGCGGCCACGGAGTCCTCGTCGACGACGTCGAGCTGCCGGATGTCGAGCTCCACGCCCGCCTCGGCGGCGGCCTTGCGCAGTGCGTCGGCCCTGCCCGTGTCACGGAGGGTGGCGACCGTGCGCCATCCGGCGCGGGCGGCGGCGACGGCGGCAGCGAGCCCGATCCCGGAAGAGGTGCCGGTGATGAGGACGGTCCGGAGGGACGCGTCGGGGGTGGTGGCGGCGGTGGGGTGCGTCGACATGGCTGTGCCTTTCACTGGGCTTGTCACCGAACGTGATTTATGTGCGTGCACACACACTATAAATTTACGTGCGTGTGCACGCAAGCTCTACACTGCGGACATGGCGAAAAAGCTCACCGAAACCGAGATGCCGACGGCCGACTACGCCTTCTACGGGCTGGTCTGGGCGGGCACCACTCTGACCGACCGGGTCGACCGGGCCCTCGTCAAGGCCCACGACCTTCCGGTCTCCTGGTTCGAGGTGATGCTGTGGCTGGCTTCCAGCCCCGAGCCTGTGCCCGCCTCCACCCTCGGGAACAGCACCCTGCTCAGCCGCAGCCAGGTATCCCGCGTCGTCGACGCCCTGCACCACCGGGGTCTGGTGACCCGTACGCCTTCGGCGCGCGACGCCCGGTCGGTGGAGGTCTCCCTCACGGAGGCGGGTCGTACGGTGTTCACCGCCGCCGACGCCACGCGGCGCGAGGCCCTGGGGCCGGTCTTCACCGGACTGCTCGACGAGCGGGACCTGGAGGACCTGGAAAGGGTGTGGCGCAAGCTCAAGGCCGTCAAGGCCGCGCAGGCCGACAAGGGGTAGCGGGCCCGCTTCAGCCCGGGCGGCCGTCGGAGGTGAGCGTGGCGGCGGCCGCGAAGAGGCGGGCGCAGCGGTCCGTCATCGCCGCCGGGGTCTGCTCGGGGTGCTTGACCCACCAGCGGACGAGGGTGGCGACCAGGTCCCGCCAGACGTACTTGAGCGCGTCGGCGTCCAGCGGGTCGGCGGAACCGGCGGCGCGCAGCAGTTCGGCCGTGCCGCCCGCGGCGAGCGCGTCGATGGCCGACCGGTACTCCGAGGCCCGGCGCTCGGCCTCGCCGCCGGGCGGCAGCGTGGTGTCGTACAGCACGAACCACGCCTCCCGGCGCCCCTCCAGGGCCTCGAAGATGCCTCGCAGCACGCGCAGCGGCGTGTCCGGCCCAGTGCCGTCGACGCCCATCGCCGTCCGGACGGCCTCCAGGAGCCGGTCCCCGACGGGCACCAGGCAGGCGACGTACAAGTGCTCCTTCGTGCCGAGGTACTGGTGGAGCAGCGTCTTGGTGACGCCCACGCGCGCGGCGATCGCCGGAAGCGAGGCGGCCGCGTAGCCGCGGGTGCCGAACTCCTCCGTGGCGGCCTCCAGCATCTGCCGCAGGCGGTGCTCCCGCGGGACTCCCTTGGTGCCGGCTCGGGTCGGGGGGGTTGCCATGCGCCGATATTATCAGTAGGTAATTTACCCCTAGGTAAATTGCCTCGACCTCTGGAGCGCATCCATGGCCGGCACCACCCCGCAGCCGCAGTCCCGCACCCGCTCCTGGTGGGGCTGGGGTTGGACGGACGCACATCCCGACGACGCGGAATGCGCCGCGATGGGCGCGCTGATCCCCGGAACCCTCGCCCGCCCGCTCCCCGTCCCCCGCGTACGCGACCTGGGCATCGGGGACCCCTCGATCGAACCCCCGCGAAGCCTCGAACACCTGGTCTCCGCCGACCCGGAGGACCGCGCCGCCCACGCCATGGGGAAGGCCTACCGGGACGTGGTGCGGGCCCTGCGGGCACGGCCCGGCCGGATACCCGATCTCGTCGCCCGCCCGACGGACGAGCGCGCGGTGGCCGACCTGCTGGAGTGGGCCGGCGACCGGCGGATCGCCGTCGTCCCGTACGGCGGGGGCTCCTCGGTCTCCGGCGGCGTGGAATACCGGGGCGACGCCCACGGGGCGGTGCTCTCCCTCGACCTGACGGCGATGGGCCGCGTCCTGGAGGTCGACACCGAAGGGCGGGCCGCGCGCATCCAGGCGGGCACGCTCGGGCCGAGCCTGGAGGACCAGCTGAGGCCCCACGGGCTCACCCTGCGGCACTTCCCGCAGAGTTTCGAGTTCTCCACCCTGGGCGGCTGGCTGGCCACCCGCGCGGGCGGCCACTACGCCACCGGCCGCACGCACATCGACGACTTCGTGCAGTCGATGCGGGTGGTCACCCCGGCCGGCACGAGCAGCTCCTGGCGGCTGCCCGCCTCCGGGGCCGGGCCCTCCCCCGACCGGCTGTTCCTCGGCTCCGAGGGAACGCTCGGCGTCATCACCGAGGCCTGGGTACGGCTACAGGAACGTCCCCGCCACAAGGCCTCCGCCTCGGTCGCCTTCACCCACTTCGACGACGCGCTCCGGGCGGTGCGCGCCCTCGCGCAGTCCGACCTCTCCCCCGCCAACTGCCGTCTGCTGGACGCCGGTGAAGCGGCGTTGTCGGGTGCGGCGCAGGACGGCTCCGCCGTACTGGTCCTGGGTTTCGAGTCGGCGGACGAGCCGGTGACCGCCCGGCTCGACCGCGCCGTCGGCCTGGCCCGCTCGCACGGCGGGCGCCCCGGCGGTACGTCCGGCACGGAGGCGGGCCCCGGCGGCGACGCGGCGGTGACTGCCTGGCGTTCGGCCTTCCTGCGGATGCCCTACCTCCGCGACGGTCTGGCCAGGATGGGCGCCGTCGCGGAGACCTTCGAGACGGCGGCCGGCTGGGACCGGATCCCCGGCCTGATCGAGGCGGTGCGCAGTGAGGTCGGCGCGGCGGCGCTCAAGGCGACCGGGCACCCCGCCACCGTCAACTGCCGCCTCACGCACGTCTATCCGGACGGGGCGGCACCGTACTTCACCGTCCTGGCCGCCGGCCGGGACGGCGACGAGGACGTCCTTTGGGACGAGCTGAAGGCCGTCGCGGTCGAGGTCCTGCACCGGCACGGGGCGACCGTCACCCATCACCACGCCGTCGGCCGGGACCACCGTCCGGGCTACGACCGCCAGCGCCCCGAGCCCTTCGCCCTCGCGCTGCGCGCCGCGAAGGGCGCGCTCGATCCGCACGGCGTCCTCAACCCCGGCGTACTCGTGGACTGACCGGGAGCGGGCCGGCCGGCCACAGCGGCGGCCGGCCCGCGCAGACCGGCCCGCGCAGACCGGCCCCGGGGCCCGAGGCGGGCGGAACCCTTGCGGGCCGGCGGGGTCAGTCCTCCTCGCCCGCGATGACGAGTTCACCCACCGCGTCCGCGAGGACGGCCCGGGCGGGGGCCGGCATCGCGGCGTCGGTGACGAACCAGTCGGCCCGGTCCAGGGCCGCGAAGCCGCTGAGCCCGACGACGCCCCACTTGCTGTGGTCGGCGACCACGGCGACGCGGCGGGCCGAGGCGACCAGCGCCCGGTTGGTCTGCGCCTCCATGAGGTTCGGGGTGGTCAGCCCCGCCTCCTCGGACACCCCGTGGGCGCCGAGGACGAGCAGGTCCACGTGGAGGGAGCCGATCACCAGGTCCGCGAGCGGGCCGACCAGCGCGGCCGAGGGGGTGGGCGCGCCGCCGGTGAGCAGCAGGGTGGGGGCCCCGCCCCCCGGTTCCCCGTCGGCGGCCCGGACCAGCTCGGCGACCGGGAGCGAGTTGGTGACGATCGTCAGCCGCGGGATGCCGAGCAGTCGGGCGGCGACCGCGTGCGCGGTGGTGCCGCCGGAGACGGCGACGACGCTCCCCGGTTCCACCAGGGCCGCGGCGGCTTCCGCGATGGCCGCCTTCGCGGCGCCCTCCAGATCGGACTTGGCGTCGAATCCCGGTTCGTGACCACCGCTGGCCCCGCCCGCGGCCACGGCCCCGCCGTAGACCTTCTCCACGGCGCCGCTCCGCGCGAGGGCGTCCAGGTCCCGGCGGATCGTCATGTCCGAGACGCCGAGCCTCCCGACGAGGTCCGCCACGCGCACCGCGCCGTCACGCCGCACCGCGTCCAGGATGAGCGCGCGCCGCTGATGGGCCAGCTGGGCTGTCTGTTCGGCCACGATCGCTCCCCCGGTGTCGGCCAATGCCACGGAAGGCAGCAACATAACACGACCGACTGTTGAACCGTGAGGAACTTCAACCTCCATACTGGTGCCTGCTGTTCGGTTCTGTTTATTCTTGAGGGGTGAAGAAAACACTCACGAAACTCGCGGACGGCCGCGAACTGATCTACTTCGACACCGACCCGAGCGCCGTGCGCGAGGCTCCCGACCTGCGCCCACTGGAGCCCGTGGACAGCCGGCCCGAGCTGCGCCGGGACGAGGCGACCGGCGACTGGATCACCATCGCCTCCCACCGGCAGGGCCGCACCTACCACCCGCCCGCCGGGGAGTGCCCGCTGTGCCCGTCCCGGGACGGACGGCTCGGCGAGATCCCCGCCGCCGACTACGAGGTGGCCGTCTTCGAGAACCGCTTCCCCTCCCTCGCGGGCCCGGTCGGACGCTGCGAGGTCGTGTGCTTCACCCCGGACCACGACGCCCGGTTCGCCGACCTCACCCCCGCTGCCGCCCGCCTGGTCCTGGACGCGTGGACGGACCGCACCGCGGAGCTCTCCGCCCTCCCCGGGGTCGAGCAGGTGTACTGCTTCGAGAACCGCGGGGTCGAGATCGGGGTGACGCTCAGCCACCCGCACGGTCAGATCTACGCCTTCCCCTTCGTCACGCCCCGGACGGCCAAGATGGCCGCGGCGGCGGCCGCCCACCGCGCCGCCACGGGACGCAACCTCTTCGAGGACCTGGTCGCGCGCGCCCGCGCCGCCACCGAGCGCGTGGTGACGGCCGGGGAGCACTGGACCGCCTTCGTGCCGTACGCCGCCCGCTGGCCGTACGAGGTGCACCTCCACCCGCACCGCCGCGTCGCCGACCTGACCTGCCTCGACGAGGCCGAGCGGGCCGAGTTCCCCGGCATCTACCAGGACCTGCTGCGCCGCTTCGACCGGCTCTTCCCCGCGGCCGAGCGGTCGGAGGCGCCGGCGCCCACCCCGTACGTCTCCGCCTGGCACCAGGCTCCCCGTACCGGCGGCGAGGAACTGGCCCTGCACCTGGAGCTGTTCACCATCCGGCGGACCGCCGACAAGCTCAAGTTCCTCGCCGGGACGGAGTCCGGTACGGAAGCCTTCATCAACGACGTCGCCCCCGAGGCGGCGGCACGGCGGCTGCGGGAGGCCCTGTAGTGAACCGGACGGACCAGTGGGACGACGAGAGCCGGGCGCGCAACGTCGCGGACGCGTTCCGACGGCTCTTCGACGGCGCCCCGGACGGGGTCTGGGCGGCGCCGGGCCGGGTCAACCTGATCGGCGAACACACCGACTACAACGACGGGTTCGCCCTCCCCATGGCGCTCCCCCAGAGCACCCTGCTCGCCGCCCGCCGCCGCACGGACGGGCGGCTGCGGCTGCACAGCGCGCAGGGCGACGGCCGGATCACCGACCTGGACGTGGCCGCGCTGACCCCGGGCGCCGTGACCGGTTGGGCGGCCTACCCGGCCGGAGTGGTCTGGGCGCTCGCCGAGGCGGGGCACCCGGTCTCGGGCGCGGACCTCCACTTCGACAGCACGGTGCCGACCGGCGCCGGACTGTCCTCCTCCGCCGCGCTGGAGTGCGCGGTCGCCGTCGCCTACGACGAACTGCACGGGCTGCGCCTGCCCGGGGCGGATCTGGCCCGCATCGCCCAGCGCGCGGAGAACGCCTTCGTCGGCGTGCCCTGCGGGATCATGGACCAGATGGCGTCCGTGTGCAGCACCGCCGGATCCGCCCTGCACCTCGACGCCCGCAGCCCGGAGCGGCACGGGCACGTGCCCTTGGACCTGCGGGGCCAGGGCCTGCGGCTGCTGGTGATCGACACGCGGGTCGCCCATGACCTCGGCGACGGGGCCTACGCGGCCCTGCGCAAGGGGTGCGAGAGGGCGGCCGCCCTGCTCGGACTCCCCGCCCTGCGCGACCTGTCGGCCGGGGAGCTCCCGGGCGTGCTGGACGCGCTGCCGAGGGAGCTCGCCCCGCTGGTCCGTCACGTGGTGACGGAGAACGCCCGGGTCGGCGAAGCGGTGTCCCGGTTGCGGGAGGGCGACGCGGCGGCGCTCGGCCCGATCCTGACCGCCGGCCACGCCTCGCTGCGCGACGACTACCGCGTCTCCTGCCCGGAGACCGACCTCGCGGTGGCCGCTGCGCTGGACGCGGGCGCGCTCGGCGCACGAATGACGGGCGGCGGGTTCGGAGGGTCCGTCATCGCCCTGGTGCGGTCCGGGCAGGAGGACGTCGTGGGCGAGCACGTCACGGCCGCCTTCGCCGCCGCCGGCCACCGTCCCCCGCACCTCCTCACCGCGACTCCCTCGGCGGGCGCCCGCCGCCTCGTTCCGCCGCCGGAGGGAACTCGTACCGCGCTTCCTTAGCGGGACGTTAGATCTGGCCGCCGGGCCTTGTACGGGTGCGGCGGCGGACGCATGCTCTGGGAACTTCCCCGGCACGGGGGGCCGGGGAAGTGCACACGTTCCGCGTCACTCGTCCCGCACCGGGGACTTCCGTCTGGAGCCGCCATGTCCTCGTCCGCCGCCGCCCTGCCCGAACCACCGTCCGCGGACGAGGCGAAGAAGCGCCGCCTCGCCCTGATCGGCGGCTCGCTCGGCAACCTCGTGGAGTGGTACGACTGGTTCGTCTACGCCAGCTTCGCGATCTACTTCGCCGACTCCTTCTTCCCCGGCGACAACCCGACCACGCAGCTGATGAACACGGCGGGGATCTTCGCGGTGGGCTTCCTCATGCGCCCCGTCGGCGGCTGGATCCTCGGGCGCGCCGCCGACCGGCACGGCCGCAAGAGCGCCCTCACGCTCACCGTCACGATGATGTCGGTGGCCGCCCTGCTGATCGCCGTCGCGCCGACCTACGGGCAGGCCGGCTACTTCGGCGCCCTCGTGCTGCTGCTCGCGCGCCTGCTCCAGGGCATGAGCATCGGCGGCGAATACGCGGCCAGCGCCACCTACCTCACGGAGGCGTCGGCCCCGGGCCGGCGCGGCCTGGGCTCGTCGTTCCAGTACGTATCGATGACCTGTGGCCAGCTGCTCGGCCTCGGCATCCTGATCACGCTCCAACACACGCTCAGCACCGCCCAGTTGACCGACTGGGGCTGGCGCGTCCCCTTCCTCCTCGGCGCCGTGTTCGCGGTGGTCGTCTTCTGGCTGCGACGGCGGCTGCAGGAGACCGACGCGTTCAAGGAACAGTCCGCGGACGCGGACGCCCACGACGACGGGACGCGCGGCACGCTGAGGGCCCTGTGGGAACACCGGCGGCAGGCGGGCCTGGTCATGGCGCTCACCCTCGGCGGCACCGTGGCCTATTACACCTACACCACCTACCTGACCAAGTACCTGGTCGGCAGCGCGGGCATGGCCAAGACGACGGCCACCCTGGTGAGTTTCACGGCGCTGACCCTCTTCGCCGTACTGCAGCCGTTCGCCGGGATGCTGTCGGACCGGGTCGGCCGGCGTCCCCTGCTGATCACCTTCGCGGTCGGCTGCACCGTCGGCACGTACCCGATCATGACCGCCCTGGGGTCCGCCTCCTCGTACTGGTCCGCGCTGGGCCTGTCCCTGCTCGCCCTGGTGATCGTCACCGGCTACACCTCGATCAACGCGGCGGTGAAGGCCGAGCTGTTCCCGACCCGGGTGCGGGCCCTGGGCGTGGCGCTGCCGTACGCGATCGCCAACGCGCTCTTCGGCGGCACCGCGGAGTACGTGGCCCTGTGGTTCAAGAACAGTGGCCGCGAGACGATGTTCTTCTGGTACGTCTCCGGCTGCGCCCTGATCTCCCTCGTGACGTACGTCCTCATGCCGGACACCCGCAATGCCGCGCTCAGCCGCGCCGAGGCCGGCGCCGATGCCGATTCCCCTGCGGGTGGGCGGCCGGCTCCTGCTCCCGCCGATGCCGCCCACTGATCCACACCGGTAGCCTGTCGCGGGTCACCGGCTGTCGGTCCCGAGGAGGCCGTTCGTGCACGCGCTTCTCGTCGAGGACGACGACCGCATGGCCCAGGCGCTCGGCACCGCCCTCGCCCAACGCGGGCACACCGTGCGCCGCGTCTCCCGGGCCCTGGACGCCCTGCGGCACGTCGGCGAGGCCGAGTTCGTCCTGCTCGACCTCGGCCTGCCCGACCTGGACGGGATAGAGCTCCTGCGGCGGCTGCGCACCGTCTGCGCCGCTCCCCTGATCGTGGTGACCGCGCGCTGCGAGGAGCGCGACATCGTGACGGGGCTGCGGGCGGGCGCCGACGACTACGTCGTCAAGCCGTTCCGGATGGCCGAGCTGATGGCCCGTATCGACACCGTGCGCCGCCGGACGGACGCGCACCCGGCCGGCTCCGCCCCCGCGGGCGGCGGCCTCGTGCGCACCGGGGACGTCGAGGTCGACCTGGCGGGCCGCACGGTCACCGTGGCGGGCACCGAAGTCCGGCTGACGCGCCGCGAGTTCGACGTGCTCGCCCTGCTGGCCGCCCACCCCGGGGAGGTCCGTTCCCGGGAGGAGATCCTGGACCGGATCTGGGGCGACGCGTTCCTCGCCGCCTCCCGCTCACTGGACGTCCACGTGGCGGGCATCCGCGCCAAGACCGGCCGCTCGGGTCTGGTGCGCACGGTCCGCGGCTTCGGCTACCAGCTGGGCTCCCCCGCCCCGTTCGGCGGGTCGGACGGCGCCCGGTGAGACGCAGGCTCCTGGCGGTGCTGATGGTGCTCATGGGGGTTGCCGCGCTGCTGCTCTGCCTCCCGCTGGCCGATGCCTACGCGCGAGGACGGACCGAACACCTGCTCCTGCAACGGCGCTCGGACGCCGTGCGGTTCGCGGATCTCGCCGACCGGATGCGCACCGACGCCGACCGCTCCGAACTGGCGGCCGAGATCGGCCGGTACGCGGAGCTGTACGGGGCGGGGGTGGTCGTGGTCGACACGGCGGGCACGGCGACCGCACAGGCGGGCCCGGGCATCGGAACCGGTCCCGGTTGCGGTTCCGGTTCCGCTTCCGGTTCCGCCACGGCCGCTTCGGACGCCTGCCGGCGCGCCCTCACCGGTCGCTCCACCGACCTGCTCCCCACGCTGCGTCCCTGGGGCCCGGTGTCCGTCGTGCTCGCGGAACCGGTGGGCCGGGACGAGCGGGTCAGCGGCGCCGTCCTGTTGACCGTGCCGACCTCCTCCGCCCGCCGGGACGTGACCGTCCGCTGGTCGCTGATCGCCGCCGGGGCACTGGCCGCCTTCGCGGCGGCGGCCCTGGTCGCGGCGGGTATCTCGCGCTGGCTGATGCGCCCGCTCCTCGACCTGGACCGTGCGGTGGAGGGCCTGGCCGCGGGCAGTCTCCAGGCCCGGGCCGTCTCCGCCACCGGGCCGCCCGAACTGCGCCGTCTGCGGCAGCACTTCAACACCATGGCGCAGGCCGTCTCCGAGTCCATCGGCCGCCAGCGCGACTTCGTGGCGGACGCCTCCCACCAGCTGCGCAATCCGCTGGCCACCCTGGTGCTGCAACTGGAGAACGTGGAACCGTACGTCGCCCCCGGTCCGGGCCGGGCCGAGCACACCCGCGCGCTGGACGAGGCCGAGCGCCTGGAGGAGCTGCTCGACGGCCTGCTGGCCCTGGCCCGGGTGGAGTCCGGTGCGGCGGATCCTCAGGAGCAGGACGTGTCACGGGCGGTGCGGGAGCGGGTGCGGGCCTGGGAGCCGGTCTTCCGCGACGCCGGACTGGTACTGGAAGCCGCGGACCTCGCGGAGGATCTGCGCGCACGCGCGCTGCCCGATGCCACCGGCCGGATCCTGGACGCGCTCCTCGACAACGCCGTCAAGTTCGTGCCGCGGGGCGGCCGTACGGAGGTGACCACCGCGCGGGGCTCCGACGGCACGGCCGTCGTACGGGTCACCGATGACGGACCGGGAGTACGGGAGGACCAACTCCCGCTGCTGCTACGGCGCTTCGCGCGCTCCCCCGAGCACCAGAACGTCGCGGGCAGCGGCCTCGGACTGGCCATCGCCGACGAGATCGCCCGGATCAGCGGCGGCTCGCTCGCCGTCGGAGCCCGTACGCCCCGAGGCCTGGTCGTCGAACTCCGGCTCCCGCGAGCGCGGCATGATCCGAAGGACAGGCCCTGAGTCACTCAGCCGTACACCGAGCGGTAGTACGCGACCGCGCCCGGGTGGAGCGGTACCTTCCCCGTCGAGATGGCGAACCGCGGCTCCAGGCGCGCCCCCGCCGTCACCTCGCGCAGGAGGTCGTGCCGGCGGTCGAACACCACCCGCAGCAGGGCGCGTGCGGCGCTCGCCGGGACGTCGTCGCGGGCCAGCAGGTAGTTGCCCACTCCGATGGTTCCCACCGGCTCCGTCAGCCCGTACGCCGAGGCCGGGAGCGTGACCGCCGTGTAGACGGGGCCGTAGCGTTCCCGCAGGGCTCCCACGTAGGCGTCCAACGGCAGGAAACGCAGTGGGAGTTCGCCCGCCAGCCGGGAGAGCGCCGGAGTGGGCACACCGCCGGACCAGAACAGCGCGTCGACCGTGCCCGTGCGCAGCGCCTCCGCCGATTCGGTGAGGCCCAGTTGCCGCTCGTGGGCCTGCGACGGGCCCTCGCCCAGCCCGGCCGCGGCCAGCACCCGCCCCGCGACGACCTGCACTCCCGACCCCGCCGCACCGGCCGCGACCGGACGACCCGCCAGCTGTCCCACCTCTCGCACCGGACCGTCCGCCGGCACGAGGAGGTGGGTGTGGTTCACGTAGATCCGGGCCAGCGCGGTCACCGCGGCGGGTCGGGAGAACCGCTCGCGCCCCAGCGCGGCGTCCTCGGCCACGTCGGCCATGGCCAGCGCCAGGTCGGCGGAACCGTCCTCCAGCCTCCGCAGGTTGTCCACGCTGGCGGACGTGCTGACCGGTACGACTTCCAGCGGGCCTCCGCTCGCGGCGACGGCCCGCGCGAGGGTTCGACCGAACGCGTTGTAGGGGCCACCCTCCGGCCCGGTCGCGATCCGCAGACGCCGTTCCGGTACGGATTCCCCCGAGCAGCCCGACAGCGCGAGCGCGAGCGCCCCGGCTGCCGCGCCGACCACCCGTCGCCGGCTCCACGGCTCGCTGCTCATGGCGGAAGCGTAGCGGCCGTCACAGCCGCACGACGATGAGGGCGGTGTCGTCGGTGACCCCGGCGGGCGGGATGAGGTCGGCGAGCAGGCCGTCGGCGAGGGTGTCGGGGTCGGAGGTGTGGTGGCGGGTGAGGGAGCGGGCGAGCCGGTCCAGGCCGGTGTCGATGTCCTCCCGCCTGCGTTCGACCAGCCCGTCGGTGTAGAGGACGAGCACGGAACCCTCGGTGAAGGCGGTCTGCGCCTGTGGGCGCGCGACGTGTTCGGGGCGGACGCCCAGCGGGGGGGTCGGTCGCCTGGTCGAGGAAGCTGACGGTGCCGTCGGGCCCGCACAGTGCGGGCGGTGGGTGTCCCGCGCTGCTGTAGGAGAGGGTGCGGTGGTGCCAGTCGATGAAGACCGACACGGCAGTGGTGGATTCGGCCCCCTCCACGAAGCGGGAGTACAGACCGACGACTTCGAGGGCCCGGGCGGGGCCGTCGGCGACGCGCGAGGCCGCGGACAGCGCGCTGCGCAGCTGGCCCATGACGCCGGCCGCCCGCAGTCCGTGGCCGACGACGTCGCCGACCGCGACGGCCGTGCGGTGACCGTCGGCCAGGTCCACGAGGTCGTACCAGTCGCCGCACACGTTCAGGGCCCCGACGGCCGGCCGGTAGCGCACCGCGGCCTGGTGGTGGGCGAGCGGCCGGGGTGCGGGGAGCATCGCCTGCTGGAGGTGGAGGGCCACTTCGCGTTCCCGGGCGATGGCCCGGCGCAGCCGTTCGTTGAGTTCCTGGAGCTCCCGGGCGCGGGTGTAGAGCTCGGCCTCCAGCACGGAGGCGTGGTCACTGGCGGAGCGGTCCCCACGGGCGCGGATCAGCTCCGTCACCTCTTCCACCCGGTGCAGCAGCAGCTTCACGGAACCGTCGGCGGCCAGTACGGGGACGTTGACCGGGCTCCAGTAGCGTTCCTCCCACACACCGGGCCGGTCCTGGTACTCCACGTCGTAGCGCTGCAACGCCATGGTGTCGCGTTCGCCGGTGACCGCGACCCGCCGCAGGGACGCGTACAGGTTGCGCATGCCGGTCGCGCCAGGGTCGTTGGGGTTGTCGGGGAAGACGTCGAACAGGTAGCGGCCGATCACCTGCTCGCGGGTGCGTCCGGCCATGGACAGGAACGCCTCGTTGGCGTCCGCGTACACCAGGTCGGTGGTCAGCAGCGCGACCGCCCCCGGCAGGGCCTGGAAGACCGCCTGGTAGTCGATGACGGGTCCGCTCATGATGTCCACCTGCCCGAACGCCGGCCACCGTTCCGATCACGGGGTTCCCGCATCCCACCATGCCACGACGGCGGCGGGCGGGCCGTTCACGTGACCTGGGTGTGTCGGTGCGGACCGGCGGGCCCACGGTCCGGCACGGTTGGTCACTGTGCGCAGCCGTCCGCGCGTGACGGCACCGATGGGCACATGTGAGGGGTCCGCATGCCCGAGGACGAAGCAGGGACCGCAGCCGGGACCGCAGCCGGGACCGACACCGAGACCGACACCGAGACCGAAGCCGGGAAGAACACCTCCCGGGCCGGCCGCCGGGCGGTCCTGCTGGCCGCCGGGTCGGCCGGGGCCGCCGCCCTGATCACGGCCTGCGGCGGCCAGGTGGGCACCGGGGGTGCGGCGGGCCTGCCGTCCCGGCCGCCGGTCGGGACCGGCACCCCGGCCTGTGTCCTGGCCACGGAGGCGGGCGCGGGTCCTTACTACATGGACCTGGACCGGGTCCGGTCCGACATCACCGAGGGCCGCGGAGGCGTGCCGCTGCGCCTCGACCTGACGGTGGTCAAGGCGTCCGAGGGCTGCCGCCCGCTCGAAGGCGCCCGCTTCGACGTGTGGCACGCCGACTCCTCGGGCGACTACTCCACCGGCAAGGCCACCTTCCTGCGCGGCACCCAGCTCACGGACGCGGCCGGTCGGTGCGTGTTCCGTACGATCGTGCCCGGCTGGTACGCGGGGCTGGCGCCGCACATCCACTTCAAGGTGCACCCGGACGCGCGCACCGAGACCACCTCGCAGTTCTTCTTCCCCGAGGACGTCCTGCTGCAGGTGTACGCGCGGCGGCCCTACGCGCGCCGCCCCGCACCGAAACACCCCAACAGCCGGGACAGCCGCTACCGCGCCGCCGGTGCCACGATGACCCTGCCCCTGGCGCCCGACGGCGACGGGTACCGCGCCGCGTTCACGGTGGGCATCGCCTGATTGCCCGCTCCGGGAAGGACCGGCCCGTGATCGCAGTTCCCTCTCACGTCGGCATCGGCGTCGGACGAAGGAGAGCGACATGGCGAGGACCGTGCGGTTCCACGCATTGGGCGGGCCCGGGGTGTTACGGGTGGAGGACCTCGAGACCGGTGAGCCGGGAGCGGGTGAGGTGCGCATACGGGTCGACGCGATCGGGCTGAACAGGGCGGAGGCGCTGTTCCGGAGCGGCCGGTACATCGAGCAGGTGAAGCAACTGCCGTCCGGGCTCGGCAACGAGGCGGCCGGTGTGGTCGAGGCGGTCGGGCCGGGGGTGGCCGGGCTCGAACCGGGCCGGGCGGTGAGCGTGGTGCCGAGCTTCTCCCACAACGACTACGGCGTGTACGCCGAGCGGGCGGTCGTCCCGGCGAGCGCCGTCCTTCCCCGTCCGGAGGGCGTGGACGCGGTGACGGGCGCGGCCGTGTGGATGCCGTACCTGACGGCGTACGGGGCGATGGTCGAGGTGGGCGGGATGCGGGCGGGCGACGTCGCGGTGGTGACGGCCGCCTCCAGCAGCGTCGGCCTGGCCGCGATCCAGACCGCCGACCGGGTGGGCGCGACCCCGGTCGCCGTGACCCGTACCCGCGACAAGCGGCAGCGGCTACTGGACGCGGGGGCGGCCGAGGTGATCGTCTCCGACGAGGAGGACGTGACGGGACGCCTGCTGGAGCTGACGGGCGGCCGGGGCGCCGAGTTCGTCTTCGACGCCGTCGCCGGACCGGGCGCGGTGGACCTCGCCCGGGGCGTGGCTCCCGACGGCACGCTGTTCCTGTGGGGCGCGCAGAGCGGGCAGCCCACGCCCTACCCCGGATTCGACCTGGGCATGCCCGCGCTGAACATGCGCACGTACACGATGCTGGAGATCACCCGGAACCCGCAGCGGATGCGCCGCGCGACGGCATTCATCACTTCCGGCCTGCGCAACGGGACCCTGCACCCGGTGGTGGACAGCGTGTTCCCGCTCGAAGAGATCGTGCGGGCGCACGAACACATGGAGTCCAACACCCAGTTCGGCAAGATCGTGGTCACCGTGGACCACTGAGGTACCGCGCCCGCACGACCGCGCGGCCCGTCTCAGGCCGGGTAGCGGATCGAGCCCAGTGGCGGGCAGGGAATGAGCATGGTGCCGACGCCGGGGCGTTCGACGAACGCCCGGGCAGCGGCGGCCTGGTGACGCCGCGTGTCGAGTACGTCGGCGTCCCAGGCGTCGCGCCTCGCACGGGGGTAGTCCCACGTGTCGTCGATGAGGCTGAGGCTGGTGTTCCCGGCACTGCGCTGGAACTCCGCCTTGATCGCGGCCTGTTGGAGCGCCGTCTGCGTCACGGCGAGATCGATGCGGGTGATCAGGACGCCGGGGGTGTTCGGCGCGCGGGTCGGCATGGGGGCGGCGGGGAGCGGCGACACGCCGGTGTCGAGGCGGCCGATGTTGTCGACGGTCGCGTCCTGGGCCTCCCTCGTCATGATCTGCATCTCCTGGTGCAGCCAGAACAGTTCGTCGAGGTCGGCCGGAGTGACGCGCATCCGCTCGTACAGGGCCCGGAAGCGGGGATCGCCGTGCAGCGGACGTATGGCGGCGCTGTGGAGCGCGACGCAATCGTTGAAGCCGGCTGTCACCGCCGTGTCCAGGTGGTGGACGACCTCGTCCGCCTGTCCGCGTACGAGGGCCAGTCCGGCCAGGGTCGCGTGGCCCGAGGCGGCGAGCCACGCGGCGTCCGGCCCGAGCGCCGTGGCACGCGCCACGATGTCGTGGATCCCCGCGGTGGCGGCGCCCACCCCGGCGGGACCTTGGGTCAGCAGCGCCACCAACAGTTCGTGAGTGCGGGTGGCCAGCGAGTTGACGGTGTCGACCATGGATCTCCTTGGGCCTGGGTGTGAGGAGCTTCGCTTCTTCTTGTCAGCCGCTGTGGCGGATGCGGAGGCGGCCGGGTGCCGCCGGATCCCGGTCGACGACCTGGACCGGCGGCCACGCCCACTGCCACACGCCGATCCCCGGCTCGCGGGAGAACCGGATGCGCCCGCGCGTGCCTTCGACCTCCACGCCCGACCAGGATTCGGCGATGCGCGCCCGGTCCGTGCCGTGGGTGCGCAGTACGTCGGCGAGGACGGTGACCGTGTCGTAGCCCTCGAAGGCCACGAAGGAGGGTGCTTCGTCCAGGATCTCGATCAGGGCCTTCTCGACACCGGCGCCGAGCGGGGTGGGGTTCTCGGGCAGGTAGCGCAGGAACGGGACCGCGGCGCCGTCTTCGGCCGTCAGGGCCGCCCATTCGGCGAACTCCGGCTGTCCGGCCGGAGCGCCGATCGTGGTCCCGGCGAGGCGCCGGTCGCGGCGGACGGACCGGAGGATCGACACGGCCGGCTCCGGGAAGCCGGTCAGGAGCAGGAGGGCGGTCGCGCGGGTGCCGACGAGTTCGTCGCACAGGGCGGCGGGGGTGAGGGTGCGCGCGTCGAGCTCGAACACGGCGCCGCCGTGCGGGGCGAGGTGGTCCCGGAGGATGCGGGCACCCGACGCCCAGTACGCGCTCGGTTCGGCGGCCACCGCGATACGGCCGTGGCCCGCGCCGAGGAGGAAGTCGGCGTAGATCCGCCAGCCGTGCGACTGGGCGGGGGCGAGGCGCGCGACCCATGGCGTCGGCCGGTCGGTGAGGGCGTCGAGCACCGCCGAGGAGCAGAGGAACGGCAGCCCGACTGCGTCCGCCCTGGCGGCCGCGGCGCGGGCGACGACGCTGTGGTACTCCCCCGCGAGGGCGGCCACGCCCAGGCCCGCCAGTTCGTCCACGGCGTCCGCGGCCCGCTGCGGATCGGCCGCGGTGTCCCGGACCAGCAGTTCGAGCGGTCTGCCGCCGATCCCGCCGGCGTCGTTGACGTCGCGGGCGGCCAGTTCGAGCCCGGCGAGCAGGTGCCGACCGGCCTCGACCCAGCCGGGTCTGGTCAGCGGGACGAGAGCGCCGATCCGTACGGACGATCCGTCAGTTTCCCTTGTTCCAGTCCTAGATGGTGGCGTGCGCATGCGCTGGGCGTCTCCCGTTCGACGATCTCTGCCGCAGCTTAACCGCAAGTGCGAGCGAATCATCGGGTTCGCGGTAGCGTGCGCCAGGGTCTGCCGACCGGGATTGACCCTCGACCTGGTGGAGGGACCAGAGTTCCGGGTGTGGAGAGCGAGATGCGCAGTATCGGTGAAATGGCCCGGGGCAGCGGGCTGGGCGTCAGTGCCCTGCGGTTCTACGACCGTGCGGGTGTACTGGTCCCGGCCTGGGTCGATCCGGTCAGCGGCTACCGCTGGTACGGGACCGGGCAGCTCGAAGAGGCACGGCTGCTGACGCGGCTGCGCCGGGCCGGCATGCCGCTGGCGGACATCCGGCTGGTCCTCGCCGGATGGTCCGGTGCGGACACCGACCTGGTCCTGAAGCTGCTGGAAGCCCATCTGCGCCGTCTCGAACTGGGGCTGTCCGACGCCCGCACCGAGTTCTCCACGATCCGAGCCCTTCTCGAACACAGGGAGAACCCGATGACTTCGTTCCGTGCCACCACCGTCCGGCCCTCCGTGCCCGCCGCGGAGCTGGCCGCCGCTCTGGACGCGGTCCGCTTCGCCGCCAGTACCGATCCGGAGCTGCCCGTGCTCGGCGGCGTCCTGTTCGACATCGAGGGTGCCGCGTTGCGCGTCGTGGCCACCGACCGGTACCGGATGGCGGTGGCGCATGTCGCCACCACCGGTGACGCCGGGCCGCGCGTCCAGGCCATCGTGCCGTCGCCGCTCGCCGACGCGATGCGGGCGCTGCTGGGCGACGACGCGGCCGTCGAACTCACCGTCGACGGTGACCGCGTGACCCTGGAGACCGGGGGCCGTCAGGTGGCGGGCCGGTCTCTTGAGCACGAGTTCCCCGACTACCGCCGCCTCGTCCGTCTGCCGGCCGGGCGCCGGGTCCTCGTCGACGTCCCGGCCTTCCGGGAAGCGGTGGAAACCGGTCCCGTCCGTGCGGGCGAGGTGCGCGAACAGGACGGCGCGACCTGTGATCTCACCGTGCTCAAGGTGACGGCCGACGGGGCTGTGGCCGTCTGCGAGGACGGTGACGAGGACCAGGACCGCGTCGCCGTGAACCGCGAGTTCCTGCTGCACGCCCTCGCCGCCGGTGGCCGGGACGCATTGGTCCTGGAGCTCGGCGCACCCACGGCGCCCCTGGCGATCCGCCGGACCGACACCGAGGAGACGTTCTCGCTGCTGATGCCCGTCCGCCTGGAGAGCTGACCTGACGGCGCCGGGCTCGGTCTTCCGCACGGCCCGCACCGCCCACGCCGTACGCGGCGAACGCACCGTGCGCGCCGTGCGCGGTCCCGGTGATCACTCGTCGGGGTCATCTCCGCGTGCCGTCGGCGCGGGACCCGGCCCGGTTGCGCCACAGTGATCGAATGCGCCGCCGGACCCCTCCCCTCGTCCTCATCGCCCTGCTGGCCGCCTCGGGCTGCGTCACCGTCTCGGGCTCGGGAGTCGGCGACGACAAACCGCCGGTGGCCCGCACCTCCGCCGGCGCACCCCCCGACGCCTGGCCGCTGACCCGGCTGCCCGCGAGCTCTGCTCCCGCTCCGGTCACGGCGGTGGCCGGGCCGGAGGAGACCGCGCCGGACGCCGGCGGGCAGCGGCCCGAACTTCGCCGGGAGCCCGAGTCCGGCCGCCCGGTCGCCGGACGGCGGTCCGAGCATCGGCCACCCCGGACCTGGTCGGTGCCGAAGTCGCAACCGCGGCCGAAGGTCAAGCCCAAGGGCGAGCCGCAGGCCGAGCCGAAGCGGCGCGCTCCGGCCGCGAAGCCCGCGGCGCCACGGCGCGGCGGACCCGTGCCCGCACCCGGCCGCATCGACATGGCGGAGCTCTGCCGGTCCTCGCAGGGGGTCACGAGCCCCACCATCACCGGGCTCTGCCACGGCTCGTACGGCCGCTGATTCAGAAGGCGGCGTCCACGATGGCCAGGTACCGCTTGGCGATCTCCTTGTCGTCGGTGGTGAGCGGCACGAGCGAGTAGACGACGCTCCGGCGCAGGTCCCGAGTGGCGAAGACACCGTTGGTGTGGCCGCCGTAGCTCCCGCTCTTGCCGTACACCTCGGTGCCGTCCGGGAGCTTCGCGTACTGCACGCCGCCGCGGGTGAAGCCGCGTTCGGCGTGCGGCGGGAGCTCGAAGAGCAGGGCCTGCTGGGCCGGCGGCAGGAGCCGGCCGCGCAGCAGCTGCCCGAGGAAGTGTTCCAGGTCGGGCGCGTCGGAGACCATGCCGCCCTCGGCCCAGGGCCACGGGTCGGTGGGCGGAAGCTGCGGTGCCAACGCCGGCGCGCGCAGTGCCGTCTCTCCCCACCCGGGGACGTAGGTGTGCCGCAGGCCCAGCGGGCGGACGATGCGGCGGCCGACCTCCTGGGCGTACGACCGGTGGGTGACCTTCTCGATCACCATGCCCAGGAGGAAGTAGTTCACGCCGTTGTAGACCTGCGGGATGTCGGCTCCGGTGACGGGTTCGCCGGCCGCGGGGCATTCGGTCACCGTCTTCACCAGGCCGGCCGGCGTGTACACGGCGTGCGGGTCCCAGCAGGCGGCCCGCGGCAGGCCGCTGGTGTGGCTGATCAGCTGTGCGACGGTGACGGGTTGCCAGTGGGCCGGAAGGGTGTCGGGCAGGAGCTGTTGGACCGGGGTGTCGAGGGAGAGCCTGCCCTCGGCCACGAGCTGGAGCACGACGGTGGAGGTGAACAGCTTGGTGATGCTGCCGATCGGGAAGGAAGCCGCCGGGTCCGTGGAGACCGCGCCCATCGTTCCCGTCCACCGTCCGTCGCGTCCCCCGACGCGGGCCATGGCTCCCGCGAAGAGTCCGTCGGCGGGGGTGCCGAGCGAGCGCTGGAGTGCGGCCGGATCGATCCGCTCCCGGACGCCGGGGGTGGCGGCCGGCGCCGGTTGTCGCAGGGTCGCGGCGCCGGCGGGGAGGGCTGCCGTGACCGTCACGAGGGCGGCGGTCGCGGCGGCCAGGGCGATCCGACGAGGGCTTGTGGTGAACGACTTCGTCATGATCGCCAGTCTTCCGGCCGTGCAGGCGGCGGCCCATCGGGAATGCCCCTGGCACCACCCCGAGTCGGCCCCTGGGTGGTGACCGCCTCGATGCCGGTTCGGGTCGGGGGCGGCTACGTGAGGCCCGAGTCGATGATGTGCTCGGCGAGTTCGCGGGAGGCGGCCGCGGGCCGGATCCCCGGGCGGGTCGCGCCGGCGGCGAGGAGGCCGTCGACGAGGATGAGCAGCTGGTCGGCGGCGAACTCGGGGCGCGCGTGGCCGAGGGCGGCGAATTCGTCCCGGAACAGGCCGTGGACGGTGTTCCGGTAGGCCCGGGTGACCTCGTGGCCGGGGTGGGCCGGGTCGGAGAGCGCGAGGTCGGCCGCGAGGTAGCGGCAGCCGTGGAAGTCGGGGGCCGAGGCGATCGTGCCGAGCCGGTCGACGACGGCGAGGAGCCGGGCGCGGGGGTCCTGCCCCGCGCCCGCCATCGTCGCGCGGTATTCCGCCTCGTCCTCGGCGGTGCTGCGGCGCAGCACCTCGGCGATGAGGCCGTCCTTGCCGCCGAAGTGCTCGTACAGCGAGCGGCGGGCGACGCCGGCCGCTTTGAGGAGTGCGTCCACGCCGACGCCGACGCCCTGGGTGTACGTGAGCTCCTGGGCCGCGAGCAGCAGCCGTTCCCGGGGGCCCGGCTTGGCGGCGGCGGTGGTGGTGGTCATGGGGTGATTCTGCCGGCTCTTGACACGGTAGATCAACCGGTCTATCTATATGAGTAGACCGAACGGTCTATCCCTTTCGAGGAGGCGTCATGTCCGTACGCAGCACCGCCGAGGTCATCGACCGTTTCAACCGTGTGTTCATCGAGCACGAGGCCGATCTCCTGCACGATCTGATCGCCGAGGACTGCGTGATGGAGAGCGTCCAGCCCGCGCCGACCGGCGAGCGGGTCGTCGGGCTCGAAGCCTGTACGGCCTGGTGGGGAGCGCTCGCCGAGGACCGCAGCTCGCAGTTCACCCCGCAGGAGGTGCTCGTGGCGGGCGATCGCGCCACGATCCTGTGGACCTACCGCTTCGGCGACGGCGCCGACCAGTGGGTGTCCGGGGTCAACGTCATGCGCGTCACGGACGGCCGCATCGTCGAGGCGCTCGGCTTCAGCAAGACCGCGGGAGAGGTTCCGCTGGCCTCCGAGACGGACGGCGAGTAGGCCCGGAGCCGGGAGCCGGGCCGGAGCCCTTCGGGGCGTCCGGCACCCCGCACGGGTACGGCGAAGACGTCGACGCGGTCTTCGCCAGGGCCCTCGCCCCCGGCGCGACCGAACCGAGGCCGGTCAGGGACGGGTTCCACGGCGGCCGAACGCTACGACCAGTCGGTCGCGATGGCCCGCAGGGCCTCCAGGTGGCGCCGGTGGACCGCGCGCCCCTCCGCGCTCAGGGAGAGCCAGGTCCTCGGGCGCCGGCCCACGCGACCCTTGTGCACCTCGACGCAGCCCGCCTCCTCCAGCACCGCGACCTGCTTGGAGAGGACCGAGTCCGACACCTCGACCGGATCGCGGAGGAAGCCGAACTCGGCCCACGACATGTGGCATCAGTCCGCTCTTGTCACAATGACGGCATGGCCGGTGCAGGGCCCCGGAACGAGGGCCGTTACGGTGAGCGGGTCTTCCGTCCCGAGGAACGCGGCGAGGACGAACGCATCGATCTCGGTGCCCTCGTCTACGACGACACGACCATGGCCCGGCTGCGGCAACTCGGCGCGGGGCCCGGCTGGAGCTGCCTGGAGGTGGGCGCGGGCACGGGCACGGTGGCGCGCCGGCTGCTCGGCGAGGCGGGAGTGGACCGGGTGCTCGCGGTGGACCGCGACGTGCGGTTCCTCGCCGCTCACCCCGTGCCCGGCCTGAGCACCCTCCAGGCGGACATCACCTCCGAGGACTTCTCCCCCGGGTCGTTCCGACTGGTCCACGCCCGGTTCGTGCTCATGCACCTGCCGTCCGCGCAGCAGCTCGTCTCCCGGCTCGCCGGGCTGCTCGTCCCGGGCGGGGTCCTGGTGATCAGCGACGCGGTCGACCTGACCACGGACTCGGCTCCCGTGACCCCGTACACCCGCGCCATGCGGGCCATGTGGCAGGGGCTGCGCGACACCATCGGGACGGACGTCTCGCAGGTGCCGCGCCGTCCCGAGCTGCTGCGGGCGGCCGGGCTGGAGGCGGTGGCGGCCGAGATCCACGTGCCGCCGCTCCTGCCGGGGAGCCCGATCAGCCGGTTCTGGGCCGACACCTGGGGGCGGGCGCGGGCCGCCATGGTGGCGACGGGCCTGATCGACGACGCCGGGCTCGACGAGGCCGTGCGCTACCTGGACTCCCCCGAGTGCACCGGCCTGTCCCCCGGCACGCTCACGGCCTGGGGACGGAAGGGCGCGGCCGCGCCGGGGCCGGACGGGGAGTGACCCGTCAGAGCCAGCCTTGGCGGCGCGCCGCGCGGACGGCCTCCATACGGTTGCGGGTGCCGGTCTTGCCGATGGCCGAGGAGAGGTAGTTGCGCACCGTCGACTCCGACAGGTACACCTTCGCCGCGATGTCGGCGACGGTCGCCCCGTCGACGGCGGCGTTCAGTACGTCGACCTCGCGCGGGGTCAGCGGGCTGGGTCCGGCGCTCAGCGCGGCGGCCGCGAGCGAGGGGTCGATCACGGTCTCCCCGGCGAGTATCCGGCGCACCGCGGCGGCCAGTTCCTCGACCGGCCCGTCCTTGACCAGGAACCCCGCGGCTCCGGCTTCCATCGCCCGGCGCAGGTAGCCGGGGCGGCCGAAGGTGGTCAGGATCAGCACCCGGCACTCCGGACACGCGGTGCGCAGCTCGGCGGCGGCGTCGAGACCGCTGCGCCCGGGGAGTTCGATGTCGAGCAGGGCCACGTCCGGCCGGGCCTCCAGCGCCGCGGGCACGATCGCGTCCCCGGCGGCGACCTGCGCCACGACCTCGATGTCCTCCTCCAGCCCGAGCAGCAGGGCCAGTGCGCTGCGCATCATGCCCTGGTCCTCGGCCAGCAGGATCCTGATCATCGGCCCCCCTCGTTGGCTTCCTCGGCCGTCTCGACCGGGAGTTCGGCGGTGACCCGGAAGCCCCGGCCCGGCGCCGGGCCGCTGCTCAGGGTGCCGCCCGCCGCGGCGAGTCGTTCGGCGAGTCCGGTCAGTCCGCTGCCCGGAGGGGTCGAGCCTACGCCGTCGCCGTCGTCCGTGATCACCAGGGCGGCCCGTTCCGCGCCGCCGTGCACGTCGATCTCGCAGGTGGCCGCGCCGCTGTGGCGGATGGCATTGGTGACGGCCTCGCGGACCACCCAGCCCAGCAGCGCCGCCGCCTGCGGGGGTAGCGGGGGGCCCGACTGTCGTACGACGGGCTCGATGCCGGCGGCGGTCAGCGCCCCGCGGGCCCGGTCGAGTTCGGCCGCGAGGCTCGACTCGCGGTAACCGGTGACGGCCTCGCGGATCTCGGTGAGCGCCTGGCGGCCCACCGACTCGATGTCGCGGACCTGTTCGAGGGCGGCCTCCATGTCGCGGGGGGCGATCCGGCGGGCCGCCTCGGACTTGACGACGATCACCGACAGGGTGTGGCCGAGCAGGTCGTGCAGGTCCCGGGAGAAACGCAGCCGCTCCTGGTCCACGGCGGCCCTGGCCAGTTCCTGCCGGGTCTCGCGCAGTTCCCGCACCGTCTCGGCGAGGCCCAGGATGGCCCCGGTGACCATGCCGGAGAGGAGGGTCCCGTAGACGATCCCGATGGCGTCCCATCCCTCGTGCAGCGCCGAGACCGCCGCGGCCATCGCCGTTGTCCCGACCATCGCCAGGCCGAGCGGGCGGCCGCGGAGCACCGCCCCGGTGGCCAGGCCCAGCAGCGGGAAGAACAGCAGCCAGTTGTCCCCGTACGCGAGGGCGAGCGCGCAGGTCACGAGCCCCAGCCCGACCAGGCACCAGCGGGTGCCGGCCGCCTCCCGGGCCCGTTCGTGGAAGGCCCGGAACACCAGGGTGATGTAGAGGGAGTTGAAGGTCAGCAGGCCCAGTGCGCCGACCCAGGGGTTCGGGGTCTCGCCGTGGATGACGTTGGAGACGGCGCCCATGCCGAGCAGCAGCCAGGGCAGGAGGGTGAAGGCCCGCGGCCCGCGCGTCGGGCCCGCGTCGCGGTCACCGTCGCAGCCCCGGTCGGGGCCGCGGTCCTCCGCGGCCGGCTCCGCGCCCGCCCTGCGCTTGTGCTCCGCGGCCCGCCATTCGGCCATGCGGGCCTGCCCATCGGGCCTCCGCTCCCACATGATCCCCCGCTTGCCGCCCATTCCGGTTCCCCGTTCCATGACCTAGACCGTCCTCGCGGACCGACGGTACGAGAGGACCGCGTACGAGCCGAACAGCAGGGCCCACACCGCCGTGACGGCAACGGCGGCGAGGCCGGGTGCGGCTCCGGCGGCCAGGGACTGGCCGATCTCGGCGAAGCGGCGTGTCGGGGTGAGCTGTGACAGGGAGCGCATCCAGTCCGGGAAGAGTTCGACGGGGAACCACAGGCCGCCGGCCACGGAGAGCGCGAGGCTGCAGCCGACGTTGACCAGGCCGGTGGTCTGTGCCGTGAGCCGGTAGCCGTTGCCGATGCCGAGCAGGGTGAAGGGGAGCGCGCCGAGCCAGAGCGCGAGGGTGACGGCGGCCCACTGCCAGGCCTCCAGCCGGACCCCGTTGACGAGCGCGCCCGCGGCGAGCACCGCGGCGATGGCGGGCAGTACGATCACCGACCCGGTCAGCGCCCGCCCGGCCACGACCTGGCGGGGGGACATCGGGGTGACCCGCAACTGGCGCAGCCAGCCCACGCCCTTGTCCTCGGCGACGCCGGTCCCGGTCGACAGGGCCGCGCCCAGGGCCCCGTACGCGGCCATGGCCACCATGGAGGCGGTCTTCCACTCGGACTCGGTGCTGCCCAGGTTGGTGAAGAGCAGGTACATCAGCACGGGCATGCCGATGCCGAAGACGACGAAGCCGGTGTCGCGCAGGGTGCGGCGGACCTCCAGCCGCACATAGGCGGTGATCATCGGGCCTTCTCCTCGGAAGCGGAAGCGGAAGCGGACACGGACACGCGGGCGGAGGGGGTCTCGGCGGTTTCACCGGTGAGGGCGAGGAAGGCGTCCTCCAGGGAAGGCGCGGTGACCTCGATGCCCCGCAGGGCGCCGAGTCCGGCGAGGGCGGTGACGGTGGCGTCCGGGTCCTGCGTACGGAGCCGGGCGCGGTCGCCGCGTACCTCCACGCCCGACACCCCCGGCAGACCTGTGAGGAAGGCGGAGGAACCGCCGGCCAGGTCGAAGGAGACCAGCGAGCCGCAGCCGGCGGTGCGCCGCAGCTGCTCGCCCGTGCCGTCGGCGACGATCCGGCCCCGGTGGAGGACGACGATCCGGTCGGCGTGGGCGTCCGCCTCCTCCAGGTAGTGGGTGGAGAACAGGACGGTGTTGCCGCGCCGGGCGTAGCCCCGCATGGATTCCCAGAAGGTGCGGCGGGCCTCCACGTCGAGCGCGGCGGTCGGCTCGTCGAGCACGATCAGCTCCGGGTTCCCCGCGAGGGCGACGGCGAAGCGGACGCGCTGGGCCTGACCCCCGGAGAGTTTGTCGACCCGCCGGCCGGCGAGGGTGGTGAGCCCGGCGAGTTCCAGCGCCTCGGCGACGGGCATCGGCGCCGGGTGGGCGCGGGCCACGAAGGCCACGAGCTCCCGTACGGTGATCCGCGGGACGGCGCGCCCCTCCTGGAGCATCGCGCCCACCCGCCCGGCCCGAACCGCCTGCTCGGGGGTCCCGCCGAAGAGGCTGACGACACCCCTGTCGGGTTCGTCCAGGCCGAGCAGGAGGCCGATGGTGGTGGACTTCCCCGCGCCGTTGCGGCCCAGCAGGGCGACCGTCTCGCCGCGCCGTACGTCGAGGTCGACACCGGCGACGGCGTGGACGGGGCCGAAGGATTTGGCGGCGCCCCGGAAGCGGATCGCCGGCTGCGCTCCCGTCGGTGAACCGGCCTCGGTTCGCGGTGTCGTGGTCGTCTGCGTCATGTCCACCACGCTACGGAGCGCGACGGCCCTTCCGGCAGATGCGCATGTACGGACGCCGGCAGTACAAATGTCACGGCCCACGACGCGTGGCGCGAGGGCTCGGGCGGTCAGGCCGAAGCGGCCGGGCCGGGCATCGTCCACGCGGAGTTGTGGGCGGTGAACCCGACGTGCGGGTAGTAGTCCACGGCCGCGGGGGCCGCCAGCAGGATCAGCTTGGCTTCCGGAGCGGCCTCGCGGGTGGCTCGGATCAGGTCGCGGCCCACTCCCCTGCCCTGGTACGCCGCATCGACCGCGAGGTCACTGAGGTAGGTGGAGTACACGCCGTCGGTGATCGCGCGGGAGATGCCGATGAGGCGGCCGTCCTCGTCCCGGGCGACGATGACGAGGTTCGCGCCGGCGAGCATCCGCGCGAAGCGCTGCGTGTCCTCCACGGGACGACGCTCGGCGAGGGTGGACGCCCGGTAGAGCGCGGCCGCCTCCGCCACGTCGAGTTCGCCACCGACGACCTGTTCACACTTCCACATGCTGCTGCAGCTCCTTGCCGGGTGTTCGAGGTTCTCCCACCCCAAACGGTAATAGATCAGATCAGGATTTGGCTATTACGAAAACAAGGCTCTGGACGAAAGACCCGCAGACGGGGGCCATGAGGCCCCCGCGGCCGCGGCTCCGCCCCGTACGCGGATCGGGTGAGGAAGGCCGACCCGGGTGGCGCGAGGGAGCGGGCCGGTGCTTCGCTTGCCGGGCCGGTCACACCCCGTGATCGCACTCGACGGCCGGGAGGAACACCGTGGCGGGGCAGGGCGCATGGGACGAGGCGAAGGCCGGGGCCTTCATGGAGAAGGCACTCGGGGACCTCAGCGGGACGATGGCCGTCGGTCTGTGTCATCTGGGCGACCGGCTGGGCCTGTTCAAGGACCTCGCGGCCAACGGCCCCGCCGGCAGCCGGGAGCTCGCGGACCGGCTCGCCCTCGACGAGCGCTACGTACGGGAATGGCTGCGGGGACTCACCGCCTCGGGATACCTGGAGGAACCGGAGCCCGGCCGCTTCCTGCTGCCCGCCGAGCACGTACCCGCCCTGGCCGACGAATCGGGGCCCATGTTCCTCGGCGGCGTCTACCAGTTCATGCCCGCCGCGCTGGCCCCGTACGAGCGCCTGGCCGAGGCGTTCCGCAGCGGCGGCGGCGTGGCGCAGGACGCCTACCCGGACGGCCTGTGGGACGGCATGGGCCGGTTCACCAGTGGATGGTTCGAGAGCGTGATGGTCGACGACTGGCTGAGCACCTTCCCCCATGTCGTCGAGCGGCTGGAGCGGGGCATCGACGTCGCGGACGTGGGGTGCGGCGCGGGCCGCGCGCTGATCGTGCTCGCCCGGGCGTTTCCCCGCTCGCGCTTCACGGGGTTCGACAACTTCCCTGGCCAGGTGGAGCGCGCCCGGGCGAACGCGCGGGCGGCCGGGGTCGCCGACCGGGTGACCTTCGAGACGGTGGACGCCGCCCAGGGCCTTCCCGGCCGCTACGGCCTGGTCACCACCTTCGACGTCATCCACGACTCGGCGGAACCTAAGCGGCTCCTCGCCGCCATCAGGGCCGCGGTCGAGGACGACGGCGACTACCTGATGCTGGAGATCAACTGCGCGGACCGCGCCGAGGACAACGTGGGTCCGGTCGCCGCGATGTACTACGGATTCAGCGTGTTCTACTGCATGACCACTTCTCTCGCGAACGGCGGCGCCGCCCTCGGGACCTGCGGCATGCCGGAGGCGGTCGTACGCGATCTGTGCACCGAGGCGGGATTCACCAGCGTGGCCCGGTCCACGCAGGAGGATCCGTTCAACCTGCTCTACGACATCAGGCCGTAGGCCTCGGACCGTATGCCGGAGCCCGTGGCCCGTGGCCCGTGACCCGTGACCCGTGACCCGTGACCCGGACTAGAGGGAGAGCGCGTCTTCCGCGTTGTTCATCCAGGCGGTCACGGAGTTCTTGTCGGGCGAGACGTACAGACCGGGGGTGGACGCCTTGAGGGGCGTCTGCTTGAGGTCGGATTCGGTGCTCATGGTCATGGAGATCTCGTTGACGGTCTTGCCCTTGCCGTCGTTGGCGCCGCCCATGAGCCCCGCGTAGGCGGTCTCTCCCGGGGCGAGCCGGATCGCGTCCTCGATCGCGGGGGGCTTGCCCCGCTCGGTGGCGTGGCCGTCCAGGTCTCCGAAGGTCACGATCGGGTGGCCGAGCACCCTGCAGGCCTTGGTGCCCTTGTTGGTGACCTTCAGCAGGTAGCTGCTGCTCGTCGGGTCCGCCAGGCTCGCGGTGAACTTCACGTCGAACGTGCTGCACGGGAAGACGTCGTGGTCGGGGTCGGAGGACGCCGTCGGCTTCGGCTTCGGATTCGGCTTGGTCGGCGTCGCGGCCTTCGTCGGACTCGCCGACGGCGTCGCGGCCTTGGTCGGGCTCGCGGGCGGCGTGGTGGCCCCGCCCGCCGCGTCGTCCCCGGTGGGCCCACAGGCGGTCAGCGCCGCCAGGGCGGACGCGGAGGCGAGGAGGACTGCGGTTCTGCGGACGGTGCTCATGAGTTCCCCCGGGTGAGAGGCGCGAGTGCGCTGGGCTGGGCACAAGCGTCCCGCCGGAGTTTCACAGCTTGGTGACGGCGCGTTCTCGACTCCACCACGATCAGCGGTGCGCGGAGAACGGCCCGTTCTGCGCGAAGGCCAGCTTCGCGAAGCGTTCGGCGATGAGGGCGTGCGTCGCGGTGTCCGGGTGGAGGTCGTCGGGCAGCGGCAGTTCGGCCGCGTCCGTGGCTCCGTACAGCTCCCGTCCGTCGAGGTGGTACAGGTTCGGGTCGTCGGCGGACCGCTCTCGCACGATGCGGGCCAGCTCGGTCCGGATGACGCCGAGGGTCAGCTTCCCGCCGGCGACCTCCGCCGGGTCTCCGGTGGCCCGGAACCTCAACTGCCCGTCGGCGAGGGTGGACGGGTCGACGGCGGTGGGGCCCGGGGTGTCCTCGTGGATCGGGCACAGGATCGGGGAGACGACGAGCAGCGGCGTGGTGGGGTGGCCCTCGCGGATCGTGTCGAGGAAGCCGTGCACGGCGGGGCCGAGGGCCCGCAGACGCATCAGGTCGAGGTTGACCAGGTTGATGCCCACCTTGACGCTGATCAGGTCGGCCGGGGTGTCGCGCATCGCGCGGGCGGTGAACGGGTCCAGCAGCGCGCTGCCGCCGAAGCCCAGGTTGATCAGCTCGGCGCCCGCGAGCGCTCCGGCGCGCGCGGGCCAGATCGCGCTGGGGCTCGTGGCGTTGGAACCCTGGCTGATCGAGCTGCCGTGGTGCAGCCAGACCGGCCGACCGCGGTCGGGCAGCGGTTCCACGGGGGCGTCCGTACGCAGGGCGACCACCTCGGTGGTCTCGTCGTGCGGCAGCCAGATCTCCACGTCCTTGGCCCGGCCGGGCAGTCCGGTGAAACGGACCGCGGACGGTGCGCCGGGGCGGAACTCCGTGCTCCAGTCGCTCATGTCGATGGCGAGGGTGTTGCCGCCGGCGCAGGTGCCCTGCGCGGCGAGTCGTCCGTCCACGAGCAGGTCGTACACGCCGTCCGGCCGGGGCGGGGCACCGGTGTAGACGCGCTTGGTGGGCAGGGTTTCCAGCTCGACGGCGGTGGCTGTCGTACGGAAGGCCAGCCGCACTCCGGAGGGCTGGGCCTCGGCCATGGCCAGCTGCCCGTCGGCGGATTGGGCGCGGGCCCGGGCCGGCAGCCGGTGCGGCAGGAGTCCGTGCGCGGTGCGCTCCAGCTCGATGGCGCCGCGCAGCAGACCGGCGGTGATCGGCGTGGTGATCGGGGTGGGAGTCCGGGGCGGTTCGGTGGTCATCGTCTGCTCCTGCCGGGCGGCCCGGCCGTCGAGAGGGGGTGGGAGGTGGATGGTCAGGGGGTGGGCCAGTTGCGCAGGAGGGAGTCGAGGGCGTCGACGGCCCGCTCCCAGCTCTCCTGACTGTCCGGTGCGCTGTGGCTGAAGCCGCCGGCGTTCTCCAGGCTGACGTAACCGTGGAAGAGGCTTCCGAGCAGCCGGACGGCGTGCGTCTCCTCCGGTTCCGCCAGGTCGTAGCCGCGCAGGATGGCCCGGGTCATGCGCGCGTGCCGTACGCCCGCACTGGCCAGGGCGGTCTCGGTGTCGAGCGGGAACTGGGTCGCGGCGTAGCGGCCGGGGTGCCGGCGCGCGTAGTCGCGGAAGACGCCCGCGTACGCGGCGAGCGCGTCCTTCCCCGACCGCCCGGCGACGGCGTCGGCGGCCTGGTCGGCCATTTCCTCCAGTGCGAGCAGGGCGATCCGCGTCTTCAGATCGTGGGAGTTCCTCAGGTGGGAGTACAGACTCGCCACCTTCACGTCGAAGCGCCGGGCGAGTTCCGACAGGGTCACCCGCTCGAAACCGATCTCGTCCGCCAGCTCGGCCCCGGCGCGCACCAGCCGCTCCGCGGTCAATCCCGCCCGTCCCACCATCAGGCCTCCTCCGCCAACCTAAGAGGAGTATGCATGTGCCTAAAAGCTTTAGGCAAATCAGCTCATGCTCAAGGCGGGCTCGCCGGGAGCCGACGAGCCCTGGTCGATACGGCGGGCCATCCGGAGTTCGAGCGCCCTCTCCGGTCGCGGCCGGTCCCGGTCTCCGAGGAGCACGCCGACGAACCCGGGGTCGGCCAGTGCGGCTCGGCGACGGCCGGCCCAGTTCGTCCGCCGGCCGCGCGGCGCAGGCGCTCGGCGTGTCGGACGGGCGGTCGTACGGGCGGTCGTACGGGCCGGTGTCGTGTTCGGTCGGACGGGCACCGGCCCCGCATCCGCCGGCCAAAGGGGCGGATGCGGGGCCGGACGGGGGCCGGACGCGGGGCGGCCGCCGGGACGGTGGGGCCACTCATCCGGCGGCGGAGGCCGACCGGTGGTCGATCCGGCGCGCGCCGGGGATCGCGGCGCCGGCCTGGGTGTGGTTCCGGGCCAGGTCGCGCCCTCGGGTCTCCTTCGCGACGAGGACCGTCAGCGTGGTGATGACGACCGCGGCCGCCAGGTAGAGGGAGACGGGCAGGGACGCGCCGTAGTCCTTGAGGAGTTCGACCGCGACGATCGGGGCGAGGGCGCCGCCGATGATCGAGGCGAGCTGGGAGCCCATGGAGGCGCCGGAGTAGCGGACGGTGGTGTCGAACATCTCCGAGATGAAGGCCGCCTGGGGGCCGTACATGGCGCCGTGGAAGAGGAGTCCGATGGTGACGGCGGCGGCTGTCGCGGGGAACGACTTCGTGTCCAGCATCGCGAAGAAGGCGAAGGCCCATCCGGTCATGCCGACCGAGCCGATCAGGGTGACCGGGCGGCGGCCGATGCGGTCGGAGAGCGCGCCCCAGGCCGGGATGGTGACGAAGTGGACGGCGGATCCGATGAGGACGGCGTTCAGACCGTTGCTCTTCGACAGTCCGAGATGGGTGGTGACGTAGACGAGCAGGAACGCGGTGAGGATGTAGTACGAGATGTTCTCGCCGAGGCGGGTCCCGATCGCGGTGAGGACTCCTCGCCAGTTGGTACGGAACACCTCGGCGACGGGGAGCTTCTCCTTGGCACCGGCGGCGGCCTGTTCGGCCGCCCTGGCCTGCGCTTCGAGGAAGACGGGCGACTCGGCGACCGACACCCGGATCCACAGTCCGACGACGACGAGGACGCCGGAGAGCAGGAAGGGGACGCGCCAGCCCCAGGCCAGGAAGGCCTCGTCGGACTGGACGGCGGCGAGCAGCGCGAGGACACCGGTGGCGAGCAGGTTCCCGCCGGGGGCGCCGGCCTGCGGCCAAGAGGCCCAGAAACCACGGCTCTTGTCGTCCCCGTGCTCGGAGACGAGCAGGACCGCACCGCCCCATTCACCGCCGAGGGCGAAGCCCTGGATGAGGCGCAGCAGGGTGAGCAGGATCGGCGCGCCGACGCCGATGCTCGCGTGGGTGGGCAGCAGGCCCATGGCGAAGGTGGCGCCGCCCATCATGAGGAGGCTGAGGATGAGGAGCTTCTTGCGGCCGATCTTGTCGCCGTAGTGTCCGAAGACCACGCCGCCGAGGGGGCGGGCCGCGAAGCCGATGGCGTAGGTGAGGAAGGCGAGGAGGGTGCCGACCAGCGGTTCGCTGCTGGGGAAGAACAGCTTGTTGAAGACGAGGGCGGCGGCGGAGCCGTAGAGGAAGAAGTCGTACCACTCGATGGTGGTCCCGACGAGACTCGCCGCGACGACTCTCTTGATGTTGCCGGGGCTCGCTGACGGTGTGGCGGGGGCGGCCATGAGTACCACTTCCGGACTGGGGGCGGGGACGATTCCGTGTCGCCACACCATAGGAACGCCCAGGTCAACGGCACATGGTGCCCGTCGCCACACTTCCCGCCCCGAGGATGTGGACCACACCCATGCCGCCACCCGACCACCCCCGCCGGGGCCCCTCCTTCTCGCCGTCCTGCGCGATCTGACGGTCGACGTGAACCAGCCCTACAACGCCGACGCCGGCCCGCGCCTCACCCCCCGCGCCTCACGGCCAGCCCGGCAGGTCCTTGCTCAGCAGGAGTTCGAGCTCGGTCAGCGGGCCGGTGGGGTCCAGGCGTTCGGGGTGGCCGGGGGGTGGTTCCGACAGGTGGGGGGAGGCGGGGGGCGGCACGGGCGGGATCCAGATCAGTCCCGCGGCGATGATCCACTCCCCCAGGGCTTTCAGACAGCGAAGCACGTACGAGAACATCCGCAGAGCTTGCCGAACCCCGCCAAAGCCGCTCCAAAACCGCAGGTCATCGCGGCGACCGCGAGCAGGCGGGCCGAAGGCGGACGACCCGCCGGGACCGATCGATTCCGGCCAATCGCGGTACGTACGTATTTTCCCCGATGCGTGGACAGGGCCACTCCTCGGAGAGTGAGGCCGGCGGGACACGAAAGCGTGTTCCCACTCTTCACGGGGGTCCGATGCGCTACGAACTGCTTGGTCCGCTACTCGTCTCGAACGGAGAGGCCAACCATTCCCTCAGCGCTCCCAAGATGGAGATGACACTGGCCACCCTGCTCATCGCGGCCGGACGCGTCACCACCAAGGAGCAACTGGTCTCCGAGCTCTGGAGTACGGCTCCGCCGCGGCGGGCATCGGCCGCCGTCCACGTCTACCTGTCCCAGCTGCGCAAGTTCCTCGTCGCCGCCGGGGACCACGCGGGCACCGCCATCGTGACCAAGCCCTCCGGCTACGTGCTCCGCCTGGAGGGAGCCGGCTACGACGTCGACGACTTCCAGGAGCTGATGCGCCAGGGCCGCTCCCGGCAGCACGCGGGCCAGTACGAGGGGGCGCTCGAAGCCTTCGAGCGCGCGCTGCTCCTGGTCCGCGGGCCCGTCCTGGACGGGATCGCCGAGGGTCCCGTGCTCTCGGCGTTCGCCACCTGGGTGGAGGAGGAACGGCTGGACTGCCTGGAGCTGTCCGTCGAGGCGCGGACCGCCCTGGGCCGGCACCGCGAGGTGATCAGCCTCCTGAACGGCCTGATCGCCCAATACCCACTGCGCGAGTCCTTCTACCGCCAGCTGATGCTCGTGCTGTACCGCTCCGAGCGGCAGGCCGAGGCCCTGCGCGTGTACCGCTCGGCCCAGCGGGTGCTGCGGGCCGAACTGGGCCTGGAGCCCTGCAGGTCGCTGCGCCGCCTGCACCAGGCGATCCTCACCTCCGACCGGCTCCTCGACCTCCCGCTGGCGGGCTGACGTGGCGACGGAAGAACCCGACCGCTGGCTGCGGAGGTTCCACCCCTCCGCCGGGGCCACGGCCGAACTGGTCTGCTTTCCGCACGCCGGTGGCTCGGCCGCCTACTGGTTCGCTCTGTCCCGCCTGCTCACACCGGCCGTCGAGGTGCTCGCCGTGCAGTACCCGGGCCGGCAGGAACGCCACCGCGAGGCACCGGCCGGCGATCTCCACGCCCTGGCCGACCGGATCACACAGGCGCTGGTGCCGCGACCGGGCGCACAGGGCCCGCGGCCCCGGCTGTTCCTGGGGCACAGCATGGGCGCCTCGCTCGCCTACGAGGTGGCCGTGCGCCTCGAGGACACCACCGGCGGCGGACCCGCCGCGCTCCTGCTCTCCGGACGCCGGGCGCCGTCCCGCTCCCGGCCCGGAGCGGACCGGCTCGACGACGACCGGGCCCTGCTGGCCAAGGTCCGCTCGCTGGGCGGCACCGGATCCGGTCTGCTGGACGACCAGGAGATGCTCGGCCTCGTCCTGCCGGTGCTGCGCGCCGACTACGGCGCGCTGGCCTCGTACGAACCGACCGGGGGCGCCCCCCTGTCCTGCCCGGTGGTCGGACTGGCCGGCGACCGGGACCCGGAGGCCTCGCCGGAGGAGGTGCGGGCCTGGGGCTCGCACACCAGCGCGCCGTTCGACCTGCACGTGTTCCCCGGCGGGCACTTCTTCCTCACGGAGCACACGGCGGCCGTGGCCGAGCTGGTGTCCGGCCTGGCCTCGGACCTCGCGTCCGGCCCGCTCCCCGCCGCGGACCTCGCGTCCGGCCCGCTCCCCGCCGCGGCCCGCCGCCCGGTCTCCGGCCCGCCGCCCGCCCGCCCGGGCCTGCGCGCGTGAGCGGCAGCCTGCTCGCCATCAGCGATCTGCACGTGGCCTACGAGGAGAACGGCGGGGCACTCGACGCCCTGCGGCCCCGGCACGAGGACGACTGGCTGCTGGTCGCGGGTGACGTCGGGGAGATCCTCTCCGACGTCGAGGCGGCGCTGCGGCTGCTGAGCGAGCGCTTCGCCAAGGTCGTCTGGGTGCCCGGCAACCACGAGCTGTGGTCGCACCCCCGGGACCCGGTGCTCCTGCGGGGCGTGGCCCGCTACGAGGAACTGGTGTCCCGCTGCCGCGCGTTGGGCGTCGTCACCCCCGAGGACCCCTACCCGGTGTGGGAGGGGCCCCAGGGACCGGTGACCGTGGCGCCGCTGTTCCTGCTGTACGACTACTCCTTCCGCCGGCCCGGGGTGCGCGACGCGCGGGAGGCACTGGAACTGGCCGCCGAGAACGGGGTGGTGTGCGCCGACGAGGCCCTGATCCACCCCGAGCCGTACGCCGACGCGGGCGCGTGGTGCCGGGCCCGGCTGGAGCTGACCGAGCGGCGGCTGGCCGCGCTCGGGCCGGACGTGCGCACCGTACTGGTCAACCACTTCCCGCTGGTGCGCGAGCCCACCCGGGTGCTGCGCCACCCGGACTTCGCACTGTGGTGCGGGACCGGGGCGACCGCCGACTGGCACGTACGGTTCCGCGCCACGGCCGTGGTCTACGGCCACCTGCACATTCCCCGGACGACCTGGTACGACGGCGTCCGCTTCGAGGAGGTGTCGATGGGCTACCCCCGCGAATGGCGCCGCCGCGGCGACCGGCCCGCGGGACCCCGGCTGATCCTGGCGGGTCGACCCGATCCCGCGAAGGAGTCGGCATGATGAGGGAACTACTGCCGTCCTGGGCCGTGTCGGCCGAGGCGTACGGGGATCCGCCCCGGGCCCGGCTGCATCCGGCCGAGGAGGCTGTGATCGCGCGGGCCGTGCCGTCACGGCGGCGCGAGTTCACGACCGTACGCCACTGCGCCTCGCTCGCCCTCGGTGAACTGGGCGTGCGGTACGCTCCGTTGCTTCCGGGCGAGCGCGGGGCGCCGACCTGGCCGACCGGGGTCGTGGGCAGCATGACCCACTGCCGGGACTACCGGGCGGCCGTGGTGGCCAGGGCGCACGACGCCTTGGCGCTGGGGGTGGACGCCGAGCCCGACGAACCGCTGCCGCACGGCATGCTGGAGTCGGTGTCGCTCCCCCGGGAGCGGGAACGGATCCGCGCCCTGCTCGCCCTGCGGCCGGACCTGTGCTGGGACCGGCTGCTGTTCAGCGCCAAGGAGGCGGTGTACAAGGCATGGTTCCCGCTGACGGGGCGGCTGTTGGACTTCCATGAGGCCGATGTGCTGTTCGACCCCGTGCGGTGCTCGTTCCGGGCCGCCCTCCGGGTACCCGGGCCGCTGGTCGGCGGGCGGGAGCTGCGGGCGTTCGAGGGCCGCTGGACGGCGGGGCGCGGGCTGCTGGCGACCGCGGTCGCGGTGGCTCAGCCCGCCAAGGCGACGAGCCGCGCCAGTTCCGCGCGCGAGGTCACCCCCAACTTGCTGTAGATGCGGGTGAGATGGGCCTCGACCGTACGGTGGCTGACGGTCAGCCGCATCGCGATCTCCTTGCTCTTGCAGCCTTCGCCGGCGAGTGCCGCCACCTCCTTCTCACGCAAGGTGAGCTCCGCGAGCAGCCCCTCGGCCCTGGCGTCCGGCTCGGCCCCCGGCCAGCCGGACGCGGGCCGGACGGCGCCGCGGGCGGCCTCCCGGGCCAGCTCCCTGGCCATTTCCCGGGCCCGCGCGCCGGCCGGGCTGTCCGGGCCGAGCAGTTCGAGGGCCTCCTCGTACACCTGGGCCGCCTCGGCCGTCCGGCGCCGGCTCAGCAGGGCGTGGCCGCGGGCCATGAGCGCGTGGCCGCGCTGTTCGGCGATCCCGACGGCCGCCGCGGCGTCCGCCGAATGCGACGCCCATTCGGCGACGCCCTCCGCCTCCATGCCCGCGTTCTCCAGCCCCACCGTGACGGCGGCCGCCGCCAGGAGCTCGTAGCCGCGGGCTGCCAAGACCGCGACGGGCTCGGAGACGCGCCAGGCCTCCCGGCGCGGCAGCAGCAGGGCGAGGGCGGCCTCTCCGTCCCCCGCCGCGAGGTACGCCTCGGCCTGGAGCAGCGCGTTGAGCGGGGTGCGCGGCGAGGCCATCGGATCCCCCGAGGGCGGACGGGCGGCACGCGTGGACGGCCTGCCGCGGCCCAGCTGTGCCCAGGCGGCGGCCGTGATGGCGTCCGAGAGCCCGACGTGGTCGCTGCGGCCCGCCGCCTTGGCCACCTCCCGGCATTCCCGCGCCGCCGCCAGCGCGTCCGGCATCCGGCCGGACTGGTAGTGGACGTAGCCGAGGGTGTCCAGCAGCGGCGCCAGCAGATGCGCGTCGCCCCTGGTCCGGACGGCGGCCAGGGCGCGCTCCGCGTGGCCGTGCGCGGGGCCGTACCAGCCCATGAGCGCCTCGGCCCAGCTCAGCAGGAGCAGCAGGGTGCTCTCCTGCTCGCCCGCGGTGGCGTCCCCGTCGTCGAGTTCGTCGAGGGTCTGGGCGGCGGCCTCCAGTGCCCATTCGGCGGCGCAGGTGTCGCCCGCGACGACCGCGCACAGGCCGCGCAGGGCGAGGGCGCCGGCCACGGTGACCGGGGCGGCGCCGGCCGTGGCCCGGACCAGTGCCTCGACGTCGGCGCGGGCGGGTACTTGGCCGGCGAGGACCTTGGCCACCTGCTGGCGGACCTGGAGGAGGGCCACCGCCTCCGGGTCCGTGTGCGCTTCGGCGGAGAGCGCGGCGGCGATCAGGCCCTGGGCCTCCTCGTCGCGGCCGAGGGCCGCCAGGACGGCGGAGAGGTACGCCACCTCGCCGGCCCGGGCGGACGCCGCCCCTGCGGCCGGGGCGACGGGGCCGACCGGGCCGGCGAGGACCTCCCGTACGAGCCCGGAGACCCGCTCGGCGTCGCCGGCCGCGGCGAGGTGCTGGATCACGGACTGCCACAGTTCGGCGGACACCGGTTCGGCGACCGGCGGGAGCGAGGCACGGTCGAGCCGGATCGCCACGGTCAGCCAGTGCGCCGCCGCGGCGGGCCGGCCCAGGTGGAGCGCGGTACGGGCGGCGGCGACGAGGTCGTGCCGGTCGCCGTCGCCCGTGCCGGACCCGGCCCGTTCGATGTGCGGGGCCAGTTCGGTGGCGGGGGCGCCCTGCGCGCGCAGGCAGGCCAGGGCCCGCGCGTGGGCGCCCGCCCGCCAGCAGGAGTCGATCTCCTCGTACAGGCCCCGGCGCAGCAGCGGGTGCCGGAAGGCCAGCATTCCGGGTAAGGCGGCGGGCCGTACCAGGTCGCGGCGGCGCAGCCGGCCGAGGATCGCGCAGCACTCGGTCCTGGTGACGCCGGCCACCTCGGCCACGGCGTCGACGGTGAAGGTGTCGCCGAGCACGGCGGCCGCGTGGACGACGGTCAGGGTCACCGCGTCGAGCGGGGCCAGCTCGGCGTGCAGCCGTACGGAGAGGCCGCCGCCCGCCGCCCGTCCCCAGCCCTCGGGGGCCCCGGCGGCTTCCCGTTCGGCACCGGCGAGGGCCAGCAGGTACAGCGGGATGCCGGCGGCGCGCTCCCGCAGGTCGGCGAGGTCGGATCCGTCGGCGACCGGTGCGCCGGCGGCCGAGCACAGCAGGGCGGCGCTCTGTTCGAGGTCCAGTCCGGGCAGTTCCACGAGGTCGACGAGTCCCTGCTCGACCCCGTCGTGGAGGGTCGCCCGTACGCCGGCGGGTATCTGCCGCGGGCGGTGGGCCACGACCACGGCGAGGCCGCCGGTCACCGGCCAGTGGATCAGCGTCTGGAGGAGTTCGGCGGTGCCGGGGTCCGCCCAGTGGTAGTCGTCCAGGACGAGCAGCACTCCGCCGCGGACGGTGGCCAGGCAGGCGGAGATCAGGGTGCGCAGCTCGGCGTAGAAGCGGCAGCGGGTGCTGAAGTCCGCGTTCTCGTGGTCCGGTCCCTCTGCGAGGGCCCGGATCAGCGCGGCGGCCTCCGGCAGCGGCGAACCGGTGCCGTCCTCGGCCTGCCAGGTGGTGAGGGCCTGGATGAACGGGTGGTGGGCGACGGCCGATTCGGATTCGGAGCAGCGGCCACGCAGGACCCGCATGTTCCGGCGTTCGGCTTCGCCGGCCAGAGCGGTCAGCAGGCGGGTCTTGCCGGTTCCGGGGTCGGCGGCCAGTTCCGCGGCCGTGGAGCGTCCCTGTCCGGCGGCGTCCAGGATCCGCTCCAGACGCTGCAGTTCGGCCGTGCGGACGGTGGCGGAATTCGGTCCTCGGACAGTCGTGATGAGGGTCACCGCGCGTCTCCTTCGGTCCTTTGCCGCATGGCCGGGATTCATCGGCCCGCCGACAGCCTACGAGACGACTCCAGCCGTCAAGTGGCCCGTAACAGAAGATTCACGGGGCCCGGTCCGGTCGGCCGGGGCCGACCTTAGGCGAGCTTTAGAGCCCGGAGTGAGCCTGGCGTCCCGCCGGACGGTGCCCTGCCGCGGCGGTTTTCCGGACACGTTCCCCGCCCTGAGGAGTCGCCAGTGCCCACGCTTCGGGACACCCCTGGAGGCCGCGCCGTGCGGCGCGTACCGATCGGGGACAGGACGGAACTGCTCGTCGATCTGGCCTCCGGAGAGCCGGTGTTGCGCCGCCTCGACCTGGTGGTCGCCGGAGCCGGTCGGCACCTGCGGCTGGTGCGCGAGTACCGGGGCGGATCTCGGGCGGACGAGGGCTTCGGCCCGGGCTGGTCCCTGTCGGCGGGCGAGGGCAACACGATCGACCGGTTCGGGGAGCCGGTGACCGTCACCGACTCCCGGGGCCGGGTCACCACCCTGCACCGGGACGGTGAGGGCCGCATCACCAAGCTCATCGACCCCACCGGCGCCCAGGCCGCCGCGTTCGCGTACGACGCGGCGGGCCTGCTGGTGCGCGAGTGGGACGCCGTCGGCGCGGTCACCGACTTCGGCTGGGACGAGGGGGGCCGGCTGGTACGGATCACCCCGCCGCACGACGGGCCCGTGGACCTGGCCTACGGCGAGGGCTCCGCGGTGGTCGCGGTGGGCTGGGCGGGACCGGACGCGCCGGTGCGCACCGGGTTCGCGTACGAGGAGGGGCGCACCGTCGTCACCGGTCCGACGGGCCGGCGTACGACGCACTCCTTCGACGCGGCCGGGCGGCAGGTCGCGGTGACCGACCCGCTGGGCCACACGGCCCGGCAGGAGTGGGACGCCGCGGGCAGGCCGACCCGGACGGCGGACGCCGCGGGCGGCACGCTGCTGCGCGACTACGACGAGGAGGGCCGGCCGCTCTCGCTGCGGCTGCCGACCTCCGGGGTGTTCGCGGCGGTGTACGCGGATCCGACGCACCCGGGGCTGCCGAGCTCCCTGCGCGACCCGGCGGGCCACGAACTCCTGCTGGAGCGCGACGCGTCCGGCCGGGTGGTGCGCACCGGGGTCGCGGGCCGCGAGACGCCCCTGGACACCCGGGCCTACGATCCCGTGCACGGCCGGATCACGGAGTTCACGGACGGCAACGGGGCTACCACCGCCTTCCGTTACGACGCGGCGGGCCATCTCACGCAGGTGGTGCCGTCCGCCCCCCTCGGCACCACCGCGTACCGCTACGACGCCCTGTCCCGCATCACGTCCGTGACGGCCGGCGACGGCCGCACCACGGGTCACCGGTACGACGCCGTGGGCCGGACCGCCGAGGTCGTCGACGAGGACACCGGCGAGACCCTGGTCGGGCTGGTCCACGACGGGCTCGGCCGGCCCGTCCGCAAGTCGGGGCCCGGCTGGTCGTACTCCTTCGCGTGGGCCCGTACGGCGGGCGGCGACCGCCTGACGTCGGCCGTGCGGAGGGACGACACGGGATCACAGGAGATCCGCGCCGGATACGACGCCGAGGGCCTGATCACCTCGCTGGCCACGCCCGGCGGACCGGTGCTCTACGGGCACGACGCCGCCGGCCGTCCGGCCTCCGTCACCACCCCGGCGGGCAGCACCGCCCTGCTCGCGCACGACGCGGCCGGGCGGCTGACCTCGGTGGACTTCGGCCCGGCCGTCCAGGAGATCGCCTACGACGCCTCGGGGCGCAGGACCGCCCTGGCCGTGCGGAACACGGCCGGGGAGGTGCTCCTGTCGGTCGAGTACGGCTACAACACGGGCGGCGGGGCGGACTGCGACGTACTGCGGCACACCGTCGTCGACGGCGAGTTCACCGGCTACGGGTACGACTCCCTGAAGCGGCTGGTGCGGGCGGGCGCGGTGGAGTACGCCTACGACGGGGCGAACCACCTGGTGCGCCTGGGCGAGATCGGGTTCACCCTCAACGGGGCGGGCCAGGTCGTGCGGTTCGGCGAGACCACCTTCGAGTACGACGGGGCCGGGAACTTCACCGAGGAGCAGAACCCGACCGGTTCGTTCACCTACAGCCCCACCCGGCAGACCCTGACCGGGGAGTTCGGGGGCGTTCGGGTGGTGGACATCGCCTACGACGGCGTCGGGCACGAGACCCCGCGCCGCATCACCGAGACCACGGTGGACGGCCGCACGGTCACGCACGTCCTGACCCACAGCCACCTGGGCGTGGTGCGGGTCGCCGACGACGGCGTGCCCACGGACTTCGTGCGCACCCCGGACGGCACGCTGCTGGCGGTACTGACCGCCGACGGGCGGCACTACTGGGCCGTGACGGACCAGCACGGCTCCGTGCTCGCGCTCCTCGACGAGCAGGGCTCGGTCGCGGCCCGCTACGCCTACACCCCGCACGGCGCGGTGACGGCGACGGGTCCGGCCGCCGCGCTCAACCCCTTCCGCTACCGGGGCGCCTACCAGCTCCTGCGCAGCGCGCACGTACTCGACCACCACCTCTACAACGGGTTCTGGGGGCGTTTCACCCAGCCCGATCCGACCGGCCGCCAGTACGCCCCGTACACCTTCTCCGACAACGACCCGCTGAACAGCGGGACGTGGACCCGCGGCAGCTTCTGGTCGGTGCTGACCCGGGCGGGGCACGAGGACGTCACCGACGTCTTCTTCCCGTCGCCGGACGGGGCCGGACGCGCCGCCGGACCCGAGCCGCTCACCGGACCCGTCACCGGTCCGTTCACCGGTCCGTTCACCGGGCCGGGCACCAGTCCTGACCGGCCTCCGCTGGTTGCCTGGGACATCCCGTCCCGGACCGTGTGACTCCCGGTTTCCCTTCCCGCCCCATCCCTTACGACAGTTGAGGAACCAGACCATGGCAGACCAGATCGTGATCCGCGTGCCCAAGGAGATCGTCGTCAAGGTGGTCGACGACGTGGAGGTGTCGGATCCGCAGATCGGCCAGACCGGAACGTTCGACGACGAGCTGTTCGACGAGTCGGGCAAGCTCATCGGCACCTCGCACGGGTCCTTCCGCATCGCGTACGAGCGCCCCGGCGACGGCGGCCTGCTGACCTACTACACCGAGGACATCACCCTCGACGACGGCACGATCCACGCCGAGGGCTGGGCCGACTTCAACGACGTCCGCACCAGCGAGTGGGTGTACTACCCGGCCACCGGGACGAGCGGCCGCTACGAGGGGCTGACCGGCTTCCGGAAGTGGCGCATGACCGGCGTCCGCGCCTCCGCCGAGGCCCGGATCCTGCTGTCCGACTGAGGCCCGGCCGAGATCCGGCCGAGGTCCGATCGACGCGAGGCAACGCTATGAGGAGAGAGCACTGATGACCGGTCGGGACGTACACATCCTCTCGGCGGCCTCCGCGCTGCCCGGGCCGGCGGTGGACAACGCCGCGCTGGCCCGGCGATTCGGCATGGACCCGCTGTGGGAACAGTGGGTCGAGGCCTTCATCGGCACCCGGTCCCGCCATCTGGCGCTGGACCTCGAGTCGGGGGAGATCACGAGTTCGCTGGCGGACCTCGCCGAACGGGCGGGGCGCAGGGCGCTGGAGGCCGCCGGGCTCACGGGCCGGGACGTCGACGCGGTGGTGCTGGGCACGGCGACCCCGGACCGGCTGATGCCCGCCACGGTGAACATCGTCGCGGACCGGCTCGGCATCGACGGGGTGCGCACCTTCCAGCTCCAGTCGGGCTGTTCGGGCGCCGTGCAGGCGCTGGACGTGGCGCGGCAGATCCTGCTGAGCGGGACCGGCCGCCGGGTACTGGTGCTCGGCGGCGACGTGATCGCCCGCTTCTACGACGTCACGGCCGACCTGCGCAAGGCGGCCCCCGCCGAGCTGGTCAACTACGTGCTCTTCGGGGACGCGGCCGGGGCGGCGGTGCTGTCCGTCGAGCCCGGGCCCGGATCGGCCCGGGTGCGGGGCCTGTTCACCCGTCTGGTCGGGCTCGGCCGGGAGCCGGGCGCGGTCCTGGAGTGGTTCGGCCCGGCCGACCGGGACAGCGACCGGCCCGCGGCGAGCGAGGACTACAAGGCCATCGAGGAGCACGTGCCGGTCATGTCCGAGGAGGTGCTGGCCGAGCTGCTGGACGAGGCCGGCTGGAAGCCGGGGGACGTCGACCTGCTGCTGCCCCCGCAGCTGTCGGGCCGGATGACCGGGCTGATCTCGAAGCGGCTGGCGCTGCCGAACGCCGAGGACGTCTCCGTGGTCGCCGAGGCCGGCAACAGCGGCAACGCGATCGTCTTCCTCCAGCTGGAGCGCGCGCTCGCCGGGGCCTTCGGGCCGGGCCGCAAGGCGGTCGGCATCTCCATCGAGTCCAGCAAATGGATCAAGGCCGGCTTCGCACTGGAAGGGAACTGAGACCGTGGCGGATTCACTGGCCGCTCTGCACCGCGCGGGACGTCTGGCCGAGCGGTACCCGGACGTCCGGGGGCTGCTGGCCGAAGCGCCCGAGGCGGATCTGGTCCGGTACGGCCGGCTGCTGGCCCGCCTCGATCCGGACGAGGTGCTGGCCGCGCACCCGGACGTACCGGCGCCGCTCGTCGCGGTCACCGGGCACGGCACCCTCGCGGCCCTGGTGCCGGCGCTCACCGTCGAGTTCGCCCGGCACGGGCTGCTCGCCCGGGTCCGGCTGTCGGACTTCGACAGCTGGGTCTTCGACCTGGCCGATCCGGACAGCGCCCTGTACGCGGCGCGGCCCTCGCTCGCGCTGCTGGTGCTGGACCCGGCGGTCGTCACGGACGAACTGCCGTCGCCCTGGCGGGTGGAGGACGTGGAGCGGGTCCTCCACGCGAAGCTCGCGCTGGTCGAGCGGGCCGCAGCCGTCTTCGCCGGCGCCGGCGCCGGCGCCACGCTCGTCCTCAACACCCTTCCCCTGCCCCGGGAGCTGACCGCGCAGGTGGTCGACCTGAGGTCCCGGGCCCGGCTGGGCGCGCTGTGGCGGGAGGCGAACGCACGCCTGCTGCGGCTGTCCCAGCTGCGGTCCGAGGTGGTGGCCGTGGACCTCGATCCGCTGCTCGCCGAGGGGGTGCCCGCACGCGACGTCCGGCAGAGCGTGTACGCCCGGGCGCATCTGTCGGACGCCCTCCTCGCCGGCTTCGCGCGGGAAGTAGGGCACCTGGCCCGGCAGTCGGCAGGCGGGGGCAAGAAGGTACTGGCCCTCGACCTGGACAACACGGTGTGGGGCGGGGTGCTGGGCGAGGTCGGGCCGGAGGGCATCGAGACGGAGGGCGGCTACCGGGGCCAGGCCTTCCACCGGTTCCAGCAGGTGGCCAAGCAGCTGGGCGCGCAGGGCGTCCTGCTCGCGGCGGTCAGCAAGAACGACCTGGATCCCGTGGTCAAGACCCTGCGCGAGCACCCCGGTTTGGCGCTGCGCGAGGAGGACTTCGTACGGATCCGGGCCAACTGGAGTCCCAAGCACGACAATCTGACCGAGCTGGCGCGGGAGCTCAACGTGGGCGTGGACAGCATCGTCTTCGTCGACGACAGCCCCTTCGAGTGCGGTCTGGTACGCAGCGAGCTGCCGGCAGTGGCCGTGGTGCAGGTGGACGAGGAACCCGCGCTGCACGTGCAGCGGCTGCTGGCCGAGGGCTGGTTCGACGTACGGCAGCTCACGGCCGAGGATCTCGCGCGGCCCGCCCGCTACCGGGAGGAGCAGGCCCGCCAGGACTTCCTGGACACCTTCGACTCGCTGGAGGGCTACCTGCGCGAGCTGGACGTCTCGGTGACCCTGGCCCCCGCAGAGCCGGAGCAGTACGCGCGGGTGTCCCAGCTGACGCTGCGCACCAACCAGTTCAACCTCACCACGCACCGGCTCCAGCCCGCACAGGTGCGGGCGCTGGCCGAGGACCCTGCGGCATCGGTGCTCACCATCTCCTCCGCCGACCGGTTCGGGGAGAACGGCCTCGTCGGGGCGGTGCTGCTGTCCCGTGAGGGCGACAGCGTGCACATCGACAACTTCCTGCTCAGCTGCCGGGTCTTCTCGCGCGGCATCGAAGGGGCGGTACTGGCGGCCGTACTGGGCCGTGCGCGGGAGGAAGGGGCCCGGCAGGTGCTCGCGGGCTACCGGCGCACCGCGAAGAACGGCAAGGTCGCGGACTTCTATCCGCGGTCGGGCTTCGCCACCGTGGCCTGCGACGAGGCCTCCGCGCAATACCGGCACGACCTGGACCCGCTGCCTCGGCCCGCGGACCACATCCGTCTGACCGCGCGGTTCGAGACCGCGCTCCTGGAAGGGAACGCCCCGTGAAGACCGTGGAGGACTTCGTCCTGCTGCTCCAGGACGAACTCGCCCTGTCCGTGAGCGCCGAGGAGCTCGGCCGCAGCCTGGACACCGTCGAGTCCTGGGACTCCGTGCACCTGCTGGCGCTGTGCACCGCCCTGGAACGGGAGACCGGCCGGGCGCTGTCGCTGGCGGACGTCCTGGAGGCGCCGAGCCTGGAGGCGCTCTACCGGCTGGCGGTGGCGCCGTGACGGACACGCCCGGCGAGCCGCTCCCCCGCCAGCGCCGTCACACGCTGTTCTTCCTGGAGGTGATCCGGGAGTTCTCGCCCGTCTTCCTGGACACCGAGGTGGACATGACCCGGGTGCTGGCCCACCGCGCGACCGCCCTGGAGAGCACGGGGGTGCGGTACGCGACGACCGCGTACGTACTGCGGGCCGCGGGCCGGGTGCTGGCCGCGCATCCGGACGCCAACGCCGCGATCCGCGGCGGCGTCGGGCGGCCGCGGATCGCGCGCTACCCCTTCGTCAACGGAAAACTGGCCCTGGACCGGACCCTGGACGGCCGGCGGGTGGTGCTGGGCAGCGTCGTACCGGATCTGCACACCGCCGAACTGCCCGCCGTCCAGGCGCACCTGGACCGGGTCAGGGACGGGGACCCGGACCGGCTGGAGGACTTCGAGGGCATCCGGAAGCTGCACCGGCTGCCGTGGCCGGAGGGGCGGCGCACCTTCCGCCAGGCCGCCGGTTCGCTGGCGCTGCGGCCCCATCTGACGGGGACCTTCTCGGTGAGCTCGCTCGGACACCGCGCCGTGGACTCCTTCCATTCGGTGGGCGGGACGACGACCACCTTCGGGGTCGGGCGGATCCTGGACCGCCCGGTCGCGCGGGGCGGGGAGATCACCGTCGCGCCCGTGCTGCGCCTGAGCCTGGCGTTCGACCACCGGGCGATCGACGGCGCGGAGGCCGCCGACGTGCTCACCGAGGTCAAGGAAGCACTGGAGAGCGTATGAACGACATCGCCGAGCTCAAGAACTTCGTGGTGGCACACACCCGTTCGCAGGGGCTGCCGCCCGAGCACTACGACGCGCTGCTGGCCCGGATCGGGCACGACGGGGACGGAACGCCCGGTTCCTGGGTGCACGAGTGGAGCGCGGAGGCCACGCGGCTGGCGGACGAGGGCCGTCTGCTCGAAGCGTCCGTGCACTACAACATGGCGCGGTTCCCCTTCGTGGACGGCGCGGCCCGGGCGACGGCCCTGGAGCGCTGTACGGCCTCGTTCGCGGACTGGGCCGCCGGCTTCCCGGCCGTCGGGCGGCTGGACGTGGAACTACCCGAAGGCCGGATCCGGTGCTGGACCACCGGGCTGGACGCGGACGTGCCCCGGCCGCTGCTGGTGATGACCGGCGGCATCGTGTCGGTCAAGGAGCAGTGGGCGCCGGTGCTGCTCCAACTCGGGCAGCTGGGCTTCGCCGGCGTGGTCACCGAAATGCCGGGGGTCGGCGAGAACACCCTGCCGTACGACGCCGGCAGCCACCGGATGTTCAGGGCGGTACTGGACGCCGTCGGGGACCGGGCGGACACCTCGCGCACCTTCGCCCTGGCGCTGAGCTTCAGCGGCCATCTGGCGTTGCGCGCCGCCCTGTCCGACGACCGGATCAAGGGTGTGGTCGGTGCCGGAGCGCCCCTGCACGACTTCTTCACCGACACCGAGTGGCAGCGTTCGGTGCCGCGCGTGACCACCGACACGCTGGCCCATCTGGCCCGTACGACGCCCGACGAGGTGTACGGGGTGATCAAGGGGTGGGCGCTGGCGCCGGAGGAGCTGGCGGCGCTGCGCGTCCCGGTCGCCCACGTCACGAGCCTGCGCGACGAGATCATCCCGCCCGGTGACGCGAGGCTGCTGCGCGAGCGGGTGCGCTCGGTGCGGCTGCTGGAGCACGACGACGTGCACGGCTCGCCCCGGTACTTCGCGCAGACCCGGCTGTGGACCCTGCTGTCGGTGCTGCGCATGCGCGGCGGGTACGGGGAGCAGCGGGCCGCGCTGACCCGGGAGTTCGCCCGGATGCGCTACGGGGCGGGGGCGCGGCCGTGAGCGCGGCGGCGGCCGCCGCGGTCGGTTCCCGGTGCCTGCGCAGCGTGCTGGGGCGGTTCGCGACCGGGGTGGTGGCGGTCGCGGCGGCGGACCCGCGGACGGGCGAGCGGGCGGGGCTGGCCGCGAACTCCTTCTGTTCGGTCTCCCTGGACCCCGCGCTGGTCTCCTTCTGCGTCGCGCACACGAGTTCCAGCTGGCCCCGGATCCGGGCGGGCGGGCTGCTGGGGATCACGATCCTGGGGGCGGACCAGGAGGAGGCGGCGATCCGGCTGGCCGCGCGGGGATCGGACAAGTTCCACGGGCTGCCGTGGACGCGGTCCCCCGGCGGGGCGCCGGTGCTGGACGGGGCCCTGGCCTGGCTGGAGTGCGCGATCGAGGCGGAGCATCCGGCGGGCGACCACGTGATCGTGGTCGCCCGGGTGCTCCGCCTCGACGCGTCGGGGGCCGGTGAGCCACTGCTGTTCTACCGCGGGGAGTTCGAGCGGATCAGCCGCTGACGCCGGGGCCGGGCGCGGGGCCCGTGCGGGGGTCGGCTGCGAAGGCGCGCAGGAAGGTGTCCACGCCCGCGCTGACGATGTGCCGGACCTGCTCCGGGTCCAGCGGCCGGGTGCCCAGTGCGCTCATGCCCGGCAGTTCCTCGTAGACGAGGGCGATGAACTGGTTGGCGGCCCGCTCGGGGTCCTCGATCCGCAGGTGGCCCGCGTTGGCGAGGCGGGCGAGGCGGCCGGCCAGGGCGTCGGTGAACTGGTTGGGTCCGCTGGCGCGCACCTCGTCGAAGAGGTCGGGGAAGCGGACCGCCTCCGCGTACAGCAGCCGGCGCACGGACTCCGACTGCTCGTCGCAGTAGCAGTCGACCAGCTTGTGGGCCACGTCCTCCAGGCCGGGCCGCAGTCCCTCCGGGTCGGTCGGGAAGTCCTCCAGCACGTCGAGGGTCTTGGCGTTGGAGCGCGCCGCCGTCTCGGTCATCACGTGCCGGAAGAGGTTCTCCTTGGACCCCAGGTGGTTGTAGATCGTGGGCTTCGCGACCCCCGCCTCGGTGGCGATGAGGTCGAGGCTCGCCTGGCTGTAGCCCACGCGCGCGAAGACCCGGAGGGCCGCATCCACGATGGCCCGCCGCTTGTCCATCCGGCCCCGGTCCGCCGGGGCCGCTTTCGTTTTCGGGGTCTCGCCAACGCTCATGGCGCCATGCTACCGTCCCAACCATAAAACTTAACCACCCAGTTCAAATTGATGGGCAGATGAGTTCAAAGGAGTTACCGTGTCTGTAGCAAAGGCGCCGGAGAGCAGCCCGGCCCGGCTCGATTCCGGGCTGCTCACGCTGCTCGGCGTGATGGTGCTCGGCGGGATGATGTCCTACCTGGACGCGACGATCGTCAACGTCGGGATCAGCACGCTGGGCGGCGAGTTCAAGGCCTCGCTCGCCACGATCGAGTGGGTGACCACGGGCTATCTGCTCGCGGTCGCCCTGGCCATCCCGCTGGCCGGCTGGGCGCTCGTCCGGTTCGGCGCGAAGCGCATGTGGCTGCTGGGCCTCACGGTCTTCCTGCTCGGCTCCACGCTCAGCGCCTTCGCCTGGAACGCGGAATCGCTGATCGCGTTCCGCGTCCTGCAGGGTCTCGGCGGCGGCATGATCGACCCGATCATGATGACCGTGGTCGCGGGCGCGGCCGGCCCCGAGCGGATCGGCCGGGTCATGGGCCTGATCTCCGTACCGATCACCCTCGGACCGGTGGTCGGCCCCATCGTCGGCGGCCTGCTGCTGGACAACCTCGACTGGAAGTGGCTGTTCCTCGTCAACATCCCCTTCGCGCTCGCCGCGATCGTGCTGGCGGTCAAGGTGCTGCCCGCCGACCCGCCGCCCAGCGGTGACCCGGTCCCCCTGGACGTCCTCGGCGTGTTCCTGCTCTCCCCCGGCTTCGCCGCGCTGGTGTACGCGCTCTCGCAGGCCGGCGCGCACGGCTTCGGCAGCACCCCGGTCGTCATCGGGCTCGCCGTGGGCATCGCCCTGTTCGCCGGATACGCCGTGCACGCCCTGCGGACCGACAAGACCCCGCTGCTCGACCTGAGGCTCTTCTCCAGCAAGGGCTTCACCGCCGGCGTCACCACCATGTTCCTGCTCGGCGGCGGCCTGTTCTCGCTGCTGTTCCTGCTGCCGCTGTACTACCAGCAGGTGCACGGGCACAGCGTGCTCCAGTCCGGTCTGCTGCTCGCGCCGCTCGGCCTCGGCACGCTGATCGGCATGCCGCTGGCCGGCAACCTGGCCGACAGGTTCGGGGCGCGCGTACTGGTCCCGTCCGGCGCCCTGCTGATCGGTGCGGGCGCCCTGGTCTTCACCCAGTCGGGGCCCGACACCTCCCAGGTCCTGCTGACCGTCGCACAGCTCGCCGCCGGCTTCGGGATGGGCCTGGTCGGCGCCCCGACCATGGGCTCGGTGTACCGGACGGTGCCGGGCGAGGCCGTCGCCGGGGCCACCGGTGCGGTGTTCATCCTGAACCAGATCGGCGCCTCGCTCGGCATCGCCGTGGTGGCGCTCATCCTCCAGGGCGGCGGCGAGCACGCCGTGCCGACGGCCGACAGCTTCGCCGACGCGTTCTGGTGGGCCGTGGCCGCCGCCGTGGTGGTCTTCCTCGCCGGACTGCTCCTGCCGGGCCGGCCGCAGCCCGCTCCCGCGGCCGCGCCGGACGTGGCCGCCGAGCCGGTGCCCGACCACGCCTGACCCGGCCCCGCCCGTCCGGCCCCTTCCGCTCCGGCCGGGTGCCGTGGAACCCCCGCCACGCCACCCGGCCGGTCTCCCGTACCGCCCTTCCCCGCAGAGGAGTTCCCGATGACCGGCTCCGGCCGCATCCCGCTGTCCGTGCTCGACGTGGTCCCCGTCTTCGAAGGCGGCTCCGCGACCACCGCCCTGCGCGACACCGTGGCCCTCGCCCCGCAGGTCGAAGCCCTCGGCTACCACCGCTACTGGGTCGCCGAACACCACAACACCCCGAGCCTGGCCACCTCCGCGCCCGCCATCCTGATCGGCCGGCTGGCCGCCGCCACGACCACCCTGCGGGTCGGCTCCGGCGGAGTGCTGCTGCCCAACCACGCGCCCCTGGTGGTGGCCGAGCAGTTCGGCACCCTGGAGGCGCTGCATCCCGGCCGCGTCGACCTGGGCCTCGGCCGCGCGCCCGGCACCGACCCCGCCACCGCGCGCGCCCTGCGCCGGGCCCCGGACCGTGGCGGGGACGACTTCGGGGACCAGATCGCCGAGCTCGGCGGCTACTTCGCCCCCGCCGACCCCGGTTCCGGCATCGTCGCCGTGCCCGCCGCCGACGGCAGGCCGGAGCTGTGGATGCTCGGCTCCAGCCCGGCCAGCGCACAGGCCGCCGGGGCGCTCGGGCTGCCGTACGCCTTCGCCCACCAGATCAACCCGCACGCCTCGGCCTTCGCGCTGGAGCGCTACCGCGAGTCGTTCCGGCCCTCGGAGCAGCTGGACCGGCCGCGCACGCTCGTCTCCGTGCTGGTCACGGTGGCCGACACCGACGAGGCCGCGCTCGCGGTGGCCGCCCCGTACCTGCTGGGGAAGATACGGATGCGCACGGCCCGCCGCTTCGACGCCTTCCCCTCCGCCGCCACCGCGGCCTCGTACGGGTTCGACCGGGCCGAACGGCAGTTCCTCGACGACCTCACGGCGCCCCAGCTGATCGGCTCCCCGGACACGGTCGCCGGGGCACTGGCCGCGCTGCTGGCGCGTACGGCCGCCGACGAGGTCATGGCGCTCACCGTGGTGCCCGGACAGCAGGACCGGCTGCGCTCCTTCGAACTGTTCGCCCAGGCCGCGGCCCGTGCGGGAGTCCCGGCGGGTCACGCCGCGGGCGGTTCAGTCCGGCTTTAGCCCCCGTCGCGACAGTGGACCCGGTCCCGCACCCGTCAACCGTCCCGGAGTCCGTCATGCACTCGCGCCACCCGGCTCGCAGAGCCGTCCTCGTGTCCGCCCTCGTCCTGACCACCGCCACCGCCCTCGCCGCCTGCTCGGCCGGGGAAGCCGCGACCCCGGCGGCCGGCGGCGCCGCCAAGCCGGTGTCCGGCGGCAAGCTCGTGTACGCCACGGACCAGGAGCCGGACTGCTGGGACCCGCACACCAGCGCCCAGGACGTCACCGCGTTCGTCCAGCGGCCGGTCTTCGACTCCCTCGTCTACCAGACCCCGGACGGCGAGCTGAAGCCCTGGCTCGCGAAGTCCTGGCGGACCGGCGAGGACGGGAAGACGTACACCTTCACCCTCCGCGAGGACGTCACCTTCCACGACGGGACGAAGCTGGACGCGGCCGCGGTCAAGGCGAACCTCGACCACATCACCGCCAAGGAGACCAAGTCCCAGTACGCGGCCGGGCTGCTCGGCCCGTACGAGGGCACGACGGTGAAGAGCCCGACCGAGGTCGAGGTGCGCTTCAGCCGCCCCTACGCGCCCTTCCTCCAGGCCGTCAGCACCACCTACCTGGGCATCGCCGCCCCCGCGTCGCTGAAGGACGGTGCGGACAAGCTCTGCGCGGGCAACGACGCGGTGGGCAGCGGCCCCTTCAAGGCCGGCCAGTACACCCGCGGCCAGCAGCGCGCCTACACCAGGAACCCCGGCTACGCCTGGGCGCCCGAGGGCGCCGGACACACCGGCCCGGCCCGGCTGGACTCCTTCACCCTCCGCTTCATCAGCGAGGAGGCCACCCGTGTCGGCGCCCTGACCTCCGGCCAGGTCGACGCCGCCGGCGCGGTACCGGCCCAGCAGGTGGGGGTGGTCAAGCGCGACACCAAGCTGTCGCTCGTCTCCAAGGGCGTCCCCGGGGCGGTCGACGCCTTCTACCTGAACACCCAGAGCCCGCTCTTCTCGGACCTGCGGGTCCGCAAGGCCTTCCAGCAGGCCCTCGACGTGGACGCGGTCGTCGCCTCCGTCTTCCAGGGAGCCGGCACCCGGGCCTGGAGCGTCCTCTCCCCCACCACCCCGTACAGCTACGACAAGACCCTGGAGAACAGCCGGCCGCACGACACCGCGTCGGCGGCGAAGCTCCTGGACGAGGCGGGCTGGACCGGGCGGGACGGCGAGGGCTACCGCACCAAGGACGGCAAGACCCTCACGGTCGTCGCCCCCGTCTACGGCAAGCCGAGCCTCTTCTCGCAGGCGGTACAGGGCGACCTGAAGAAGGCGGGCATCAAGCTCGACCTGGCCGCCTCCACCGACGCCGCCGAGGTGTCCGGGCGGCTGGACTCGGGCCGCTACGACGTGGTCGAAACCGGCTGGGCCCGCGCCGACGGCGACATCCTCAGCCACTTCTTCCTGTCCACCGAGACCGCCGAGGGCGGCGGCCACAACTTCGCGCGCGTCGCCGACCCGCAGGTCGACGCCTGGCTGAAGGAGGCCCAGGCCGCCGCGGACCCGGCCAAGCGCGCCGAGGCGTACGCGAAGGTGCAGCGCTGGACCCTGGACCAGGCGGTTGTCGTCCCCGGCTACGTCAAGCAGTCCACGGTCGGCTTCAACCGGCGGGTGCACGACCTGCGCCCGTCGGTCTCGGCGTGGCCGGAGTTCTACGGCGCCTGGGTCGAGGGCCACTGATGCCGGCTGCCGTCCGCTACCTCGCCGCCCGGCTGGGCGCCGCGGCCCTCGTCGTGTGGGGCGCGGCGACCTGCGCCTTCCTGGTGCTGCACCTCGTACCCGGCGACCCGGTGGACGCGGTGGTCGGCACCCACGCCCTGGTCGACGCGGCGCAGCGGGCGGAGATCCGGCAGCACTACGGGCTGGACGAGCCGCTCCCCGTGCAGTACGCGGCGTACTTGGGGCGGCTCGCGCGGGGCGACTTCGGCGACTCGTACCAGTTGCAGCAGCCGGTGTCCCGGGTGCTGTCGGAGCAGCTCGGCCCGACGGTCGAACTGGCCCTGTACGCCACGCTGACGGCCCTGCTGCTGGCGGTCGCCGTGGCGGTGCTGACGTCCGGCCGGGCCCGCTGGCCCCGCCGGGTTTCGGCCCTGCTGGAGCTCGCCGTCGTGTCCACGCCGTCCTTCTGGTTCGGGATCATGCTGCTGACGGTGTTCTCCTTCCGGCTCGGCTGGTTCCCGGTCTCGGACAGCGGGGACGCGCGGTCCCTCGTGCTGCCGGTGGCCACGCTGGCCCTGCCGATCGCCGCGGTGCTCGCGCAGGTGCTGCGCGAGGGGCTGCTCGACGCACTGCGGCAGCCCTTCGCCCTGACCGCCCGGGCCCGCGGCCTGCGGGAGCACACCGTACGGTCCCGCCACGCCCTGCGGCACGCGGCGCTGCCCGCGCTGACGCTGGCGGGCTGGTTCACCGGCACGCTGCTGGGCGGGGCCGTGGTCGTGGAGAACGTGTTCGCCCGCTCCGGGATCGGCCGGGTCGCCCTCCAGGCGGTCGGCGGGCGGGACCTGCCCGTGGTCCAGGGGGTGGTGACGCTGTCCGCGGTCGCCTTCGTACTGGTCGGGGCCGTGGTGGAGGTGCTGTACGCGGTGGTGGACCCCCGGCTGCGCAAGGGGACGGGGGTGGCTGCCGCATGAGCGCGTCCCACCGGGGATTCCGGATCCGCCCGTCGGTGGCCGTTGCCGGGGCCGTCCTGCTCCTGATCCTGACCGCGGCGCTGGCGCCCGGTCTGTTCACCGGTGCCGGCGCCACCGACACCGATCCGCTGAACGCGCTGCGCCCGCCGGACGGCGCACACTGGTTCGGCACCGACCAGTTGGGCCGGGACGTCTTCGCCCGCGTGGTGCACGGCACCCGCTACTCGCTGGCGATCGGCGCGGCCGCGACGGGCGCGGGTGTGGCCGTCGCCGTGGTGTGGGGGCTGGCCGCGGCGCTGTCGGGCCGGTTCGGCGACGCGCTGCTGATGCGCGGGGCGGACGTACTGCTGGCCCTGCCGGGGCTGCTGCTGGCGCTGATGGTGGTGCTGGTCGCCGGCAAGGGGGTGGCGGGCACCACGATCGCCGTGGCCGTCGGCACGGCGCCCGGCTTCGCCCGGGTGGTGAGGGCGCAGGCGCTGGTCGTACGGCGCTCCGGGTACGTGGAGTCCGCGGTCGCCCTCGGCGTCCCGCGCCCGCTGATCGTGGTACGGCACGTGCTGCCCAACACGCTGGGGCCGCTGCTGGTACTGGCCACGGTCACGCTCGGAGCGTCCATCTCCACCGGGGCCGCGCTGAGTTACCTGGGGCTCGGGGCGCAGCCGCCGACCCCGGAGTGGGGGGCGATGCTCACCGAGGGCCAGGGCTTCCTGGACCAGGCGTGGTGGATCGCGCTGTTCCCCGGACTGCTGCTGCTCGGCACCGTCCTCGCGGTCACGGTGGTGGGCCGCCACGCACAGACACGAGCCGAAGGGCGGGCTTCCTCATGACCGGCATACGACGCGGTGCGGAGGGCTCCGCCGGGGGCGCCGGGGGTGGAACGGGCGCCGGGGGTGGAACGGGCGCCGCGGGCGGCTCGGGCGGCGGTCCGCTGATCGAAGTGGCCGACCTGGACGTCCGGTTCGGCACCGGGCCACGCCAGGTGCACGCCGTACGGGGTGCCTCGCTGGCCCTGGCCGCGGGCCGCTGCCTGGCCCTGGTCGGCGAGTCGGGGTCCGGCAAGAGCGCGCTCGCGCGCAGCATGCTCGGGCTGGCCGGGCCCACCGCGTCGGTCACGGCGGCCCACCTGCGGCTGTTCGGGCGCGACGCGCGCGGGTTCGGCGATCGCGAGTGGCGCACCGTACGGGGGCGGCGGATCGCCCTGGTGGCGCAGGACGCGCTGGTGGCGCTCGATCCGCTGCGGCCGGTGGGCAAGGAGATCGCCGAACCCCTGCTGACCCACCGCCTGGTGCCCCGGTCGCGGGCCGCCGAGCGCGTGGTCGGGCTGCTCGGGCGGGTCGGCGTGCCCGAACCGGCCGAGCGGGCGGCGAGTTACGTGCACCAGCTGTCCGGGGGGCTGCGCCAGCGGGCGCTGATCGCGTCGGCCCTGGCGGCGGAGCCGGGCGTACTGATCGCGGACGAGCCGACCACCGCGCTCGACGCCTCCGTGCAGGCCCGGATCCTCGCGCTGCTCGGCGAGTTGAAGGCGGGCGGCACGGGACTGCTGCTGATCAGCCACGACCTGGCGGTGGTCGAGGCCCTCGCCGACCGGGTGGCGGTGATGAAGGACGGGCGGATCGTCGAGTCCGGCCCCGTGGCGGAGGTGCTGGAGCAGCCGCGGCACCCGTACACGCGGGCGTTGCTGGCGGCCGTACCGGGCAGCCGGCGACGCGCCGTGCCGGCCCGGGTGGCGGAGGGCGAGCCGCTGCTGGCCGCGCGCGGGCTGGTCAAGGAGTTCAAGGGGCCGCGCGGCAGCCGCCGTACGGCCGTGCGCGACGTCTCCTTCACGCTGCGGCCCGGGGAGTCGCTGGGCCTGGTCGGCGAGTCCGGGTCGGGGAAGTCGACCCTGGCCCGGATGGTGCTGGGGCTGACCGCGCCCGACGCCGGTGAGATCCACCTGGCGGGCCGGGCGTGGAGCGCGGCCCGGGAACGCGACCGGCGGGCCCGCCGGGGCACCGTGCAGCTGGTGCCACAGGATCCGCTCAGCGCCTTCGACCCCCGGTGGAGCGTGGAGCGGATCGTCGGCGAGGCGCTGGCCGCGGCCGGTGTGCCCCGCGGGGAGCGGCGCGGGCGGGCGCTGGGACTGCTGGAGCGGGTCGGGCTGGCCGAGGAGCACCTGGAGCGCCGGCCGCTCGCCCTGTCCGGCGGGCAGCGGCAGCGGGTCGCCATCGCGCGGGCCCTGGCACCGGGGCCGCGCCTGCTCGTGTGCGACGAGCCGGTGTCGGCGCTGGACGTGTCCGTACAGGCGCAGGTCCTGGACCTGCTGCGCGAGCTCCAGGCCTCGCTGGGGCTGGCGACGCTGTTCATCTCGCACGACCTGGCCGTGGTCCGGGAGGTCTGCGCGCGGGTGATGGTGATGAAGGACGGGCGGATCGTGGAGTCGGGCCAGGTGGAGGAGGTGTTCGCGGCCCCGTCCCACCCGTACACACGAACCCTCCTGGCAGCGGTCCCCAAACGCGCCCGATCCGACGCGGGCGCCGCCGCGGGCCGGGACGAGGGGGTGCGGCGGGCGGGCGAGCAGACCGCTGGCGGGAGCGCGGGCGTTGCGGCGGGGCGGGGGCGCGTGGAGCCGGGGGCGGCACAAGAGCGGCTTTAGATCCGGCCAACAGGCGGCTGCGAGCGTGGGGTCGTCCGTCGGACCGAACCGGACCGGACCGCACGCCGGGAGCCCGGCCCGGGCCGCCGGGCCCGCCCGCACCAGCCCGTTCCCGTACCAGCCGGAGGTCGCCCTTCATGTCCCGCCCACCCGCGTCCAGACTCCCGTCCCTGACGGGACTCCGCTTCATCGCCGCCCTGCTCGTCTTCGCCTTCCACACCACCTGGCAGACCCGGTCATCGGCGGGTCCGCGGGCCAGACCCTCGGAGACGTGTTCGACCACGCCGGTTTCTACGGCGTCAGTTTCTTCTTCGTGCTGAGCGGCTTCGTGCTGACCTGGTCGGCACGGCCGGACGACACGGCGCCCCGGGTCTGGCGGCGGCGCCTCGCGAAGATCTACCCCAACCACCTGGTCACCTTCGTCCTCGCGGCCGTGGTGATGCTGGTCGCCGCCGATCCCTTCACCGCGAAGGGGACCCTGGCCAACCTCTTCCTCGTCCAGGCCTGGTTCCCCGACATCACCGTGCCCAACACGATGAACGCCGTGAGCTGGTCCCTGTCGGTCGAGCTCTTCTTCTACCTGAGCTTCCCCTTCCTCCTGCGCGTGCTGAACCGGGTGCCGGTGGCCCGGCTCTGGCCGCTCGCCGCCACTCTCGGCGCGTTCACCGTCATCGCCCCGCTGGTCGGCCGGTACGCCGTCACCGGGACACCGCTGCCGTTCATCTCCGACGGCTCGCTGTCCTTCGAGCAGATCTGGTTCGTCTACTTCTTCCCGCCGGTGCGCGCCCTGGAGTTCCTCCTCGGCATGGTCGCCGCACGGCTGGTACTCGCCGGGGCCTGGCCCCGGATCGGGCTGGCCCCCGCCGCGCTGATCGCCGTCGGCGGGTACGCCGTCAACTCCCTGGTCCCGTACCTGTACGGGATCGCCGGTACCGCAGCCCTGTGGCTGACCCCGCTGGTGGCCGCCGCCGCCGTGTCCGACGACACCGGGAGCCCTTCGCCGCTGCGCGGGCGGGTCCTCGTACGGCTCGGCGAGCTCTCGTTCGCGTTCTACATGGTGCACGGCCTGGTCGTGACGTACGGGCACCGCCGGCTGGTCGCCGGATCCGACCTGCCGGCGGCGGCCGGGGCGGGTCTGCTGCTGCTCGCGCTGCTGGTCAGCCTGGGGCTGGCGCACGCCCTGTTCACCTGGGTGGAGACACCGGCCGTACGCCGGCTCGGCGCGCCCCGCCCCTCCGCGCCGGCCACCGCTCCGGCGGCCGCCGCGCCCACCGCCACCCTGGAGGCAAAAGAATGACCGGGACGACGACCGGCCCCACCGCGGACACCGGGGGGCTGCCCGCGTATCCGCAGGCCCGCGGCTGCCCCTTCCAGCCGCCCGCCGGTTACGACCGCTACCGCGAGGAGGGGCCCGTCTCCCTCGTGGAGCTGTACAACGGCCGCCGGGTGTGGGCCGTCAGCGGCCACGCCGAGGCCCGCCAGGTGCTGCTGGACGCGGCGACCTTCTCCTCGGACCGGGTGCATCCGCACTATCCGGCCACCGCCCCCCGCTTCGAGGCCGCCCGCAAGGTGCGCAACTTCATCGGGATGGACCCGCCCGAGCACACCGTCCAGCGGCGCATGTTGCTGTCCACCTTCACGGTCAAGAAGGTGGCCGCGCTGCGGCCCGGCATCCAGCGCCTCGTCGACGAGCTCATCGACACCATCGAGGCGAAGGGGCCGGTCGCCGACCTGGTCCCGGACTTCGCCCTGCCGGTGCCGTCCATCGTCATCTGCGAGCTGCTCGGCGTGCCGTACGCCGACCACGCCTTCTTCGAGCACCAGTCGCGCCGGGTGGTGACCGGCACCACCACGCTGGAGGACAGCGCGGACGCGTTCGCCCAGCTGAGCGGCTACCTGGACGGCCTGATCCGGCGCAAGGAGGCCGATCCGGGCGACGGGCTCCTCGACACGCTCATCGCCGAACAGCTCGCGCCGGGCCACCTCTCCCACCGCGACCTGGTCGACATCGCGCTGCTGCTGCTCGTCGCCGGGCACGAGACCACGGCCAGCGCGATCGCGCTCGGCGTGCTGACCCTGCTGCAGAACCCGGAGCAGCTGGCGGCGCTCCGGTCGGACGCCACCCTGCTGCCGGGGGCGGTGGAGGAGCTCCTGCGGTACATGGCCATCGCGGACGGGGTGGCCCGGTTCGCGACCACCGACACCGAGCTGGGCGGCCACGAGATCAAGGCCGGAGACGGGGTGATCGTGGTGATCTCGACCGCCAACCGGGACGAGGACGCCTTCCCCGGCGCGGACGCCTTCGACGTCGCGCGCGGAGCGCGGCACCACATCTCCTTCGGCCACGGGGTGCACCAGTGCATCGGCCAGAACCTCGCCCGTGCCGAGATGGAGATCGCCCTGTCCACCCTGTTCCGCCGGCTGCCGGGGCTGCGCCTCGCGGTACCGGCCGGAGCGCTGCCGCTCAAGGAGCCGGGCGGCGTGCAGGGCGTCTGGGAACTGCCCGTCACCTGGTGAAGGACCGCGACCGGCAACGCGACGACCGCGGTCACCCGTACAGCAGAAGGGACCTGAAGAACATGCGCATCACGGCCGACACCCACCGGTGTCTGGGCGCGGGACAGTGTGTGCTGTCCGACCCCGACCGCTTCGACCAGTCGGAGGAAGGAACGGTGCTCGTCCTGCGGGAGCGGGTGAGCGGTGCCGAGGAGGAGTCGCGGGCCCGCGGGACCGTGGCCCTGTGTCCCTCGCAGGCCCTCGCTCTGGAGGCCTGAGGATGCCGGTCGAGGGACGTCTGGTGGACGCGGTGGCGGACCACCGCGGCAGGCTGCTGGGCATCGGCGAACTGCCGCCGGTGCCGGGTACCGACGTACGGGAGCTGACGGTCCCGGGACCGGCCGGCGGTCCGGACGTCCTGGTACGGGTCTACCGGCCGCGGGAGTCGCGGGCGCCGCTGCCGGCGGTGCTGTGGATCCACGGCGGCGGGTTCTGCCTCGGCAACGTGGACTCCGTGCACCTGGGGGCCGCGCAGGCGGCCCTGCACGCCTCGGCGGTGGTGGTCGCGGTCTCCTACCGGCTGGCGCCGGAACATCCCTACCCGGCGGGTCTCGACGACTGCTGGGCGGTGTTGCGGTGGACCGCCGGCCATGCGGCCGAGATCGGCGCCGACCCGGGCAGGATCGCGGTGGCGGGGGCGAGTTCCGGCGGCGCCCTCGCCGCCGGTCTGACCCTGCTGGCCCGCGACCGGGGCGGTCCCGCGCTGTGTTTCCAGCATCTGAGCACGCCGGTGCTGGACGACCGGCTGGCGACCGCCTCGATGGCCGCGTACACGGACACGCCGGTCTGGAACCGCCGGCTGGCCGAGGAGAGTTGGGAGCTGTACCTGGGCGGGAACGGGGACGGGGGTGGGGGCGGGGTCTCCGAGTACGCCGCCCCGGCCCGGGCCGCGGACCTCAGCGGACTGCCGCCCGCCTACATCTCGACCGCCGGTCTCGACCCGCTCCGCGACGAGGGCCTGCAGTACGGGCTGCGGCTGGCGCAGGCGGACGTACCGGTGGAGCTGCACAACTTCCCCGGCGCCTACCACGCGTTCGTGGACGGGGTGGTGCCGGAGGACCGGCAGCGGATCGGGGTGGAGCACCTCACGGCGCTGCGCGCGGGGCTGCACCGGGGTCCGGCGGACCGGATTTAGAGCGGCGAAAGACCCCCGTTAGAGCAGGTGGCGAGCCTGGTGGCGCATTCGTCCTCGACGAGGGAGTACGTGACAGACCATGGCCAAGCCCCGCTCCGCACCGATCGCAGTCGTCGGCCTCGCCTGCCGCCTTCCGGGGGCCGACGACCCCACCGCCTTCTGGCGGCTGCTCAGCCGGGGCGAGGACGCGGTCGGGGAGCCTCCGGCGGGCCGCTGGTCCGCGTCGGCTCCCGCGAGGGGGGCCTTCCTCGACGAGGTGGACCGCTTCGACGCCGACTTCTTCGGGATCTCCCCGCGCGAGGCTGCCGCGATGGACCCGCAGCAGCGGCTGATGCTCGAACTCGGCTGGGAGGCCCTGGAGGAGGCCGGGATCGTGCCCGGCTCGCTGGCCGGGAGCCGGACGGCGGTGTACGCGAGCGCCATCTGGGACGACTACGCGGCGCTGCACCACCGTCGCGGCGAGGCGGCGGCCGGGCGGCATTCGGTGACCGGACTCAGCCGGGGCATCATCGCCAACCGCCTCTCGTACGTGCTCGGGCTGACCGGTCCGAGCCTGACGGTCGACGCCGCGCAGTCCTCGTCCCTGGTCGCGGTCCACCTGGCCTGCGAGGCCCTGCGCCACGGCGACGCCGATCTGGCCGTGGTCGGCGGGGTGAACCTGATCCTGTCGCCCGGGAGCAGCGCGGACAGCGCCCGGTTCGGTGCCCTGTCCCCCGACGGCCGGTGCTTCACCTTCGACTCCCGTGCGAACGGCTACGTCCGGGGCGAGGGGGGTGTCGCCGTCGTACTGAAGCCCCTCGACCGGGCGGTCGCCGACGGGGACCGGGTGCACTGCGTGATCCTCGGCAGCGCCGTCAACAACGACGGGGCCTCCGCGGGCCTGACGGTCCCGGACCGCGCCGCGCAGGAGGCCGTGCTGCGGGCCGCGCACGCCCGCGCCGGCACGGACGCGGGTTCGGTCCAGTACGTCGAACTGCACGGCACCGGAACACCCGTGGGCGATCCGGTCGAGGCCGCGGCCCTGGGTGCCGCTCTGGGCGCCGGCCGCCCGGCGGACGCCCCGCTGCTGGTCGGCTCGGCCAAGACGAACGTGGGGCATCTGGAGGGCGCGGCCGGGCTGGTGGGGCTGTTGAAGACGGCCCTGTCGGTGTCGCGGCGCCGCATCCCGGCGAGCCTGAACTTCCGTGAGCCGAACCCCGACATCCCCCTGGAGGAGCTGGGGCTCCGGGTCCAGACGCGGGAGAGCGCGTGGCCGGCACCCGACCGCCGACTGATCGCCGGGGTGAGCTCGTTCGGCATGGGCGGAACCAACTGCCATGTGGTGGTGGGCGAGGCGGCCCCCGTGCCGGCTGCCCCCCGGTCGACTTCCTCCGTACCGGCCGTCACCTTCGGCGGCGGTGACGCGGGCGGCGCTCGTGGCGGGCCCGTGGCGTGGCTGCTGTCCGGGCGCGACGCCGGGGCGCTGGCCGGTCAGGCCGCCCGGCTGCACCGGCACCAGGCGGATTCCGCGCACGACGCGGTGGACACCGCCTTCTCCCTGGCCGCGACCCGGACCCTCTTCGACCGGCGGGCGGTCGTGGTGGCCGGGGACCGGGCCGGGCTGCTCGCCGGGACCGCCGCGCTGGCGGCGGGCGAGGAGCATCCGGCGGTGGTCCGCGGAACCGCCTCGGGCACCGCCCGCACGGCGTTCCTGTTCACCGGGCAGGGCAGCCAGCGGGCCGGGATGGGACGCGAACTGTACGACACCTACCCGGCGTTCGCCGAAGCCTTCGACACGGTCTGCGCGGCCCTCGACCCCCACCTCGACCGCCCCCTGAAGGACATCGTCTTCGACGAGGACGACACCCTCCTGGGCCTCACCCAATACACCCAGCCCGCCCTTTTCGCCCTCGAAACCGCCCTCCACCGGCTGCTGGAGAACTGGGGCGTCACCCCGGACCGGGTCGGCGGCCATTCCGTCGGCGAGCTGACGGCCGCGCACGTGGCGGGGGTGCTCTCCCTGGCCGACGCGGCCCTGCTGATCGCGGTGCGCGGGCGCCTGATGGGGAGCCTGCCGGGGGGCGGCGCGATGGCCGCGGTGGAGGCGCCGGAGGAGGAGGTACTGCCCCTGCTCGGCGGCCGGGTGTCGCTCGCCGCCGTCAACGGGCCCGAATCCGTGGTGGTTTCGGGTGACGCCGACGAAGTGGACCGGGTGTCGGCCCACTTCGCCGCGCTGGGCCGGCGCACCCGAAGGCTCACCGTCAGCCACGCCTTCCACTCCCCGCACATGGACCCGATCCTCGACGAGTTCCGCGCCGTCGCCGCCTCGCTCACCTTCCACGCCCCCCGCATCCCGGTGGTCTCCAACGTGACGGGCGCCTTCGCCACCGCCGAGGAGCTGGCCTCGCCCGACTACTGGACCCGTCACATCCGGGAGGCCGTCCGCTTCCACGACGGCGTCCGGACCCTCGACGGCGCCGGCACGACCGTCTATCTCGAACTCGGCCCGGACGCGGTGCTCACCGCGATGGCCCGTCGGACCCTCCAGGGGCCGGGCGGCGGCGGGCGGGCTCTGCTCGCCGGGCTGCGCCGCGGACGTCCGGAGGCCCCGGCCCTGCTCACCGCCGTCGCGGGAGCCCATGTGCACGGCACCGCCGTGGACTGGACGGGCTTGTTCGCCGCCCGGGGCGGGCGGGCCGTACCGCTGCCGACGTACGCGTTCCACCGCGAACGGCACTGGCTGGACGCCGCGGCCCCTTCGGCGGACTCCCCGGCGGATCCCCTCGGGGCTGCGGCGGTGGCCGCTGCCGCCGTGCCGGCGGTTGCGGCCGCCCCCGCCGCTCCAGACGCCTCCGCCGCTCCGGCCGCTCCCGCCGCAGACCCGGCGCACCCCGACCTGACAGAACTCGTACGCACCCAGATCGCCCTCGTGCTGGGCCATGCCACGGCCGCGGCCGTGGACACCGCGCGCAGCTTCAAGGACCTGGGGTTCGACTCGCTGTCCGGGGTCGAGCTCCGCGACCGGCTCCAGTCAGCCACCGGGCACGCGCTGCCCTCCGCGCTGATCTACCACCACCCCACCCCCGAGGCCGTGGTCCGCGTACTGGAGGAGCGGTACACCGGTGCGCCCCCCTCGGGCGACGCGGCCACCGCCGCCTCCACCACCCGGACCCCGGTGGCCGACACCGACACCGACCCGGTCGTGATCGTGGGGATGGCCTGCCGCTACCCGGGCGGTGTGGCCTCTCCCGACGACCTGTGGCAGCTCGTCGCCTCCGGCACCGACGCCATCGGCCCCTTCCCGGCCGACCGCGGCTGGGACCTGGACGGGCTGTACGACCCCGACCCCGACCGCCCGGGGACCACGTATGCCCGCGAAGGCGGGTTCCTCGCGGGCGCGGGTGACTTCGACGCCGAGTTCTTCGGGATCAGCCCCCGCGAGGCCGCCGCGATGGACCCCCAGCAGCGGCTGCTGCTGGAAACCGGGTGGGAGGCCTTCGAGCGGGCCGGTATCTCCCCGGACGGCCTGCGCGGATCCCGGGCCGGGGTGTTCGTCGGCGCGACGGCCATGGACTACGGGCCGCGCCTGCACGAGGCGGCCGACGGCTACGACGGGTACCTGCTCACCGGCAGCACGGCGAGCGTCGCCTCGGGCCGGCTCGCCTACACCTTCGGCCTGGAGGGGCCGGCGGTGACCGTGGACACCGCGTGCTCGTCCTCCCTGGTCGCCCTGCACCTGGCGGTCCAGGCACTGCGCCGGGGTGAGTGCGATCTGGCCCTTGCGGGCGGGGTCACCGTCATGCCCACACCCGGCATGTTCCTGGAGTTCAGCCGGCAGCGCGGGCTGGCTCCCGACGGCCGCTGCAAGCCGTTCGCCGCGGCCGCGGACGGCACGGCGTGGGCCGAGGGGGTCGGGCTGCTGGTGGTGGAGCGACTCTCGGACGCCCGGCGCAACGGGCACCGAGTCCTGGCCGTCGTACGGGGCTCCGCCGTCAACCAGGACGGTGCCAGCAACGGCCTGACCGCCCCGAACGGTCCGGCGCAGGAGCGGGTGATCCGCCAGGCCCTGGCCTCTGCCGGACTCACCGCACGGGACGTCGACGCCATGGAGGCGCACGGGACGGGCACCCGGCTCGGCGACCCGATCGAAGCGGACGCACTCCTCGCCACGTACGGGCAGGACCGGCCGGAGGACCGGCCGCTGCTGCTCGGATCGCTGAAGTCGAACATCGGGCACGCGCAGGCGGCGGCCGGCGTCGGCGGCATCATCAAGATGGTCGAGGCCATGCGCCACGGGCTGCTGCCCCGCACCCTGCACGTGGACCAACCCTCCCCACACGTCGACTGGTCGGCCGGCGCGGTCGAACTGCTCACGGAGGCCCGGGAGTGGGTCGCGTACGGGCGGCCGCGACGGGCGGCCGTGTCCTCCTTCGGTATCAGCGGCACCAACGCCCACGTCATCCTGGAGCAGGGCCCGGAGCCGGAGCCGGTCGCGGCGGACGCCGCACCCGCGGCGGCCGACCCGGTGCTGCTGCCGCTTTCCGCGCGTTCGGCCGACGCGCTGACGGCGCAGGCCGAGCGGCTGCACGCGTATCTGGCCGGCCATGAGGACGCGGACATCGCCGGGGTGGCCAGTGCCTTGGCCTCGGGTCGGGCCGTGCTCGCCCATCGTGCGGTGCTCGTCGCGGACGACCGGGAGAGCGCCCTGACGGCGCTCGCCGCACTGGCGGCGGGCGAGGAGCATCCGGCCGTGGTCCTCGGAACCACCTCCGGCACCGCCCGCACCGCCTTCCTGTTCACCGGACAGGGCAGCCAACGAGCCGGCATGGGACGCGAACTGTACGCCACCTACCCGGTGTTCGCCGAAGCCTTCGACACCGCCTGCGCCGCCCTCGACCCCCACCTCGACCACCCCCTCAAGGACATCGTCTTCGACGAGGACGACACCCTCCTGGGCCTCACCCAATACACCCAGCCCGCCCTCTTCGCCCTCGAAACCGCCCTCCACCGGCTCCTGGAAAGCCACGGCATCACCCCCGACCACCTCATCGGACACTCCATCGGCGAATTCACCGCCGCCCACGCCGCCGGCGTCCTCACCCTCGAAGACGCCGCCCTCCTCGTCGCCACCCGAGGCCGCCTCATGGGCAACCTGCCCGCCGGCGGCGCCATGACCGCCATCGAAGCGACCGAAGACGAAGTGCTGCCGCTGCTGGGCGAGCGGGTGGCGCTCGCCGCCGTCAACGGCCCGGAGTCCGTCGTCGTTTCGGGCGACGAGGACGAAGTCGACCGCGTGGCCGCCCACTTCACCGCTGCGGGCCGCCGGACCCGACGGCTCACCGTCAGCCACGCCTTCCACTCCCCGCACATGGACCCGATCCTCGACGAGTTCCGCGCCGTCGCCGCCGGACTCACCTTCCACCCACCCCGCATCCCGATCATCTCCACCCTCACCGGCACCCTCGCCACCCCCGAACAACTCACCTCACCCGACTACTGGACCCGCCACATCCGCGAAACCGTCCGCTACCACCACGCACTCGAAACCCTCCACGAGACCGGCGTGGCGGCCGTCCTCGTCGAGGTGGGCCCCGACGCCGCCCTCAGTGCGTCCACCCCGAGCGCCCTACCCCTCCTGCGCCGCAACCGGGACGAGCGTCTCACCCTGCTGACCGCCCTCGCCGCCGCGCACGCGCACGGCTCGGTCCTCGACTGGTCCGCCTTCCAGCCCGGCCGCCCCACCCACGCGGACGGCCTGCCCACGTATCCCTTCCGGCACCGGCGCCACTGGCTCAACGCGCCCGCCCATCCCGGCCGGCCGACGACCGGTCACGCCCTCCTCTTCTCCCGCATCGAACTCGCCGAGGACGGCGGCCTCGTCCTGCCCGGACATCTGTCGCCCGGCGCCCACCCGTGGCTGGAGGACCACCGGATCGCGGGCCGCGTGCTCGTGCCGGGCACCCTCTTCCTCGACCTGGCGCTGACCGCCGGGGAACAGTCCGGCACCCCGCGCGTCGAGGAACTGACCCTGGAGGCGCCCCTCGTCCTGGCCGGGGACCGCCCCGTACGGCTCCAGCTGTCGGTCGGCGCTGCCGACGCGAGCGGGGCGCGCCCGCTGTCCGTGCACGCCCGGGCCTCCTCGGACGACGCCGGCACGGACACGGACACGGGGTGGACCCGGCACGCCACCGGTCTGCTGGCACCGGCCCGTACCGCTCCGGCCGGCGGGCCCGCGGGTGCCTGGCCGCCGTCCGGCGCCGAGCCGGTGGACGCGGACGCCCTGTACGAGGACCTCGACGCCCTCGGGTACGCGTACGGCCCCGCCTTCAAGGGCGTACGGGCAGCCTGGCGGCGGGGCGAGGAACTCTACGCCGAGCTGGCACTGCCGGGGCTGGAGGCGGAGGGCTTCTGCGTTCATCCCGCGCTGCTGGACGCCGCGTTGCACCTGCCGGTGGCTCGCGCCGCCGAGGACGGCGCGGACGGTCTGCCGCTGCCCTTCTCCTGGTCGGGCGTGCAGGTGCACGCGACCGGTGCGTCCGTCCTGCGGGTGCGCTGGGCGGCCGACGGCAGCCTGACGGCGGTGGACCCCGAGGGGCGCCCCGTGGTCACGGCGGACGCGCTGGCGCTGCTGCCCGTCGACGTGGCCCGGCTCGGTTCGGCGGCCGAGCGGCCACGTGATCTGCACCGGGTCGTGTGGGAGACCGTCGCGCCCGCGGCGGGCTCCGCGGGGACCGTGGCGTTCGTCGGCTCGCTCGGCGACGTGGACCGGGAGGACCAGGAGGTCCCGCCCGTGGTCGCGGTGCGGGTTCCGGCGGGCCGCGGGGCGGCCGGGCACGTCCTCGAGCAGGTGCGGTCGTGGCTGGCCGACGACCGGTTCGCCGCGTCCCGGCTGCTCTTCCTCACCCGGGACGCGGTCGCGGCGGCCGCCGGGGACGAGGTGGCCGATCCGTGGGCGGCCGCGGCGTGGGGGCTGGTGCGGTCGGCGCAGACGGAGCACCCGGGCCGTTTCGCCCTGGCCGATGTCGACTCCGGCTTCTCGGCGGAGGACGGCGCGGCGCCGGCCGCGCTCGCTGCCGCCTCCCTGGCCGAGCCCCAGCTGGCCGTCCGGGCGGGCGTCCTGAGCTCGCCCCGGCTCGTACGGGTGGCGGAGGCGGGCGCCGACTCCCCGGCCCTGGCCGGGCTCGCCGGGCTCGCCGACCGTACGGTGCTGGTCACCGGCGGGACGGGCTCCCTCGGCCGGCTGCTCGTACGGCATCTCGCACGACGGCACGGCGTGCGTCACCTGCTGCTGCTCAGCCGGTCCGGGGCCGCGGCCGCCGGGGCCGTCGAGTTGGCGGCGGAGCTGGAGGCGCTGGGTGCGCGGGCCGACTTCGCGGCCGTGGACGCCGCCGACCGCGGCGCGCTGGCCCGGGTCCTGGACTCCGTACCGGCGGAGCGTCCGCTGGGAGCGGTGTTCCACCTGGCGGGCGTGCTGGACGACGGCACGGTCGACGGTCTGGACGGCGAGCGGCTGGACGCGGTGCTGCGGCCCAAGGCCGACGCGGCGGTCCACCTGCACGAGCTGACCCGGGACCTGGACCTGGCCGCCTTCGTGCTGTTCTCCTCGGTCAGCGCGCTGGCCGGTACGGCCGGGCAGGCCAACTACGCGGCCGCCAACGCCGTCCTGGACGCCCTCGCCGATCACCGGCGGGCCCTGGGCCTGCCCGGTGTCTCGCTCGCCTGGGGCCTGTGGGACACCGGGGACGGGATGGCGGGCGGTCTCGGGGCGGCGGAACGGGCCCGCTGGGCACGGTCCGGCTTCGCCCCCCTGACCGGCGACGAGGGGCTGGCGCTGCTCGACGCCGCGACGGCGGGCGGTGCCGCCGGCGCCCTGGCGCCCGTACGGGTGGACGCCCCGGCCCTGCGGGAGCGCTCGGCAGCGGGCCCGCTGCCGGCCCCGCTGCGGCACCTGGTGCGCACCCCGCTGCGCCGCGCGGCGGCCGGTGCGGCGGGCGGCTCCCGGCCGGCCGCGGACGGGTCCTGGGCCGGGCGGACGGGGGCGCTGCCGGAACCGGAGCGGACCCGTGAGGTGGCCGAACTCGTCCGGACGACGGTGGCGACCGTACTGGGGCACGCCACCTCGACCTCGATCGACGCCGGCCGGGCCTTCCGCGACCTGGGATTCGATTCGCTGACGGGGGTGGAACTGCGCAACCGGCTCGGCTCGCTCACCGGGCTGCGGATCCCCGCCACGGCCGTGTTCGACCATCCGTCCCCTGAGGCGCTCACCGCCTACGTGGTGAGCCTGCTGCCGGGTGCCCGGGAGGGCGGCCCCGCTGACCGGGGCACGGCCGGGGCTGCTGCGGTCCCGCTCACCGAGGATCCGGTGGTGATCGTGGGGATGGCCTGCCGCTACCCGGGCGGTGTGGCTTCTCCCGACGACCTGTGGCGGCTCGTCGCCTCCGGCACCGACGCCATCGGCCCCTTCCCGCCCGACCGCGGCTGGGACCTGGACGGGCTGTACGACCCCGACCCGGATCACCTGGGGACCTCATACACCCGTGAGGGCGGGTTCCTCTACGGGGCGGCCGAGTTCGACGCCGAGTTCTTCGGGATCAGCCCGCGCGAGGCGGTGGCCGTCGATCCGCAGCAGCGGCTGCTGCTGGAAACCGCGTGGGAGGTCTTCGAGCGGGCGGGCATCGACGCGGGGTCGGTGCGCGGCAGCCGGACCGGTGTGTTCGCGGGCGTCATGTACAACGACTACAGCGCGCGGCTGGCCAGGACACCGCAGGAGCTGGAGGGTTACGTCCTCACCGGCAACACCGCGAGCGTGGTCTCCGGGCGCCTCGCCTACACCTTCGGTCTGGAGGGGCCGGCGGTGACCGTGGACACCGCGTGCTCGTCCTCCCTGGTGGCCCTGCACCTGGCGGCGCAGGCGCTGCGCTCGGGCGAGTGCGATCTGGCCCTTGCGGGCGGGGTCACCGTGATGGCGCGGCCGGACACCTTCGTGGAGTTCAGCCGGCAGCGCGGGCTGTCCGCCGACGGCCGCTGCAAGTCCTTCGCGGCGGCCGCGGACGGGACCGGCTGGTCGGAGGGGGTCGGGCTGCTGCTGGTGGAGCGGCTGTCGGACGCCCGGCGCAACGGGCACCAGGTCCTGGCCGTCGTACGCGGTTCGGCGGTGAACCAGGACGGCGCCAGCAACGGCCTGACCGCCCCGAACGGGCCGGCGCAGGAGCGGGTCATCCGCCAGGCCCTGGCCTCTGCCGGACTCACCGCGCGGGACGTCGACGCGGTCGAGGCGCACGGCACGGGCACCCGGCTCGGCGACCCGATCGAGGCACAGGCGCTGCTGGCGACGTACGGGCAGGACCGGCCGGAGGACCGGCCGCTGCTGCTCGGATCGCTGAAGTCGAACATCGGGCACGCGCAGGCGGCGGCCGGCGTCGGCGGCATCATCAAGATGGTCGAGGCCATGCGCCACGGGCTGCTGCCCCGCACCCTGCACGTGGACCAACCCTCCCCACACGTCGACTGGTCGGCCGGCGCGGTCGAACTCCTCGCCGAGTCGGTGCCGTGGCCCGATGGCGACGGGCCGCGGCGGGCTGCCGTGTCCTCCTTCGGCATCAGCGGCACCAACGCGCACGTGATCCTGGAGGAGGCCGCCGAGGTTCCGGCCGCCGGCGCCGAAGACTCCGGCCCCGCCGGGGGTCCGGTGCTGCTGCCGCTGTCCGCCCACTCCCCGGAGGCGCTCCGGGCCCAGGCCGGGCAGGTCGCGGCCCACCTCGGCGCCCGCGCGGAATCCTCCTCGCTGTACGCCACGGCGCGCGTACTGGCCTCGGGTCGGGCCGTGCTCGCCCATCGTGCGGTGCTCGTCGCGGACGACCGGGAGAGCGCCCTGACGGCGCTCGCCGCACTGGCGGCGGGCCAGGAACACCCGGCCGTCGTGCACGCGACCGCCTCCGGCACCGCCCGCACCGCCTTCCTGTTCACCGGACAGGGCAGCCAACGAGCCGGCATGGGACGCGAACTGTACGACGCCTACCCGGCGTTCGCCGAAGCCTTCGACACCGCCTGCGCCGCCCTCGACCCCCACCTCGACCACCCCCTCAAGGACATCGTCTTCGACGAGGACGACACCCGCCTGGGCCTCACCCAATACACCCAGCCCGCCCTCTTCGCCCTCGAAACCGCCCTCCACCGGCTCCTGGAAAGCCACGGCATCACCCCCGACCACCTCATCGGACACTCCATCGGCGAATTCACCGCCGCCCACGCCGCCGGCGTCCTCACCCTCGAAGACGCCGCCCTCCTCGTCACCACCCGAGGCCGCCTCATGGGCAACCTCCCCACCGGCGGCGCCATGACCGCCATCGAAGCCACCGAAGACGAAGTGCTCCCCCATCTGACCGGGGGCGCGGGACTGGCCGCCGTCAACGGCCCCCGGGCCGTAGTCGTCTCCGGGGATGAAGACGAAGTCGACCGCGTGGCCGCCCACTTCACCGCTGCGGGCCGCCGGACCCGACGGCTCACCGTCAGCCACGCCTTCCACTCCCCGCACATGGACCCGATCCTCGACGAGTTCCGCGCCGTCGCCGCCGGACTCACCTTCCACCCACCCCGCATCCCGATCATCTCCACCCTCACCGGCACCCTCGCCACCCCCGAACAACTCACCTCACCCGACTACTGGACCCGCCACATCCGCGAAACCGTCCGCTACCACCACGCACTCGAAACCCTCCGGGGCCAGGGCCCGGCCTTCGCCATCGAGGTCGGCCCGGATGCCTCGCTGACTTCGCTGACTCCCGATGCGTCCCCGCTCCTGCGCCGGGGCCGGAGCGAGCGGGCCGTCTTCCTGCGCGCCCTCGCCACCGCCCACACCCGGGGCGTGGCCGTCGACCGGGCCGCGATCGGCGGGCCCGGGTCGGCCGGGGCCCGTGACCTGCCCACCTACCCCTTCCAGCGGGAGCGCTTCTGGATGGAGGCCGCGCCCGAGTCCGAGGGAGGCGCCGCACTGCTCGGGCCCGCCGTGGAACTGGCCGACGGGCGGGGCCTGCTGTTCTCCGGCACCCTGCGTCCGGAGCTGCTGCCGTGGCTCGCGGACCACGCGGTCGGCGGGGTGCCCCTCGTACCGGGCAGCGTCTTCACCGAGCTGGCGCTGCGGGCGGGCGAGCTCGCCCAGAGCCCGGTGGTGGACGACCTCACGCTGGAGGCGCCGCTGCTCCTGCCCACCACGGGACCCGTCACCCTCCAGCTGACGGTGGACGCCCCGGGCGCCGGGGGCGGCCGCCCCTTCACCGTCCACGCCCGGACCTCCGAGGACGCCCCGTGGGTCCGCCACGCCTCCGGGACCCTCGTCCCCGAAGCGCCGTTCCCGGCCGCCGCGCCCGGCGCCGACCGGCCGCCCGCCGGGGCCGCCGTGATCGACGTGGAGCGGGTGTACGGGCGCCTGGCGGAGCTGGGCTACGGCTACGGGCCGGCCTTCCGCAACCTGACGGGCGCCTGGCGCGACGGCGAGAACCTGTTCGCCGAGGTGCGGCTGCCCGCCGAACTCGCCGCCTCCGGTGACGCGTTCGCCCTGCACCCGGCCCTCCTCGACGCGGCGCTGCACCTGCTTCCGGTCCGGGAGGAGGACGCGACCGAGGTCGTCCTGCCGTTCGCGTGGACGGGTCTGCGCCTCCATGCGACCGGTGCGACGGCGCTCCGGGTCCGGCTGACCCCGGCCGGTCCGGGCTCGGTGTCCGTGGTGTGCACGGACGAGGCGGGCGCACCGGTGGCGACCGCCGAGGCGCTGGTGCTGCGGCCGCTGCCCGAAGGCCTGCCGGCCGCGCCCTCCGCCCCGTCGCTCCCGCTGTACGCGGTGGCGTGGACGGCGGTGGCCCCGGCCTTCACCGCCGAGCGCGACTCCGACTCCTCGGCCGTGGCGGCGTACGTCGACACGCACGACGGCCCCCGGGCCGCGGCCCGGCACGCGCTGGGCCTCGTACAGGACTGGCTGGCGGTGGAGCAGCCGGCGGGTGCGCGGCTCGCGCTGGTCACGGAAGGCGCCGTCGCGGCCCGTCCGGGCGAGGGCCTGCCCGCTCTGCCGTCGGCGGCCGTCTGGGGGCTGGTGCGCACGGCGCAGAGCGAGCACCCGGACCGGTTCGTCCTCGTGGACACCGACGGCAGCGAGGCGTCCGCCGCCTCGCTCGACCGGGCGCTCAGCTCGGGCGAGCCCCAACTCGCCCTCCGTGAGGGGGAGATCCTGGTGCCGCGCCTGGCGGCCGTACCGGCCGGGGACTCCACGGCGCGTCCGCTGCGGACGGACGGGACGGTGCTGCTCACCGGCGCCACCGGCGCGCTCGGCACGCTCATCGCCGAACACCTGGTCACCGCACACGGCATCACCCGCCTCCACCTGACCAGCCGGCGCGGACCCGACGCCCCCGGAGCCAGGGAACTCACCGAACACCTCACCACCCTCGGCGCCCACATCACCCTGACCGCCTGCGACACCGCCGACCCCGACGCACTCACCGCCCTCCTCACCGCGATCCCCGCCGAACACCCCCTCACCGCCGTCGTCCACGCCGCCGGCGTGGTGGACGACGGGATCCTGGAGGAGCTGACGGCGGACCGGCTGGATGCCGTGCTCCGCCCGAAGGCCGACAGCGCGTGGCTGCTGCACGAGCTGACCCGGGACCTGGACCTGGACGCCTTCGTCCTCTTCTCCTCGATCACGGGGGTGACGGGTACGGCCGGGCAGGCCAACTACGCTGCCGCCAACGCCTACC
>NZ_JBIAUK010000024.1:30615-130705 GCF_042892775.1 Streptomyces sp. NPDC001717 | reverse complement strand
AGCTCGTACGCGGTCCACTTCGCGTGCATCCACACATCCAACATGCCCGCCCACGAAAAGCCCGAACCGAAGACCTAACGGAGTCCTACTAGTGCTCTGACCGGAAAGGTTCACCGCCTCACGGCGCCCGGCACGGCACCTCGCGGCGTTGTCGGGCCACGCAAGTACGTCCAGTACGAGCCGTGGCCCTCCGCCTTGCGATGCGCCGCACCGGACGCCGCGAGTCGGCAAACCTTTCCGGTCAGGCCCGCTCGCGCCAGCCGTTCGTGATGGGCAGCCGGCGGTCCTTGCCGAAGCCCTTCGCGGAGATCTTCGTGCCCGGCGGGTACTGGCGCCGCTTGTACTCCGCCGTGTCCACCATCCGCAGGGTCCTGGCGACCAGCTCCCGGTCGAAGCCGGCCGCCACGATCGCCTCCATGCCCTGGTCGCGGTCCACGTACAGCGCCAGGATCGCGTCGAGCACCGGGTAGTCCGGCAGCGAGTCCGTGTCCACCTGGCCCGGGCGCAGTTCCGCGCTCGGCGGCTTCACGATCGAGTTCTCCGGGATCGGAGGGGTTTCCCCGCGCTCGGCGGCGGCCCGGTTGCGGTACTGCGCCAGGCGGAAGACGTCCGTCTTGTACACGTCCTTGATCGGGCCGTACGCGCCCACCGAGTCCCCGTACAGGGTGGAGTAGCCGACGGCCAGCTCCGACTTGTTGCCCGGGGCCAGCACGATGTGGCCCTCCTGGTTGGAGACCGCCATCAGCATCGTGCCGCGCAGCCGGGACTGGAGGTTCTCCTCCGCCAGCCCGGTCAGGCCCAGCGACCCCATGTACGCGTCGAACATCGGCTCGATCGACACGGTCCGGAAGTTCAGGCCGGTCCGTGTCGCCAGGTCGGCCGCGTCGCCCTTGGAGTGCTCCGAGGAGTACTTCGAGGGCATCGAGATGCCGTACACGTTCTGCGCGCCGATCGCGTCGCAGGCGATGGCGGCGACCAGTGCCGAGTCGATGCCGCCGGAGAGCCCGATCAGGACGGAGCGGAAGCCGTTCTTCCTGACGTACGCGCGCAGGCCCACGACCAGCGCGTCGTAGATCTCCTCGTCGTCGTCGAGCCGGTCGGCGTAACCGCCGGTGACGACCGCCTCGGGCGCTTCCGGGGGCTCCTCGGAGAGGATCACCCGGTCGATGCGCAGCCCGTCGTCGACCACGCCCTCGGGGGCGTCGGCCCGCGCCGCGGGCAGGTCGAGGTCGAGCAGGACGCAGCCCTCGGAGAACTGCGGGGCGCGGGCGATGACCTCGCCGTCGGCCCCGACCACGATCGAGTCGCCGTCGAAGACCAGCTCGTCCTGGCCGCCGATCATGGCCAGGTAGGCGAGGGTGCAGCCGGCCTCCTGGGCGCGCTTGCGCACCAGTTCGAGGCGGGCGTCGTCCTTGTTGCGCTCGTACGGGGAGGCGTTGATCGAGATCAGCAGCCCGGCTCCGGCGGAGCGGGTGGCAGGGACCCGGCCGCCCTCCTGCCAGAGGTCCTCGCAGATGGCCAGGGCCACGTCGACGCCGTGCACCCGGATCACCGGCTGGGTGTCTCCCGGCACGAAGTACCGGAACTCGTCGAACACGCCGTAGTTGGGGAGGTGGTGCTTGGCGAAGCGCAGGACGACCTCGCCGCGGTGCAGGACCGCCGCCGCGTTCTCCGGGGAACCGGCCGGGCGGCCGAGCCGGGGCGCGGCCTTCTCGGTGCGGTCGAGGTAGCCGACGACGACGGGGAGCTCGCCGAAGCCCTCGTCCGCGAGCCGCCGGGCCAGATCGCGCAGGGCGGTGCGGGAGGCCTCGACGAAGGACTCGCGCAGGGCGAGGTCCTCGACGGGGTACCCGGTCAGCACCATCTCCGGGAACGCCACCAGATGGGCGCCCTGTTCGGCGGAGTGCCGGGTCCAGTGGACGACCGAGTCGGCGTTGGCGGTGATGTTGCCGACGTGCGAGTCGATCTGATTCAGAGCGAGACGAAGTTGAGGCACGGGGCCCAGTCTAATCGTCTTTCTGACGCGATGTCCTGGGTCCCGTGTGTTTCCGCGGCTCGGAGCCTCTCTCGGCCTTTCCGCTCAGCGCGTCAGCCGATGGGGCCGGTGTACTTCACGGAGGGGACGAGTCCCGGGGAGATGTCCGCGGTGATGTTCTTGGTGCCGTCGGGCAGGTCGAACGCCACGACGCCGCTGGCGGACTGGCCGGGCATGATCGAGCCCCTGATCACCTTCGGTACGCCGGCGCTGCCGTCGTAGATCACCTTGGCGGTCTCGCCCTGCTCGTCGCGGACGCTGGGCATGGGGAAGAGGACCTCGTACGGCTCCGCCGAGCCGTTGGTGATGGTGACCGTGATCTGGATCGGGTTCTTGGACTCGCGGGCGAGGACGCCCTTCGGCTCGTACTCCTTCGGCGCCGAAAGGCTCACCTTCACGCCGTTGTCGTAGGTGAAGGTCTCGCCGAAGGGCAGCGGGCTGGTCAGGCCGGGCACCTGGGAGGGCTTCGTCGGCTTCGGCGAGGCCGACGGCGGCCGGCTGGGGAAGAGCCCGTCCGGCTGGAGGCGCTGCTGCCGGCGGTCCTGCGCCCGGCGGTCGGCGGCCTCGTCGAAGACGAGGGCGGTGAGGAACAGGCCGCCGACCGAGGCGACGAGGGCGAGCACGCCGAGGACGGTGCCGACGATGGACAGCGTCTTCTGGGGAGCGCCCTTCGAGGCGCGGACGATCGCGCCGATGCCGAGGCCGATCGCGGTCAGGCCGAGGATGAAGCCGAGCCAGAAGAGGAGGGGTACGAGGCCGATGAGGATGCCGAAGCCGCCGACGATCGCCGCGGAGACGGCCAGGCCGTTGCCGGTGGCGGGGCCGGGCTGCGCGTACGTCGGGTAGCCGGGTCCGCCGTAGCCGTATCCGGCGTATCCGGGGCCGCCGTGCTGGGCCCACGGGTTGGCGGGGGCGGGCCCTCCGGCCCCGCCGAAGCCGGGAACGGGGCCGGCCGCCGGAGCCGGGGGCGCGGGCACGAACGGGGCGAACGACGAGGCGGCGGGTCCCTGCGGGGCGGCGGGGGTCTTCTCCAGGGAGAGGGCGGCGGGCGGGGCCTGCTCCGGCGACGCCGCCGGGGACGGGGGCTTGCTCAAGGACGGGACTGCGGACGGGGGTTCCTCGGGCGACGGTGCCGGGGGTGCGGCCGGGGCGGGGTCCGGTGACGGGGTCGGCTGCGGGGTCTTCCGAAGGGACGGTGACGGCTGTGCGGCCGCCTCGGGTATGGGCGTTCCGGCCGGTTCGGTCGGGGTGGCGGACGGTTTCGGCGGGGTGCTCATACGGGCTGAGGCGTCCTTTTGTTCGTCGCGTCTCGTGTCGTGATCGGCACAAGCCTGCCACGGCCCCGCCGGCACCCCGCCGCCATTTCCCGGCGGGCGGAACTCAGCGTTCGTAACCGAGGACCGTCATCATTCCGGACTCCGAGTGGTACACGTTGTGGCAGTGCAGCATCCACAGCCCGGGGTTGTCGGCGTCGAAGTCCACCGTCAACCTCCCGCCCGACAGGATGATCGTGGTGTCCTTGCGGGCGCCCGCGCCACCGCCCAGGGCGAAGGTGTGCCCGTGCAGGTGGACCGGGTGCCACATCGGCGTCTGGTTCCTGAACTCCAGCCGTACCCGCTCTCCCGCCTTCACCGGATGCCGCTGGTCGGGGGTGAACGGGGCGCCGTCGAAGGCCCAGTTGAAGCGGGTCATCGTGCCGGTCAGCCGGAGCGAGAGCGTACGGTCCGGGGTGCGCGCGGGCAGCGCCACCGACTCCGCGGCCCTGAGCCCGTCCGCCATCAGCGGGGCGGTGGTCAGCTCGGTCGGCCTGGTCGCGGCGGTGGGCGCCGTCCCCGTGCCCGTGCGCAGCACGGCGAGCGCCGACGCCGACGCGCCCTTGCCCTCGGCCAGCGCGGTGAGCGGGAACACCCCGTCCTGCGCGGTGACGAGCACGTCGTACCGCTCGCCCATGCCGAGCAGCAGGCAGCCGGTCTTCGCGGGCTCCACCGGGTAGCCGTCGGTGTGGGTGACCGTCAGTTCGTGGCCGCCGAGGGCGATTCGGAAGGGGGTGTCCCCGCCCGCGTTGACGATGCGCAGCCGGATCCGGTCCCCGGGGCGTGCGGTGAAGACCGACGGGTCGTCCGCCGTCCGGCCGTTGATCAGGTAGTACGGGTATTCGACGTTGCCCACGTCCTTGCCGAGCACGTCGCTCTCCCCGAGCAGGCGGACGCGCGAGGGGCCGGTGCCGGAGCCGCCGGCGGACGGCCGGGGGGACGGCGGGGCGGTGGGCGTCGTGCCGTGTCCCGTGTGGCCGCCCCCGGACTGGCCGCTCGCGCCGCGCAGTTCGGCGAGCACGGCGTCCGGGGTGGAGCCGTCCACCCCGTCGAGCCAGTCGTCCAGGACGACCACCCACTCCTTGTCGTACGAGAGGGGCTCGGCCGGGTCCTCGACGATCAGCGGCGCGTACAGCCCGCGGTCCTGCTGGACCCCGGTGTGCGGGTGGAACAGGTAGGTCCCCGGGGTCGGCACGGCGAACCTGTAGGTGAAGGAGCCGCCCGGGGCGATGTCCCGCTGGGTCACCCCGGGGACCCCGTCCATGTCGTTGCGCATCGCCAGGCCGTGGCAGTGCAGGGAGGTGGCCTCGGGGAGGTTGTTGGCGAGGGTCAGGGAGAGCGTGCCGCCCGCGGTGGCCCGCACCTCCGGGCCCGGGACCTTGTCGCCGTAGGCCCAGGAGCGGAAGACGTGCCCTCCGCCGAGGTCCACGGAGGTGGCGGTGGCGGTGATCCTGGCCTCGGTGAGCGGTCCCGTGGCCTTGCGGGCGGCCTCGACGGCCTGCACCTCGGGCCCGGCCGGGTCGACGTAGTCGGCGGGGGCGGCGGCTCCGGCGGCGGCGTGCTTCGCGCCGTCGACCCCGGCGCCGTGGCCCGTGGCGCCGCGGCCCGTGGCGGTCCGGGCGCAGGCGGAGAGCAGCCCGGACCCGGCGAGGGCGGCGGCGGAGGCGGCGGAGGCGCCGAGAACGGCTCGACGGGAGGGGAGAGGGCGCACGGAAGTACCTCGTGGGTGTGTTGTGGGGGGAGGCGCGGGCATGCCGGGGCGACGGCGCGGGCCCGTCCCGCACGCGCCTATGCGTGCGGGAGGGCCGGCCGGTCGGGGCGTTCTCGGGGTGCGCGGGGCTCGCAGGGCCTGCAGGGCGACGGCGGGTCGGGTCCTGCGTCGGACCGGACCGGCACGCGGGCCGCACCCCCGAGCGGCGCGGTATCGCGGGAGCCGGCCGGTCCGTCCCCGGGGGGAGGGACGGCGGGCCCGGTGAGCACGGCGGGGCAGTCGGACCCGGGGTCGGTCCGGGCGCCGTCGGGCTCGTCGTCCGTGGGCGGACCGGGTGGTCCCGGCGGGCCGGGCGGGCCCGCCGAGGCAACGGAGTGCGCCGCGGGTGCGTCCTCCGAGGCATGGGACTCAGTCGGATGGCCCAGGGCGTTCATGGTCACGATGCCCAGCAGCAGCGCGGCGAGCAGCAGCGGCCGGGGCCACGGTACGGCTCGCCGGCCTCTGCTCGTCATGCCGGGAACCCTACCCCGGGTGGGTATCCGATCCCTGGATCACACCCCGGATTTGCATAGGATTAGTCACACTATGTCCACCAATGGCCCCCCTCCGCGTCCCCGGGCCGGCTCGACGCCGGGCTCCACGCCGGGCTCCACGCCGGGCTCCGCGCTCCGTCCGTCCGGGGGACGGACCTGGCCGTCGGCCACGCTGGTGGCGGTACTGGTCGGGCTCGGCGCCGCCGCCTACACCGCGTGGGTCCTGGAGGTCGTCCTCTCCACCGGCCTCAACCCCATCGAGACGTACGTGAGCGAGCTCGCCGCCCGGGACCAGCCGCTCGGCGGCCTCTTCCGGGCCACCGACTTCTGCGCCGGCCTGCTCGCCTTCACCGGCGGGCTGCTGGCGCTCGTGCGGTTGCTGCGCGGCATCGAGTCCCGCCGCCCCTGGGCCGTCGCGGGCTGGGCCGGAGTCACCCTCTTCGGGGCGGCCACCGCCGCCGACGCCTGGCTGCCGCTGAGCTGCACGCCCACCGCCGACCCGGTGTGCGCGGCCCGGGAGACCGCCGGACTCGTCCCCGCCACCCATCAGGCCCACGCCGTCAGCAGCAGCCTCGCGATGACCGGCGCCCTCGTCGGGATAGTCGCCCTCACCGTCGCCGCCCGGCGCTACGGGCGACTCGCGCCGCTGGCCCGCCACGGCCCGGTGCTCGTCGTCCTCGAACTCCTCGCCACCGCGTGGACCCTGACGGCCATCGCCCTGTTCACGGCCGGGCGGGGCACCTGGGCCCTGGGCGCCGGGCAGCGGCTCCAGGTGCTGCTCGTGGCGCTCTGGCTGGGGCTGCTCGCCCGCTCCGTGTACGAGGAGCGCCGCACGTGAGCGGCGCGCGGACAGCATCGGGGGCTCCGGGGGCTCCGGGGGCTCCGGGGCGCTTCGTGCGGGTGGACGGGGTCCCGCTGCACGTGGTGGTCGAGGGCCGTGGGCCGGTGTGCGTGCTCAGCGCCGGGCTGGCCATGGCCTGGTTCGACTGGGACGAGGTCGCCGCGCTGCTCGTCGCCGCAGGCCGTACCGTCGTCCGCTTCGACCGCCCCGGCCACGGCCTCAGCGCCCCGGCCGCCGAGCCGCCCACCGCCGCGGGCGAGGCCCACCGCATCGCGGGCCTCCTGGACGCCCTGGGCCTGGGCGGCGCCCCACGGGAGGAACTCCGGCCCGTGGGCACCGCGGCGACGGGCCCGCTTGCGGGCCCCGGCCCGCTGCCCGCCTCCGGCCGGGCCTCCCGCCGGGCCTCCGGCCCAGGGGCACCCCCGGGCCCCGGCCCGGCCGCCGCCGGCGTCATCGTCGTCGGGCATTCCATCGCCGGGTTCCACGCCGAGGCCTTCGCGCGGCTCTACCCCGGGCGGACCGCCGCCCTGCTGCTGGTCGACTCCAGCGTCGAGGAGGCTCCCCGCGCCCTGCTGCCCGCGGCGCTGCGCACCGGCGCGGCCCGGGCGCTGGGCCGGGTGGTGACCGCCGCCGGGGTGCCCGCCGCGCTCGGTCCCGCCGTCCGGCGGGCCGCCGTACGGGCATCGCGGACCGGCGGGGCCGATCCGGCCGCGCGTGACCTCGTACGGCGCTGCTACCGCACCGGCCGCGTCTGGCAGGGGGCGCTGCTGGAGAACTCCCGCTACGTCGACGCCGCCGCCGAGGTCCTGGCCCTGCGCGCGACGCACCCGCTGGCCGCGCCCGCCACCGTCCTGGTGGGCCACGGCGGCGGTACGGGCCGCGGCGCCCTGCGCTGGCTCGCCCGCCAGGCGGAGCTCGCCGACCGGCTGGGCGCCCGCTTCGAGGTCGCCGAGCCCGCCGGACACCTGGTCATGCTGGACCGCCCGGACCAGGTGGCCCGGGCGGTGCTCGGCGCGGCCTGCGGGATCAGCCGCGGGCGTAGACCTTCTCCGCCCAGCCGGCTATCTGCTCCTCCGAGAGGTGGGTGGCCAGGTCGGCCTCGCTGATCATGCCGACCAGCTTCTTGTCCTTGATCACGGGGAGCCGGCGGATCCGATGGCTCTGCATCTCCTCCAGCACCTCGGAGACGTCCGCGTTCGCGTCGATCCAGCGCGGTGTGCCCTGGGCCATCTCGCCTGCGGTGACCTTCGAGGGATCGTGCCCCTTGGCCACGCAGCCGACCACGATGTCGCGGTCGGTCAGGATGCCGCAGAGCCGTTCCGACGTGTCGCTGATGGGCAGCGCGCCCACGTCCAGGCGGGCCATCAGCTGAGCGGCCCGGTCGAGGGTCTCGGTGGCGGGGATCCACTGGGCCCCGGCGTGCATGATCTCTCCGGCGGTCGTCATCGCGTAAACCTCCAAAGCGCCGTGTGGGGCGGGCGCGGGTGCCCCCGCCGCGGCGTCCCGGCACGGGGAGGCACACGCCCGTACGGGTGACGGGACGCCTCCCCCCACCGTACGAGCGTGCCCCGTCAGCCGCGCGGCGCGGCCCCGCGCTTCGCGAGCATGTCCGCCATCAGGGCGAGCTCCGCCTGCTGCGCGTCGACCATGCCCTGGGCCAGCTCCCGCTCGACGGGGGTCGTGCACAGCTTCGCGCAGGCCTGGGCCATCGCGACGCCGCCCTTGTGGTGGTCGGTCATCAGCTGGAGGTAGAGCACCTCGGCGTCCCGGCCCTGGGCGGCGCCCAGGGCCGCGAGCTCCTCCTTGGTGGCCATCCCCGGCATGAGCGCCCCGCCGGGCTGCACGGCCCCGTGCCCGGAGTGCCCGTCGCCGTGCCCGCCGTGACCGCCGTGACCGCCTTGCCCGTCACCGGCGTCACCGGCGTCACCCATCCAGGACATCGCGGGCTCGTCCGCGAGCACCTTCGGCAGCCCCCACAGGTCCAGCCAGCCGAGCAGCATGCCCCGCTGGTTCGCCTGGGTGTTGGCGATGTCGTACGCGAGCGTGCGCACCGGCTCGTCCTGGGTCCGGTCGCGCACGACGAAGGACATCTCCACCGCCTGCTGGTGGTGCACCGCCATGTCCCGGGCGAAGCCCGCGTCGGGAGACCGCAGCCCGGGCGTGGCGGCGGCCGGCGCGGCGGGGCGGTCGTCGCCGTTCGCGGCGGCGGCCATCGTGGCCACGGCCGCGAACAGCAGCGCCAGCAGCACCGCCGTGCCCGACACCCAGTACGTACGGGGGATGCGGGCCCTGCCGGTGTCCGTGCCCGTGGCCGTACCGGTCACTTGGTCAGGCCGTTCGTGCAGGCGGCCCCCGGCTCGGGGGTCTGCTCGCCCTGCACGTACTTGGTGAAGAACTGCGCCACCCGGGGGTCGTCCGCGCTCTCCACCGTCAACTGCTTGCCCCACGCGCTGAGCATGATCGCCCCGGCCTGTTCCTTGACCGGGCTCATCAGCGAGTACGGGGTCTTCTCCACCCGCGCCGTGAGCTTGTCGAGCTCGGCCTGGGGGGCCTTCTCGTTGTACGTCACCCAGACGGCGCCGTGCTCCATGGAGTGCACGGCGTTCACGTCGGGGACGGCGGCCTTGTAGACGTCGCCGTTGCAGTTCATCCAGCGGGGGTGGTGGTCGCCGCCGACCGGCGGGTTCATCTCGTACTTCACCGGGGTCTCGACGTGGGTGCGGCCCAGCTTCTTCGCGTCCCAGACCTGCTCGCCCTCGACGGGCTTCTTGCGGATCTCCTGCTGCTCCTTGAGGAGCTTCTCCGTGGCCTGCGCCTTGCGCTTCTCGGTCTGCTTCTGGTCGATCAGCACCCAGGCGCCGAAGCCGACGAGTCCGGCGACGATGACGGAGGAGACGGTGATCGCGATGGCCTTGTTGCGCCGCTCGCGCGCCTTCTCGACGCGGCGCATCTCGGCTATCCGCGCCTGGCGGGAGTTCGGGTCGGTGCTGTTGGTGGTCCTGCTGGCCATGTGCCCTGGTTCCTTTGACTGAGGGGGGTGGATGAGCGCGAAAAACCGGACCCGTCAGGTCCGCAGCACCTGGAGCACATGCAGGTCGGGGGCGCGCGCCAGCGGCTCGGGCGGTCGCACCCACCCCGCCCCGACGCCGCGGACGGGGGTCTGCTGCCCGCCGCCGCCGGCCGGCACCGCGGCGGGCTGCGGCGCGGGCAGCACGGCCGGCACCGCGTGCGCGAGGGGCGAGCAGCCGGGCAGGTCGTACGGGGAGACGCAGACGGCGTGCGCCCGCGCCTCGTCGGCCGACCGCTCGGCCCCACCGGGCCGCGAGCAGAGGAAGAGGCCCCCCACCAGCACGGCGACCACCACTCCGACCAGCACCGCGACCAGCGCCCCGGACATCGCCCGGAACGCCGCCGAAGGCCCCGCCGGAAGCACGGCACGCCGAAGCGGCGGACGTCCACGACGCCCGCGCCGCGTGTACTGCCGGCCCCCCATGGGCGCAGATGGTAATGCTCATGTCGGGCCGGAGGTCAGTGCGGGGGTGTCACGACCTTTCGGGGGTGCGTAATGTGGCGGAAACCACCGCCGGCGATACTGGGCCGGCCCGACTGTGGCCCGCTCCTCGGGGAGGTGGTGCACAGGCCGTCTGAACTGCGAGGATGAAGGCATGGACAAGCAGCAGGAATTCGTCCTCCGGACGCTTGAGGAGCGCGACATCCGCTTCGTGCGCCTGTGGTTCACCGACGTACTGGGCTTCCTCAAGTCCGTCGCGGTCGCCCCCGCCGAGCTGGAGCAGGCCTTCGACGAGGGAATCGGCTTCGACGGCTCGGCCATCGAGGGCTTCGCGCGGGTCTACGAGTCCGACATGATCGCCAAGCCGGACCCGAGCACGTTCCAGATACTGCCGTGGCGCGCCGAGGCCCCCGGGACCGCCCGGATGTTCTGCGACATCCTGATGCCGGACGGCTCCCCGTCCTTCGCGGACCCGCGCTTCGTGCTCAAGCGCATCCTGGCGAAGACCTCCGACCTGGGCTTCACCTTCTACACCCACCCGGAGATCGAGTTCTTCCTGCTGAAGGACAAGCCCCTGGACGGCACCCGCCCCGTCCCCGCCGACAACTCCGGCTACTTCGACCACACCCCGCAGAACGTCGGCATGGACTTCCGCCGCCAGGCCATCACGATGCTCGAATCCATGGGCATCTCGGTGGAGTTCAGCCACCACGAGGGCGCCCCCGGCCAGCAGGAGATCGACCTGCGGTACGCCGACGCGCTCTCGACGGCCGACAACATCATGACCTTCCGCCTGGTCATGAAGCAGGTCGCCCTCGAACAGGGCGTCCAGGCCACCTTCATGCCGAAGCCGTTCTCGGAGTACCCGGGCTCGGGCATGCACACCCACCTGTCCCTCTTCGAGGGCGACCGCAACGCCTTCTACGAGTCGGGTGCCGAGTACCAGCTCTCGAAGGTCGGCCGCTCCTTCATCGCGGGTCTCCTTCGCCATGCCGCGGAAACGGCCGCCGTCACCAACCAGTGGGTGAACTCCTACAAGCGCATCTGGGGCGGCTCCTCCCGCACCGCCGGCTCCGGCGGCGAGGCCCCCTCGTACATCTGCTGGGGCCACAACAACCGCTCGGCCCTGATCCGCGTCCCGATGTACAAGCCGGGCAAGACGGGCTCCTCGCGCGTCGAGGTCCGCTCGATCGACTCGGGCGCCAACCCCTACCTCACCTACGCCGTCCTCCTCGCGGCGGGCCTCAAGGGCATCGAGGAGGGCTACGAACTCCCGGCGGGCGCCGACGACGACGTCTGGGCCCTCTCCGACGCGGAACGCCGCGCGATGGGCATCGAGCCCCTCCCGCAGAACCTCGGCGAGGCCATCGCCCTGATGGAACGCAGCGAACTGGTCGCCGAAACCCTCGGCGAGCACGTCTTCGACTTCTTCCTGCGCAACAAGAAGCAGGAGTGGGAGGAATACCGCTCCGAGGTCACGGCCTTCGAGCTCCGCAAGAACCTGCCGGTGCTGTAACCGCAGGTCAAAGGCGGTACTCCAGCACCACGACCCTCCGGGCCGACGGCACTCAGCCGTCGGCCCGGAGTCGTCTCACCCCTGCTGGGCCGTCTCTGGGCCGTCGGTCGTCGGATCGGCGGCCTTGTAGACCTCGTCCACGGCCTTCAGCGTGCGCTCGTGGCTGCTCGGCATCAGGTGCGTGTAGACCCGGAGTGTGAACCCGGGGTCGCCGTGCCCGAGGTACGTGCTCAGCGCCTTGATGTTCTCCCCGGAGTCCAGCAGGACGGACGCGTAGAAGTGCCGCAGCGCATGCATCCCGTGCTCGCGCGCGGACTGGTGGCGCTCGCCCGGCCGCGGCTCCGGGATGACGCCGGCCTGCACGAGGGCGAACTTCCACACCCGGGTGTTGAAGTCGGTCCGCCGCACTGCACCCCCACCTGGGAGGGAGAACAGCAGCCGCTTGGTGACGAGCGGCCCGTCCGGCTTCAGCCAGGGCAGCGTCACGTCCACCGGCGGGAACTCCTCGCGGTGCTCCCGCAGTACCTGCCCGATGCGGCGGGGGAGCGGCACATCCCGTTCCTTCTCCCGCTTGGGCGGACCGAAGACGAGGTGCCCGTTCGCCACCTTCACCTGATTGGCCACCCGGAGCCACTCGCCGCGGAAGTCGTCCGGGTCGTCCGGCAGCCCGAAGATCTCACCCTGCCGGAGCCCCAGGCCCCCGCCGGCGTCGGCCATCGCCCGGTACCGCTTCGGCAGCGCGGCGCGGATGGCGAAGAGCCGCTCGGGCGTCCACGGCCGGACCCGTGGAGCGACCGGAGCGGGCGCCCGGACCGTACGGGCCTTGCACGGGTTCTTCGCCAGCAACTCGTCATCCACCGCGGCGGCGAGCACGGCCGACACGCTCGCGAAGATGACGCGCCGGTACGAGGAGACCGGCAGGACCTGCTCCAGCTCGCTGAGCCAGTCGCGGATGTGCTCCGGCCGGAACGAGTCGAGCGGCCGCGTGCCGAGGTACGGGAACGCGTGCTTGCGGATCTGCACTTCGACGGATGACCGCGTGGTCACGTCCGTCGTCAGCGACGCGAGCCACTTCTCTCCGTACTCCCGGAACGTGATTCGGCCGGCGGCGGGGTCGATGTACTGCCCCCGGGACATGTCCGTCTCGATGTGCGCCAGCCACCTCTCGGCGAGCCGCTTCTGCTTATCGGGGAAGCTCTTCGACTTCTCTGTACCGTCCGGCCCGATGTACCGGGCGCGGTAGCGCATGCCGCTGCCATAGCGGTCGGTCTTGATCCGACGGGGCTTGCCGTCGGGTCCCTGCTCGGTCTTGAACCACCGGTCTTGGATGTGGCCTGCCACGTATGGGCCTTTCTGGGCAAGCGCCGAGGGCGGGCCCGGGTGGGCCCGCCCTCGGCAGTGGTCTGGTGGGTTAGGCGGCTTGGCTGATGTCCTTGCGCTTCTGCTCGGCGATCCAGTCGTAGAGGTCGGCGGGGTCGTAGCGGGTGTGCTTGCCGACGCGGAACCCGGGCGGGCCGGTCCGCTTCTTGCGCCACTGGTAGAGGGTCTCTACCGGGACGTCGAGGATCTCGGCGACGTCTTCGGGGCTGAGGTAACGGTCGGGGAGTCCGCCGCGCAGGATGGCGCGGGGGTCGCTCTCGGCGGGCATTGCTCCTCCGGCGGGGTCGGGTGGGGTTTGTGTGTGTCCGAGGTCCGGATTTCTGCGTCATCGCGTCATCAGCGTCATTCGGGGCGCTGACCTGCGGTTTTGGGTGACGCAGGAGTTGAGGGTCTGCGTCACCGGTGACGTAGGCGTCCGTCACGGGGTGACGCAGGTGACGCAAGATGACGCAGGATTTGGGGCTCTGCGTCACCCCTGTTGGCGCAGGTCAGGCCAGGTTTTCGGGGCCGTGGTGACGCAGGTGACGCAGCGTCTTCCTACTTAGGAAAAAAAGTGGGGTGTGTCTGTTGTTGTGTGCGCCTTCAGGCGTAATGCGGAGCCGCGGAGCGGCACGCCCTTTGGGCGGCGGCGCTGCCGCCGAAGAACAAGAAGAGCACCGCCGCGCCAGGGGGGGGTGCTCTTCTTGCTTGTGCGCGAGCGGATTCGGTGGCGCGGGTCAGAACGCCGTCTGCTGCTCGTCGGTCGCCGGCTGGGGCCGGATCATCTCGATGTAGCGGGCGGTCTTGGTGCGGCCCCACTCGACGAGGACACCGCGGGCGGCGAGGACGGGCTGAAGGCGCTTGAGGCGGTCGGAGAGGACTTTGCCGGTGGTGGGCCACCCCTTGGGCTGGGGCCGGAAGTCGTCGCCGGTGTAGAGCTGGGTGAGGGCGTGCAGCCACTCTGCCGACGTCATCCGAACCTCGGTGCCGGGCTCGGTTTCGGCGGCGTGCTTGAGGACGGTCTGGGCGAGGAGGTCGCCCTCGATCACGTCGTCGTTGAGGTCGTCCAGGCTCGCCCGGTACGCGTCCAGCGCACCGAAGCTGCGGGCGGCGTCGAGCTGCGCGCACAGGTGCGCGAAGTCGGCCATGCGCAGGTCGGTGGGGATGTCGGCCTGGGCGGCGCGGACGCTGACGGCCAGGTCGAGCACGGACCCGAGGATGACGGGCAGGTCCCGCGCGAACTCCGTCCAAAGCTCCGCCTCGGTCCGCCGCACGCGCGGGCGTTCCAGGCGGAGGGGCAGGAGGCGTTCGGCGAGGTCGGGGCGGATCACGCCGACGTCGATGCCGGTCAGGAGCAGGGGGCGGCGGTAGCGGGAGCGGACGACGTCGCCGTCGGTGAACAGGGCCCGCTTGATGTTCTCGGCGCCGGTGACGATGCAGCACATGAGGTCGGAGAGGTCCGGGGTGAGGTGGGAGAGGTTGTCCAGGCCGGTGATCCACCCGGCGGCAACGGCGGTGATCAGGTTCTCTTCGTCCTTGGGCGGGCGGCGCAGGTCGCCGCTCATGCCCTCGATGATCCGGACGAGCATCTTGCCGGCGGTGGACTTGCCCGCGCCCTGGGGGCCGGTGAGGAACGGGGCCGGGACGGGGACGTCGGGGCCGAGGCAGCCGACGAGCCAGGCCAGGGCCAGGCCCTCGCTCTGGGCGGAGGCGAAGTTGACCAGTCGCATCAGCAGGTCGATGCCCTTGCCGTCGGTGTCTTTGACCGGGAGCGGGAGTTCGCCGGTGAGCTGGGTGCGCCGCCAGCACACTTCCTGCGGGTCGGGGGTGCGGATGTCCCAGCCGTTGGGGTGGATGCGGACGGACTGGCCGTCGTCGCGGCCCAGGTCCAGCCACGTCGCCCCGTCGAACCCGGGGGCTACTCGGATGTGGACGGGCTGGACGTCCTGGGTGAGCGCGAGTGCTTCGATCAAGTCGAGTGCCTCCTTCAAGGCGGTTCCGTTGAAGACGCCGACCCCGTCGCGGAACAGGCCGACCATGAGTTCCTGCCGGTGGCTGCCGGTCGTGCCCTGGGAGCGAATCGGACGGGCCACGGGGTGCCCGTTGCGCTGGGCGTAGACGGTGCCGTCCACGGTGCGGAAGTACCGGAAGTGGGCCTGCGCGTACGTGGTGATGACCTCGCGCGCTGGGTTCTTCTCGTCCTCGGGCATGTCACATCCCCAGAGCAGCAACGGCGTTGGACCACGCGTCCTCGCAGTGCCGCAAGGACTCGCCCTTGCCCTGCGCGGCGGCGAACAGGCGCTTGATGTGTGCTTCGGTGAGGCAGCCGCACCGCCCGTGCCTGGCCAGCACGGCGAGGAACGCCCGGTACACCGTCCGGTGGATGCGGTCCGGGGCGTCCTCGATCCGCTGCTCGGCCATGGCGACGCCCCGTTCCAGGTAGGCGGGCGAGCGGTGAGGGCACTGTCCGCCCCCGGCCGGCGCCGAAACGGTGACAGGGTGTCCGGCGGGCCTGGGTGCAGGGGGCTCTTTGACGACTAGGGCGCGCACGGCGTCCGGGAGCGGCGCCATGGTGCCCGTGCCGGGGCTGAGCCAGCGGGCGTAGGACATGAGGGACTTGATGTCCACGCCCGGCCGTACGTCGTTGCGGGAGGTCATGGTGCCGAGGTAGATCCAGTGCTCGCCGCGCGTCGTCGCCACGGTCGTGGTCGCCGGGAGGTTCCGGTGAGCCCATGCGACCGCGTCGGTGTTGTCGTGGTCGACAACGGTGAACCCGGCGCCACCGGGGTGGTAGGCCACGGCTGCGGCCTGCCGCCAGGCCGCAGCCCAGGCTGCGGAGGTGAGGATGGTCGGGTCGGTGGTGGCGGCGGCCCACGCGTGGCACGGCGCAGCGCACTCGCACGGGCCGGGGGTCTTCATGTTCGGCCGGCCACCGCAGGCGTTCTTGCGGCAGGTGCGGCAGTTGCCCATGGGGCCCTTGTCCTCCCGTAGCGGCATCACGGGAATGCCTTGCTCTGCGAGCCAGATGGCGGTGGCCAGGTGCCCGATCGCGGAGATCATGCGGCCACCGCCCCGACCGTGGTGAGGGCGAGGAAGGCGCGGCCGAGCCACTCCGAGTAGGCCGGCGGAATGGCCTCGGTCAGCTCCTCGTGCACGTCCGTCCAGTCGATGCCCATGGCCTGCTGCATCTCCGGGACCGTCGCCTTGCCGCCACCCTTGCCGTAGGCGGCGACGTACGGCCCGTCGCGGTACTCGCCGTGGCGCCAGCCGCGCACGTAGCCGCGGTGGCGCACGTGCTTGGGCATTGTGGTGCTCCAGCCGCCCAACTCGAAGTTGCGATGGCGGAGCACACCGAGACCGAACATCTCGCCGCACAGGGTGATGTCCTTGCGGACGTCAGCCTTGCCGTCGGGCTGCTCGATCACGTACGGGAGGCTGGAGGCGTCCAGGAGCTCCCGCGTGGGGGCGATCAGGTCGACGTGGGTGCCGCCCCATCCCATGGCCTGGTTGGTGCCGACGGTCAGGGCGCACTTGCTCTGGCAGGGCGGGGAGGCGTGGGCCGCCGTGAACCGGCGGATCTCGCCCGAGGCGATCAGGTCGGCGAGGACGGTGAGGGCGTCGCCCTGGATGAAGGTGAAGGGGTAGTTCGGGCGGGGGCGGTTGTCGACGCCGACCACGTCGAATCCGGCGCGGACGTAACCTGCACCGGCGCCGCCGGCGCAGCAGAACAGGTCCAGTAAGGCGGGCCGGTGGCCCTCTCGCCGGATGTCGGTCGTGTGGGTCATGCTGGAGTCCTCCAGTTCAGTTGGATGTGCTGGTTGACGAGGGCGGCCCCGCTTCATTGGCGTGAGAGGGGGCCGCCCTCGGTGCGACTACTCGCAGGTGCAGTCGGGGCGTTCGCTGCTGCCGTCGGCTCCGCAGCCGCAGCAGTGCGCGTAGGGGTAGGGGTCACCGTCGTCGGGCGGCGCACACAGTTCGCAGTCACCGCCGTCGTACTCGGGGTCGTCCTCGTCGTTGAACTCGAAGTGGGTCATCAGCTCGCCCTTCAGTGGCGGGTGTGGTCGGTGGCCAGGTCGGTCAGGCGCTTGGCCTCGTCGGGGGTGACGGCGCGGTAGCGGACGGAGACCCGGCATCCGGGATGCGGGCACCGGACGGTGCGCTTGCCGGTGATGAGCGCGAGCGCGTCGGCGACGCGCTCGGGCAGGGGCTGGTTCACGTGGTCGCCTTTCAGCGGTCGTTGGGGGGCCGGTGGCCCGGACACGGGTGAGGGCGGCCCGGGCTCTGGTGAGACGGGCCGCCCTCGTCGTGTCTGCCGGGGCGCTCAGTTGCTGATCTGCCTGCGTACCTCGGCAATCAGGCGGAGGATTTCGTGTGCCAGGTCGGCGATCGTCTGCAGCTGCTCTTCGACCTCCGCCGGACTGGTGAAGGAGAACGAGCGGTCGTTGTTCGGTTTGGGGTCGGTGAACGAGAACGACACGGGGCGGCTCCGGCCGGGTCAGATGTTCAGGTGGTGTGCGCGCCGGATGGCGGCCTCCCACACGCCGCGCACCTGCGGTCCGGTGTGGGAGTCGTTCCAGGCGGGGATGGACTCCCACTGGTTGCCGTGCTGGCTTCGGGCCTCGTCGAGGAGGAGGTTTCCAGCGTCCCGGTAGGCGGCGTTGCGGGCGCCGGTGGCCGCTCGCAGGGCGCCGATGGAGCAGCGGGCGCCCTCGGGGTGGATCAGGCGGTGCTTGGCCCAACCGTGGGTGTCAAGGAAGGCGAGCGCGTCGGTGAGGGTCTTCTCGACCGGGCCGGGCCGGTGCACTGGAGGGGCGGCGGCGAGGATCAGGGAAACCGGTGTCGGAGCGGCAGGGGCCGCAGGTGCGGCGGGTTCCGGGGTGGGGTCGAGGAGTTGGAATGCCTTGGCGTACAGGGCGGGGTCGACGTGGGTGAAGTCGGTGGCGGTGCGGGTGGTCATGCTGCCCTCCACAGTCCGTTCTCGTTGGTGACCTCGTCCCGCCTCTTCAGTTCGGACAGGCGAGGCTTGATGTGTTTCGCGGATGTGCCCAGCTTTCGGGCGATGGTCTCGGCGGTCATCGGGATGGATTCCTGTCGCAGGAGATCGAGGATTCGCGGCTTGATCTGCTCCTGTCCGTCCGAAGAGGCCGCGGGCCCGGCGGGGTCGATCTGGGCCCGCTGCTGTGGCGGTGCGGGCGGCCCCTGGTGGGTCTTGGTGAGGAGGTCGGCGAGGCTGCCGACCAGGTTCTTGCCACGCTGGTCGACCATCGGCGTCCGTGCGATCACCTCCCGCAGACGCCAGGCCTCGCAGTCCTCGACGGCGACCGGCGGCATACCTCCGGCGAGGGAGGCCGGCGGCACATCCAGGTGCAGAGAGCGGAACTGGACGGCCTGGGATCCGGGGGTGAGGAGGTATCCCAGGCCGAACGTGCCGTCCTCGGGACCGGCTGCGGCCTCGGTGTCCAGGCCGCTCATGTCCCGGTCGGCGACCTTGGCGTACTGGCCGGGCCACGACGAGGGGATCATCGACAGGTCGATGCCCTCCGCGCCCTCGACCGCGTTCGCCCCGACCAGGGAACCCTGGCCTTTGGCGCAGCGCAGAAACACCGCGCCGCCGCCGATCAGCAGCTGCGAGCGAATGACGGTCGAGTTGCCGAGGTCTTCGGCCAGAGGGGTCTGGGTGGCCAGGACCACGCCGATGCCCCGCTTGAGGGACCGGCGGGTGAGCTGCTCGACGATCGCCTTGGCCTCCGCGTGGTACGGCGAGGAGACCGACAACAGCATGTGTGCCTCGTCGATGACGCACTCGATCAGCGGGTCGGTGAAGGGAAAGGCCGGGGAGCGGTAGCGGGCCTCGCGGTCGAGCATCAGCGCGTAGGCCAGGCGCAGGGCGCCCATCGCCTCGTCCAGGCCGTCCCCGCAGTGGGCGGCCAGATGTGCTCCGGCGATGGTCCCTGCCTGCGGGGAGGCCAGGATCACCGCGATGCGCGAGCGGTGGGCGGAGAGCAGGATCTGTTCCAGGATTCCGGACTTTCCGGAGCGGGATCCGCCCACCAAATACAGGTGGCGGGCGCCGGAACCCGGCTGGGCCAGGGGGACCAGGGCGGCGCGTGCGTCGATGTAGGTGCCCAGGCGGATGTATCCGCGGGAGTCCATGGCCAGTTCGTCGACGACCGAGGAGAGCATGGTGCCGTGCATCAGCGCGTGCTCCTTCATCACGCGCACCCCCATCTGCGAGGGCTTGTCGGTAGGGGCGAGGGCGATCTGGATGGTCTCCAGGTCGAGGTTGCCCGCGAGGTCTTGGATGTTGACGGTTCCGATCGCCTTGCGGTCGCGGGTGGCGATTCCTTCCCAGTCCAGGGGCCCGTCGTAGCGGGTGAGGGTCAGGGTGGTGCCGGGCATCGCGCCCTCGGGTACGCCCACGTACGCGGACCACAGCTCCTCCGGCGTCGCGGGGCCGCCGGTGGCCGTGATCTGCGGCTGTTCCGCCGGCTTCGTGAGGTGGACGGTGACGGGCAGGGCGTTCGGTGCGTAGTGCTTGGGGTCGCCCATCTCGACCTGGGAGATGGGGATCTGGTAGACGGAGGCGATGTCGGCTGCCTTCACCCGGACCTGCTGTCCCTGGGGCAGCGTGATGATCCCGGTGAACCACACGGAGTCGGCCCCCGTCTCGATGGCCAGGTGGGCGAGGTCGGCCCCGGGCTGGATCAGCTTGCGACCCTCGGTCTGGGTGGGCCCGGAGATGAACTCCTTCCACCACGCGGTGATGAGCTGCGCCTGCGATGACTGACCCGCCTCAGGCGTGGCCGTGGCGGGGAGCGCGGGGAGTTCGCCGGCGGTGTTGCGGTGGTGGGCCAGGACTGCGGCGCCGGCCGGGACGGCGAGGCCGAGGGCGAACAGCGGGTCCATGCCGCCGGCGAGGAGTTGGTGAGCGGCGATGCCGCAGCCGCTGGTGGTGAGCCCGCACGCGATCAGGGAGCGCAGGGCGGGGGCGGAGGCGTTGATGGCCCAGGCCCCCGCTCCGGCCGCCGCGGCGGCGAGTGCGGACCAGGGGCCGACGCCGGCGGATGCCAGCGCGAGAGCGGCGGGCGCGTACTGGATGAACTGTGCTCGGGTCGGCCCCATGGTCCTGCTCTCCTTACTGCTGGCTGTAGAAGGCGGCTTCAGCCATGTCGACGGGGGAGGTGTCCACGGCGTCGGCGATGCCTCCGTGGTCGGACTCGACGGTCGTCTTCGCGTCGTCGGCGGCCGCGGCCGCGCTGTCCGCCGCGGCGGTGTAGGCGCCGGCGGCGTCCTTGGCGCCGGTCATGGTCAGGGCGGCGTCCGCGAACTCGGCGGTGGTCGCGTCATCGACCGCTAGGGCCTTCATAGTTTCGGAGGCGTCCTGCATCTGCTCGGCGGTGTCGTCGACGTCGGAGGCGAGCTTGGTGACGGTGTCGGCGTGGGAGTGGACCTGGTGGGTGAGCCAGGCGAGCTTGGTGCGCAGGGCCGCGTACGTTGCGGCGTCCTTGAGGGATTCGGTGACGGACATGCGGGCTGCTCCTCGTCTATCGGGCGTTGTAGAAGTCGCGTTCGGCGGGCTTGGTCAGCGGGGAGTCGGCGACGGCCCGGAAGATCTGACCGTGGCGGACTTCGGCGTTCGCGGAGGCGGTGCGGCAGGCTTCCTCGCCGCCCTGGATCTGGTCGTGGAGCTTGGTGGCGGCGGCGGCCTGGAGGTCGAGCTGCTCCTTGAGGTGCTCGCACTTGCCGATCAGGTTCGCGCCGACGTCCTTCTCGGTGATCTCGGCGATCAGGGCGTCGCAGTCCGCGGCGAGCTGCGTGGACTCGTCGACGAGTTCCAGGCAGGTCTCGGAGCTGGTCTGGCACAGGGTGGCGGCGCCTTCGGCGAGGTCGATGACCTGGGTCAGGGTGATGACCTCACCGCCGCTGTAGGTGCGGGACTTCCCGGCGGCGGTGGTGACGTGGATGCCCTTGTCGTCGACGGTCGCGGTGTGCGGAACGGGCGGGTTGGGCTGCATCGCGGGGTCCTTCCTGATCTGCGTGGGGAGCGTGATGGTCGGAGGAGGGGGGACGGTGCCGGGCGGGGGGATGGTCGGACCCGGAGGTGGCGCGGCAGTAGGCGGAGTGGGCGGCGGTGTCGAAGCCGTGGTGGGCCCCGGCGGCGGGGCCGGCGGAGGCGAGGTGGGCTTCGGGGGTGTGGTGGGATTCGGCGGCACGGCGGCCCCCGGGGGAGGGGTAGAGGGCCCGGGAGGAGCTGTGGTGGAAGGCGAACCGGAGGGTGCGATGCCTGGCTTCTTCAGGTAGGCGGACCGCCATCCGTCACGCAGGCCGCCGGCCCAATGGGCGCCCGCGAGGAGTCCGTAGTGTGCTTTCGCCGCAGCGTTGTAGGGGGCGTTTCGGAAGGTGTCCGGCGCCCTGGTCGGCGACCATGCGCCTTTCGTTTTCGGCGGGGGTTTCTTGATTCCCGCCTTCTCGTATTTGCCGTGGGTGTTGTTGACACCGACGAGGTAGGTGATGGCGAGGAGAACGAGGAGTTCCACGACCCTCCTTCAGTGACACTGTGTAGTTGGAGGCGGTTACCGGTTACCGGTTACAGGCCCCACAGACGCCGGTTCGGGCCCCACAGGGCGGTTCGAACCGGCGTCTGGGGGCTGTAACCGGTAACCGGTAACCGGGCGAACGCTGGCTCAGCGTGACGACCCGATGTTGTTGACCGTGGTGTTCGCCGTGTTGAAGACCGATTCGAGAGTGCTGCGGATCTCGTCACTGAACGGCGTGTACGGCAGGAAGATCCCGGAGACGATCAGCAGCAGGCAGATCAACTGCTGCTTTCCCTTCGTCTTCTTGAAGGTGAAGAAAATGGCCCAGCAGAACAGGGCCAGGGCGAAGAACTGGAGCGTCATTTCATGCACCCTTCTCGAAGGTGAATCCCTTGTTGTTCGCGGGGCTGATCGCACTGGAACCGGAGGAGCTGGAGGGGGCGGAGAGCTTCTTGTAGGCGATGAGTCCGCCGCCGCCGACGAGTGCCACCCACAGCCAGGGGCTGGAGGTGATGGAGTCGCCGGCGTCGGTGGGTTCCTTGGCCTTGGGTGCCGCACTGCCGAGGGTGGGGGCGGCGCAGGCGGGGATCTTCGCGACGTCGTACGAGGCCGCTTTGGCGACCGCCGCCGCCCGGATCTTCATGCACTCCAGGTAGACGGCCATTTCCCGCTCGTAGAGGGTCTTGGCCGCGGCTTCCTCGGTCTGTGCCCGCTGCTTGTCGGCCTCTGCCTCGACCAGGGCGTTCGCGGCCTTTTCCTTGGCCGTCGCGCGGTCCTGGGCGGCCTGCTCTCGCTGCATGCCGGTGACGGCTACGACCGTGCCGCACACCGCGAGGACGGCGATCGTTCCGCACACGGCGAGCGCGGCGGTGTTGCGGCGGACCCCGCCGATCTTGCCGATCGTGGCGGAGAACTTGGACGACGTGCTGGGCTTCTCCGGGGCCGCGGGGTTCATGCGGGTGAACTCCGCGTCCCAGTCGATGCCGGACATGGTGGTTCCTCCTTCCGGTGCTCGGGTTCGTACAGGGTCAGAGCCGGTTGGGCTCCAGGCTGAAGAAGATGGTGTTGGCGGAGGCCATCTCCGGGTGCTCGGCCACGATGTGGCCCCGAAGCGCGGCAAACACGTCGTGGCGGGTGGCGCCGGCGGGCGGCGTCCAGGTCCCGTACTGCGTGGTCATCCCCCGGCCGGGCTTCTCCAGGGTCATGACCCACATGTGGGAGCCCTGCTCGGCGGCCTGGGTGTTGTTGGCGGAAGTGGAGGTCTGGGAGGTCACTGGAACTCCTTGAAGTGAGGGGGTGTTCAGGCGGCGGCGTGGTGCGGGGCGTCCGCGCAGGGGACGCACATGCCAAGGGATGCCGGGATCACGTATCCGGCGTCGCGTCGGCAGGTCGGGCACCAGCGGCGGGCCGCGTTGGCCTTGGCCAGGGCCGCGGCTTGGCGTTCGGTCATCGGCCGGACCGGCTGGGCCAGGTCGATGCGGTACAGGTAGGCGACCAGCGGGCCGCGCCGGCGGCGGGGCCGCTCCACCTGCGCGACGACGTCCTGGCCACCGGGACGCAGACCCAGGGCGCGGAGCTGACGGCGGGTGGCCAGCCCGTCCGGGGCGAGGCGCCAGGAGTAGCGGGTGGTCATCGGGGGCTTTCTTCCTGGGCCATGAGGATGGCCCAGGCGCCCCGGATGCGGGCTTCGCCGCCGGTGAATCCGGACTCCCGGAACGCGGCGGCGGTCTGCCTGTAGGACAGCGGCGGGTCGACGGAGTAGCGCAGGTACCGCAGGACAACCACGATCTGCTCGTCGGTCAACGGCTCGCCAATCAGCGGCGTGGAAACCCCGGCGATGGCCGCGAGTTGGTCGAGCGTCACGGGCGTGACGGCAGGCGTGACGCCTTCACTCTCCAGGCCGCTCAGCGGGTCGTTGACCTGCGTGTCTTCCCCGTCACACCCACCCGTGACGGCATCCTCCCGAGCATCCCGTTCGGGTGCCGGAGGAAGAGCGGGAGTCACGGCCGCCGTGACGGCGTCACGCCCACCCGTGACGGGCTCGACCGGGCGCGTGACGGTGATCGCGAACATGTCGCCGAGGGCGACGTCCGCGCCCGTGGTGATCCGTTCCCGCTGCACATCCAGCAGCCGGGCCCCGAGCGTGGTGTCCGCGGTGCCGACCTTGCGAGCCAGGCGCCACGACGCCCGGTCCGAACGCTTCCGGACCTTCGCGTCGGGGTGGTTGGCGGCGCGGGCGCGGTGATAGGCCAGGGCCTGGACCACGGCCGCCGCTTGGGCTTCCGCCTCGGCGTCCCGGCCGTCGACGTGGACCACGATCCGGCGAGCCAGGAACGCCATGCCCTCGGCCGACACAGACATGCCCAGCGGGGTGATCGCGTAGATGACCGTGCGAGGTCCGTCCGGGGCGGCGACGGCGGACATGACCGACGCGGCGGCCGGCAGTGCCCACAGCCCGGCGCGGACCACGGCCGGAGAGGACTGCCCCAGCATGGTCAACCCCAGCAACACCAGCGCCAGGACCGCCGTGGCGCCTTCACCGGCCGCGACCGCACCGAGCGCGGTACCGGAGTTGTAGACGCCCTTGATGTTGGAGTACGTGCCGTACCCGCCGGCCGCGCCCGTGGCGAGCATCGGGGCGAACGCGAGGCCAAGGACAGCCTTCTGCGCTCCCGTCAACGGGTGGCCGGTCACCGCTCGTCCCCGTTCTTGTCGAACTTGAACGGGGTGTAGGTGACGGGCTCCTCGGCGGTCCGGGTGCGGATCGCGTCCGCGGCCAGCCGGGGGTCCCGGGTGACAGCGCGGTTCGATTCGATGATGATCCGCACGGCGAGCGCCCGGCGTTCCAGCAGCCGGTAGTAGAGCCGCTCGTCCGCCACCTCGATCGACGGCAGCGGCAGGTGCAGCGCATCCACGATCGCGTGCAGCAGGTCGACGTGAGCCGCTACGGTGCGCTCGCTCATGCCGCGTCCCCCGAGACCTGCGTACCGGCGGCGCGGTTGGCCGCGTCCCGGCGGGCGCTCAGCACCCGGTTGTGGGCCCGGCGGATCCGGCGGCCGTCGAACTCCGACGCCGGCCGGTCCAGCAGGACGATCAGCGCGTCCAGCAACTCGACCTCGGCCAGGACCACGTCCATCTCGGCCTCGATCTCGTTCAGCTCCGCGTCCGTCGGCTCCAGGTCGACCGGAAGCGGGGTAACACCCGTGTGACGTGCAACGATGGACTTCATTGGGTCTTGCTCCTCTCAGGCAGGAACGGGCCCGAACAGCAGCCCCGGTGTTCCAGCACCGGGGCTGCACGTCGTTGTGAAGCGGGAAGAACTCCGGCTCCCCTCAACCCCGCCCGTTCACCGCGCAGGGCGGTGGACGGGCGGAGGAGGCAACCGGCCGCAGCATGCTGCTGCGGTGGTCGAGTGCGCGAGCCTTTGCCGCGCTGACCGCCTTTTCAGCTAAAGGAGGCGGTGGCCACACTGTTGAGTTCTCAAGGAAGAGCCGGTGGCTCTCCGACGGGTTCGGTAACCCTGACGGGCTCCCGCAAGAGCGGGACACGCCGGACGCCAATAGGTGTTGCGGGCACATCGGAGCTGGCCCCTACGGGGCTCCTGGTCGTTCGGTGAAGCGTGTTGGCCGAGCCAACGAGATTGTTCTAGCACGACTGGTACAACCAGCACAACAGGTTGTGTCAGTTGTGCCGGTTGAGCTGGCGGGAATCCGGTTACCATCGGTGGCATGACGCCGACTTCTGATGCCGCCCGCCGCGTGAACGAGAAGATCGCGGATGACCTGCAACGGGACATCGAGGCGGGCAAGTACGAGCCTGGAACGAAGCTGCCGGCCGTCCGGACGATCGCCGAGCGCTACGGCGTAGCCGCCGGTACGGCGACCAAGGCACTTCAGCTACTCGCTCAGCGGGGCGTTGTCCGCCCGGACTCGACGCGCGGGTACTTCGTGCGCGTCCAGTCGGAGGGGCAGGCGGTGGATGAGCCCAGCGCGGAGTTCACCGCGATCATGCGGGAGCTCGAAGCGATCCGAACTCACCTGTCAGGTCTCGATGAGCGGCTCCAGCAGGTTGAGCGGACGCGGAAGTCGGATTGACTGCTCGGGCAACTCGCTCCACCCTCCGGGTCAGATCGTGCACATCGCCGGACAGCCGGTGAAGAGCTGCCTTGATCTGGTTTCGCTCACGAACGCTCAGGGCCATGACTGCGCCTCCCCGTTGACACTCAGGACGTTCCGCATCGGACGTCCACGACGCTATGGGGCCCCCGCAGCAGGACCCCGGAAATTCCTTCCGGGGTCACTTCGCGAACCGAGGTGAGGCTGAAGACATGCGAGGAATGACGCAGCACCTGACGACCGGCGAACGCGTTGCTTGGTACCGCCACCGCCGAGGCCTGTCCCAAGAAGTCCTTGCCGGCCTGGTCGGCCGTACCGCCGACTGGCTCGGTAAAGCCGAGAACAACCGCATCGAACTCGACCGCCTGTCCGTGATCCGAGCGCTCGCCCATGCACTCGACGTCTCCATCGGGGACCTCATCGGGGAGCCGATGCTGATGGAGTGGTCGAAGGAGTCGGGCCGCGGCACGGTCCCCGCACTGCGTGAAGCACTGATGGACTACCGGCTCCTCACCCCGCTCATCGGCGCGCCGGCCGACGGCGAGCCGCCCACACTCGTCGCTCTGCGATCCGACGTCGGCGAGGTCTGGGACGCCTACCAGGGGTCGCGCTACGGGTTTGCCGCGCGGCAGATTCCGCTGCTGCTCGCGGATGCTCTGCTCGCCGTGCGGGCCTGCTCGGGAACCGAGCGAGAGGAGGCGAACGGGCTCCTGGCAATGACTTACCAGGGCGCCGCGATGGTGCTCGGCAAGCTCGGAGAGAACGAACTCGCGTGGATCGCAGCAGATCGCGGACTTGCCGCTGCGCAGCAGAGCGGCGACCACGTCATCACGGCATCCCTGTTCCGGTCCGTCACACACTGCCTGCTGTCCACCGGGCGCTTCGAGACCGCCGTCCAGCTCGTGAATGACGCCGCCGGGTTCCTGGAGCCCGGCCTGAGCCAGGCCACCCCGGCCTACCTGTCCGTGTACGGCACGCTGTTCCTCACCGGGTCCATGGCGGCGGCAAGGGCTGAGGACCGGGCCGCGACCCAAGCATTCCTGCGAGAGGCCGAGACGATGGCCTCTCGGCTCGGCTCGGATGCGAATCACATGTGGACCGCCTTTGGCCCGACCAACGTCGCCATCCACCGTGTGGCGACGGCCGGTGAACTCGGCGACATGCAGGTGGCTGCGGAACTCGGCCCGATGGTGGATACGAGTGGCCTCCCCGTAGAGCGCCGGGTCCGGCACAACCTGGAGGTGGCCCGCGCGCTCAGCGCCTGGAACCGTACGGACGACGCACTCGCCATGGTGTTGGAGGCCGAACAGCTCGCTCCCGAGCAGGTCCGGCACCACTACATGAGCCGGGAACTCGTCCTTGGCTGGGTCCGAGGAACCCGGGGGCGGCCGACGCAGCCGGTAGCCGACCTGGCCGACAGGCTCCGCGTGGTGTGACCTGGGTAGGCTCGGACTCGTGAGCGAGAACGAGCACGAGGCAAAAATGGCGCACCCGAGGATGGCCTCGGGTGCGCTGTTCTTCGATGACCACGGCCAGGTCCTGTTGCTTGAGCCGACGTACAAGGACTACCGGGACATCCCGGGTGGATACGTCGAGACCGGTGAGTCCCCGCTCCAAGCATGCGTGCGGGAGGTACAGGAAGAGCTGGGCATCGCGCCGGCCATCGGGCGATTGCTCGCTGTGGACTGGGCCCCCAGCCCGGCCGAGGGAGACAAGGTCCTCTACATCTTCGATGGCGGCACCTTGAGCACCGAGCTTGAGCAGGAGATCCGACTGGAGAGCCTCGAGATCCGGGCATACGCCTACCACTCCCTCGCAGCCGTGGACGACCTCACCATCCCCAGGCTGGCGCGCCGCATCAGGGCCGCGGCAACCGCTCGCAGCGAGGGACGCGTCAGCTACCTGGAGCACGGCCAAGAGGTCAGCCCGCAGCAACCTGCGGGCTGACCTACCTGCGAAGTCCAGCACTACCGCTCCATACACAGCAGCCCCTGCGGTCGGCATAATCTCGCAGCATGGACCAGGGGGCGGCAGCCGTATGGGCTGCGGGTATCGGTGTTGGCGGAGTTGTCATCACTGCGTGGATGGGGTGGCTTGGCGCTCGCAGAGCTGCAGCAGGCCAGGTAGAAGCAGCCTTGGCTGGGGTTCAAGCGCAATTTGCCGGACAACGCCAGGAGGCAATCTGGCAGGTTCGGCGAGAGGCCTACGCCTCATTCCTCGGACAGATCGAGGCTGTGCGCATGGCAATTGCTCACATGTATGCCACTTGCTGCGCGGCCGAGGAGAACTCCGGGGGCGCAGGTGGACCAGAGGCAGATTTGACGGGAGCCAAGCAGGCAATGACAGAAAGCTTTAAGACTCTGTGGTTCCGCGAGTCAGCCCTCCGACTGTCCGTAGACACTGATGAAGCGGAGCAGGCCGAGAATTTGATGAAGCTCGCACTGCAGGCGATCAACGACGTGTCGAATTTCGCTGAGGCCATCTGGGCGTACCAAGACACCAGCCCCCCACAGACCCGAGCGCAGGCAGCAATGGCTGGACTCAATACGGGGCTTGAGGAGTGGACTCGACGCGCCCGCCTGAATCTGGAGTCATGACGTAGCTGCCACGCTGGCGCGGCACCCAAGGCTGCACCTCCGTAAAGCTGGCAGGCCCGCCCCGGCCGCTCTCCCCAACCGAGGCAGAAGGCAGCCAGTAGAGCAACCACGTCAAATCCATCGTGGGCGATGTCTGCGTGGTGCCACACTTCGGCCCATGAGCGACAGCATCAACGACGACATCGCTAGGAGTCTCGACGCCTCCGTCGGCACCCACGTCGTGGCCATCAGCCACGACGTGATGGACGCGGCGACGGCGGTGCTCTCGGAGCACCTGCCACCTGAGACGTTGAACGCCATGAAGCTGGCCTCAGGGGAGCATCTCGCGGCGATGCTGGCGACCGCGTACCTCAATGCGGTGCCGGCCGCGGTCGACGTCGACGGGGGCGTGGATCTGACGTTCGACCTGAAGGCATCCGACAGGCTTCACCTGAAAACTCTGCTCGGACGGGACGATATCGAGTTCGCCGACTTCGAAGTGAAGTCGGTACCCGGGACGTTTCGAGAGAAGTACCTTCCAGCGGCCACCCGGGCGATGGAACGGGGGGAGGAGAAGCCGCCGGCGCATCTGGGGCAGGTGGTGTCTGCGAACGACGTCATCGAGGCATCCGCCGCCATGATCGGTAAGGCTGCCGGACAGTTGCGGGACAAGTCCTCGCCCGACCGGGCGAGGGTGGCGTTCATCGTGTCGCACTTCTTCGACCGGCCGTATGTGGAGTGCTTTCAGCCGCTGATATCGCATGCCCTGGCGCCGCTCGATCCGCCAGAGGGCATCGACGCCGTGTGGATGTACTTTGCGCCGTTGCACGTGTTGGTGTGGTCAGCTGCAGGCGGCTGGTCAGACCTGCTCCTCGTCAGCTTCACGGAGGAGGAGAAAGGCCCGGAGCACGCTTACGGCATGGAGTTGCTGCAGCACTACGAGGGCTTGTTCTTGGAGCGTGCGAGGATCGACAAGCCGTCGCCGTTCTTCTTCGAGCTCACGGTGTCGGGGACAGACGAGGAGTAGGTCAGGCGGAAGCCTGGGATCAGCTTCGGCACTTACCGGTTTTGGTAGGTGCCTGCGCTCCGGAGCTATGTGCCATCGTTGAGTGGATCCTGGACCGCCAGCCCTCGCTTCTGGGCCGTCGCTGGGCCGTCGGAGGGGGGCCGGTGGCCACCGAGGACGACCAGTGACGGCCGCTCGGAGGCTGGCCGGGGTTGGGTCAGTGAGGGACCTGGCTGGTGGGCCGAGAGGGGCATGACTTCCTGCGCAACAAGAAGCAGGAGTGGGAGGAATACCGCTCGGAGGTCACGGCCTTCGAACTCCGCAAGAACCTCCCGGTGCTGTAACCGCGGTTCGGCGGGACGACGCGAAGGGGCCGGCGGTCGTGTGACCGGCGGCCCCTTCGCGTTGCGTGGTCGTACGGGCCTCAGCGGACCGCGCGGTGCCAGGTGGGGGTCGTCGGGGTTCTGGGGGTGGTGGTGATGTGGAGGTTCGCGTCCAGGCCCAGGACCGCCGTCGTCGTTCCGGAGAGTTCCAGGACCGCGCCCGGGGCGCCCGCGTAGAGCATCGCGGACTCCGTCCACGCCGGGGGGCCGCCGAGGCCCGTCGTGCTGATCGTCCCGGTGTCCGCGCGGCCCGAGACGAGGCGGCCCGCGACGCCGACCGCGCCGTAGCCGGCCCGGCCGCCGGCCTCCGCGACGCTGGAGACCTGGGGCTTGCCGGACGTGGCCGTGACCAGGGCCGTGCGGACGACACCCGAGTCCGGGCGGCGGAAGTACAGGCGGACGCCCGCGCCGTCCGGGGCCGCCGTCAGCGGGACCGTGGTGGCGGGCAGGCCCGTCTCGAAGGGGCCGACCAGGGGAGCAGTCGGGGTGGGCTGGGTCCAGGCCAGGACCGACTTCGTGGTGGTGGCGTACACGTGGCGCCGGCCCGCGGAGTCGACCGCCGTCACCGGGTCGCTCTGGAGGTCCTCGCCGCCCACGCGGTGCCACTCGGAGAAGCCGCCGTCCGCCCGCTGGGTCGAGGCGCGCAGGGTGCGGCGGGAGTCGCGCAGGTAGACCGTGACGAGGCCGTTCGCGTCGACGGCGGCCGAGGGGGAGCTGATCGCGGAGGTGCCCTCCTCGTCGGTCCGCTCGGGGGTGCCCAGCGACTGCCACGGCCCGAACGGCCCGTCGGGCGCGGACTGGACGGCGTACACGACCTCGCGCCGGTACTCGGCCGGTACGGATCCCAGCGTCGTGCGGGTGGCCAGGACCCCGACGCGGCCGTCGGGGAGGCGCACGGCCCCGGCGCCCGGGTCGATGCCCGTGCCGGGGAGGAGCGCGGGGCCCGTCCAGACGCCGGCCGGGGTCCGGGTCCAGTACGCGGTCTGCCCGTCGAGGGTGGCGAAGGCCCAGAGCCGGCCGGGCGTGCCCTCCGTCACCCAGGAGGTGAGGTCACCGCGGCTGTAGCGCAGCGACTGCGCCCAGTTCTTGCCGGTCGGATTGCCCGCGACCTTGCGGTCGCCGCAACCGGAGGGGCTGCCGCAGTAGTTCTCGCCGTCCTGCCAGGCGTAGGTCTTCAGGAAGCCGGTCTTCACGTCGGCCGTCTGCGGGTCCAGCGCGTGCGGCAGGGTGCTGTTGTGGTAGCCGAGGTAGTTCTGCACGGAGAAGCGCGGACGGTCCTTGACCCGCTCGGCGTAGTCCGCCGCGGCGGCCTGCACGAAGCGGGCGCCGTACATGTGGTCCTGGTGGTCGGTGTACTTGCCGGGGTCCCCGTACCGTCCCGGCGTCGGGTCCTGCATCCGTATCGTCGTCGGCCGGTAGCGCTCCAGGACCCCGGATATCGTCTGTATCAGCTGGGACTTGCCGTACGTGAACTGCTGCTTGACCGGGGTTCCGGAGGTCAGCTGGGAGGCCAGGGCCGGTATCCGCCCGTTCCACAGGCCGCGCAGGCTGTCCGGGTTGTCGCCGCCGGTGCTGCGGGCCTCGCGCATCTGCAGCCACACCAGGTTGACCTGCGGCTTCGCTATGAGCACGTCGAGCTCGGCCTGTCCGCCGCCGGCCGTGGGTATCACCGTACGGCGCCATGCGCTGGTGCGGTCCCCGGTGGCCATCTGTGCGTAGGCGGAGCGTATGCCGTTCTGCCGGGCCTCCGCGTAGTGGGCGCGGTCGGCGGGCTGGTCCGGGTCCTTGGCGGCGCCGCCGTTGGCCCGGTTGACGCCGTCGGCCTCGCCGGAGGTGAGGTAGGCGGTGGTGACCGGGGTGCCGGCGAGCAGGGAGCGGACGAGGTCGGGGTTCATGAAGAACAGGTCGTCGTCGGGGTGGGCGACGACCTGCACGACCGATCCGGCGGTCACGCTGGCGGGCAGCACGGCGGCAGGACCCTTGTCCTGGGTGGCCTCGGCCGACGTCTGCTGGGCTGCGGCCACGGCGAACACGCCTGTGGTGCCCGCGGTGAGCACCGTGAGCAGGGCCGCGAAACGGCGACGGGTGAGTGGCATTGGGTCACGCCTTGGGGGGTCAGGTCCGGGCGGGAAAAACCGCTGATCAGTCAGAGAGAGGCGAAATCGGCGGACTTGGTTCACCGATTTCGTGGATGACCGCCGCATTTCGAAAACGACCGGACGTGATGGTGCCCTGTGGAGGTTTTGGTGCCGATATGTGGCCAATATGTGGACGCAGTTGCTCCGCTCCTCGGGTCAACCGGGTGCCCGGTATGCGGTGGTGTGCCCTTGTGCGCGGTGGTGTGCCGTTCTGTGCGGTGGTGTGCCGTTGTGCGTGCTGGTGCACGGACCCCGACGGCCGGTTCCTACGGAGCCGTGTTGCGCGGGCCCACCGGCTGCCACGGCGCCAGCCGCGCGTCCGGGGCGTCGGCCGACGAGGTCACGTACAGCCGCGCGTCGAGCCCGACCACGGCCAGGCTCACCATGCCCCTGCCGGTCGTCGTCGAGGACGGCGCGCCCACGAACATCAGCGGCGACCGCTCCCACGGCCGGTCCCGCCCGAGTTCCGAGCCCAGCTGCCCGCCCGCCGTGCGGCCCGCCAGTACGTGCCCGCTCGCCGTCACCGCGCCGAAGCCCTGGAGCCCGCCGAGGTCGGTCAGGTTGTTCACCTTCAGTCCGTCGGTCCCGGTGACGAGCGCGGTGCGGACGTTGCCCGATCCGGGCTTGCGGAACCACAGCCGCACCCCGCCCTCGCGGCCCGCCGCCGTCAGCGGCAGCGTGGTGTCGGGCAGGCCGGTGGCCGTGGCCGGGCCCAGCGGGGCGCCCGGCTTGGGCTGCACCCAGCCCAGCACCGTCTTGGAGGTCGTGGAGAACACCATGCGCCGCCCGGCGCCGTCGGTCGCGGTGGCCGGGGTGCCGTGCAGGTCGGCGCCGCCGTACCGCTCCCACGGGCCCCAGCTGCCGTCCGCGCGCTGCACCGTGCCGCGCAGGGTGCCCGCCCCGTCGCGGACGTACGCCGCCGCCTGCCCGGTGCCGTCGAGCGAGACGGCGGGGGCGCTGATGTCGGAGGTCCACGTCTCGTCGACGGTCTCGGGCGTACCGAGGGACTGCCACTCCCCGAACTCCCGCGCGCCGGGGGCGCGCTGGACGGCGTACACGACCTCGCGCCGGTAGTCGGCCGGCTTGGCGCCGAAGGAGGTGCGGGTGCCGAAGGCGGCGATCCGGCCGTCCTTGAGGGTGAGGGTGGACATGCCCGGGTCCATGCCGGTGCCGGGCAGCAGGGTGGGGCCGGTCCAGGGGCCGACGATGCCGGCGCGGTGCCAGACGGCGACCTGTCCGTCGAGCACCTTGAAGGCCCACAGTCCGTGGTCCTCGTCGGAGGTCAGCCAGGAGGTGCCGTTGCCCCGGGCGTAGTTGACGGTGTCCGTCCACCGGTTGCCCGCCGGGTGGTCGGCGACCTTGAGGTCGCCGCAACCGGCGGCGCTGCCGCAGTGGTTCTGCCGGTCGAGCCAGGAGTACGTGTCCAGGCTGTCCAGTTTCTCCTTCGCCTCGCCCGGGTCCAGGGTGCTGGGGAGGGAGCCGTTGAAGTAGCCGATGTAGTTCTGCAGCGCGAAGTGCGGGCGGTCCTTGACGTCCTTCGCGTACGCGGCGGTGGCCAGCTGCACGAAGCGGGCGCCGTAGAAGTGGTCCTGGTGGTCGGTGTACCGCTTGGTGTCGGGGAAGCGGCCGGGGGTGGGGTCCTGGGCGCGGATGGTCGTCGGCTTGTACTGCTCCAGTACGCCGACGAGGGTCTGGACGACCTGCTCCTTCGTGTACGCGAACCGCTGCTTGACGGGGGTGCCGGAGGCGAGCATCGACTCCAGGCGGGGGATCTTGCCGTCCCACAGGCCGTGGAGGCTGTCGGTGACGGGCTCGTAGACGTTGCCCGCCTCGTGCATCTGCAGCCAGACCAGGTTGACGTGGGGTTTGGCGACGAGGACGTCGACCTCCGCCTGGGCGCCGCCCTTGGTCGGGACGACGGTGCGCTTCCAGGCGCTGGTGCGGTCGCCGGTGGCCATCTGGGCGTAGGCGGCGCGGATGCCGTTCTGGCGGGCCTCGGCGTAGGCGGGCTTGTCGGGGCGGGTGCTCTTCTCCTTGGCGGCGACGGCGTTTATGCCGTCGGCTTCGCCCGAGGTGAGGTAGACCGAGGTCACGGGGTGGCCGGCGGTTATGGAGTAACGCAGGTCCGGATTCATGAAGTAGAGGTCGTCGTCGGGGTGCGCGACGATCTGGAGCACCCGCCCGGGATCGGGCGCGTCGGCGACCGCGGCGGGGGCGACGGCCCTGCCGTCGGACGGGGCGGGGTGGTCGAGCCGGTCGAGGGCGTCGGTGCCGCGGAGCACGAGCATGCTGCCGGCGAGGGTCGCGGCGACGAACGCGACGACCTTGACGAGGGCGGCCCGGTGGTGCCGGTCCCGCTCCGCGGCGGGTCCGGATCCGGGTCCGGGTCCGATGCCCGCGCCGCGCCCGCCCCGGCGGCGGGCCCGGCGCCGGGCCCCGCGGCCGGGCACGTCCTCCGGGGACCGGGACCGGGAACGAGACCGGGATCGGGACTCGGACCGGGGCCGGGATTCGGACCGGGATTCGGACCGGGATCCGGAAGGGGATCCGGATCGGGAACCGCTGACCGCCCCGGTGTCGTATTCGGGGTGGGGGCCGGCAGCCGAACGCTCTTGCACGGGGCTCCTCCTGGCCGGTTGGCGGGGAGCGGGCCCCAAGGGGAACTAAACATTCAGATAGTCAGATAAGTCGCCTCATGATACGTCGCTGATCATCCCGTGCCTCGAACGCCGCTCCGGCTAGGCTCGCCCCAGGCAGACGGCGGCAGCGACGACCCAGGAGGCGACGGGATGACAGTCCCGGGACGCAGGAACAGCACCTTCATCCAGCTGCTCCGCAGCGGATTCACCGACCCGCAGACCGCCGCCCGGCTGCTGGAGAACGAAGCGCTGGCATCCGTACGCACCGATCCGGTGCTCCTCGACGCCCTGGGCGCGACCGCCGACCCCGACCTCGCGCTCCTCGGGCTCGTACGGCTCGCCGAGGCGCAGACCCCCCAAGAGCGGCCCCTCCTCCTCGACACCCTCGTCGCCGCCAAACCCCTGCGCGACCGGCTCCTCGGCGTGCTCGGCGCCTCCGAAGCGCTCGGCGACCACCTCACCCGCCACCCCCGGGACTGGCAGGCCCTGGTCACCTACGAGGCCGCCGACCTGCACCCCGGCCTCGCCGACTTCGAGCGCGGACTCGCCGACGCCCACGACCCCGTCGGCCTGCGCGTGGCCTACCGCCGCTGCCTGCTCTCCATCGCCGCCCGCGACGTCTGCGGCACCATCGACGTCGCCGAGACCGCCGCCGAACTCGCCGACCTCGCCACCGCCACGCTCCGCGCGGCCCTGCGCATCGCGAGCGCCGCCGCCCCCGAGGACGTCGCCCAGTGCCGCCTGGCCGTCATCGCGATGGGCAAGTGCGGGGGCAACGAACTCAACTACGTCTCCGACGTCGACGTCATCTTCGTCGGCGAGGCCGCCAACGGCACCGAGGAGCACAAGGCCCTCCAAGCCGCCACCCGCCTCGCCTCCCACCTCATGCGGATCTGCTCCGAGACCACCGTCGAGGGCACCATCTGGCCCGTCGACGCCAACCTCCGCCCCGAGGGCCGCAACGGCCCCCTCGTCCGCACCCTCTCCTCCCACCTGGCCTACTACCAACGCTGGGCCAAGACCTGGGAGTTCCAGGCCCTGCTCAAGGCCCGCGCCGTCGCCGGCGACCCCGATCTCGGCGCCGAGTACGTCGACGCCATAAGCCCCCTGGTCTGGCAGGCCGCCGAACGCGAGAACTTCGTCGCCGACGTCCAGAAGATGCGCCGCCGCGTCGTCGACAACATCCCCGCCGCCCAGGTCGACCGCGAACTCAAACTCGGCCCCGGCGGCCTGCGCGACGTCGAGTTCGCCGTGCAGCTCCTCCAGCTCGTCCACGGCCGCCACGACGCCACCCTGCACTCCGGCACCACCCTCGACGCCCTCCACGCGCTGGCCGCCGGCGGCTACGTCGGCCGCGCCGACGCCGCCCAACTCCACGACGCGTACCGCTTCCTGCGCGCCATGGAACACCGCATCCAGCTCTACCGACTGCGCCGCACCCACCTCGTCCCCGAGGACGAGGACGACCTGCGCCGCCTCGGCCGCTCGCTCGGCCTGCGCACCGAACCCGTCGCCGAACTCAACAAGGCCTGGCGCCGGCACGCCTCCGTGGTCCGCCGCCTGCACGAGAAGCTCTTCTACCGCCCGCTGCTCGACGCCGTCGCCCAGCTCACCCCCGGCGAGACCAGGCTCTCCCCGCTCGCCGCCGGCCAGCGCCTCGAAGCCCTCGGGTACGCGGATCCGGCCGCCGCCCTGCGCCACCTCGAAGCCCTCGCCTCCGGCGTCACCCGCAAGGCCGCCATCCAGCGCACCCTCCTGCCGGTGCTGCTGGGCTGGTTCGCCGACTCCGCCGACCCGGACGCCGGCCTGCTCGGCTTCCGCAAGGTCTCCGACGCCCTCGGCAAGACCCCCTGGTACCTGCGCCTCCTGCGCGACGAGGGCGCCGCCGCCGAGAACCTCGCCCGCGTCCTGTCCGCCGGGCGCCTCGCCCCCGACCTGCTGATGCGCGCCCCCGAGGCCGTCGCCCTGCTCGGCGACCCCGAAGGGCTGCAGCCTCGTAGCCGCGAGGCCCTGGAACAGGAGGTCATGGCCGCCGTCGGCCGCGCCGACAGCGCCGAGGCCGCCGTCACCGCCGTGCGCGGGGTCCGCCGCCGCGAGCTCTTCCGGACCGCCGCCGCCGACATCATCGGCTCGTACGGTACGGAGGACAGCCCGGCCGAGGAGGACCACGGAGCCCTCGTCGACCGGGTCGGCGGAGCCGTCTCCGACCTCACCGCCGCCACCATCGCCGGCGCCCTGCGCGCCGCAGTCCAGTCCGAATGGGGCGACACCCTGCCCACGCGCTTCGCCGTCATCGGCGTCGGCCGCTTCGGCGGGCACGAACTGGGATACGGCTCCGACGCCGACGTCCTCTTCGTCCACGAACCGCGCGAGGGCGTCGACGAGCAGGAAGCGGCCAAGGCCGCCCAGACCGTCATCGCCGAAATGCGCCGCCTGCTCCAGCTCCCCACCGCCGACCCGCCCCTGCTCATCGACGCCGACCTGCGCCCCGAGGGCCGCTCCGGCCCCCTGGTCCGCACCCTGTCCTCGTACGCCGCCTACTACCGCCGCTGGTCCCTGACCTGGGAGAGCCAGGCCCTGCTCCGGGCCGAACCGGTCGCCGGCGACGCCGACCTCGGCAGCCGCTTCATCGACCTCATCGACCCGCTGCGCTACCCCATGGAAGGCCTGGGCGAGGACGCGGTCCGCGAGATCCGCCGCCTCAAGGCCCGCATGGAATCCGAACGCCTGCCCCGCGGAGCCGACCCCACCCTCCACACCAAACTCGGCCGCGGCGGCCTCAGCGACGTCGAGTGGACCGTCCAGCTCATCCAGATGCGGCACGCCTGGTCCGAACCGGGCCTGCGCACCACCCGCACCCGCCAGGCCCTGGCCGCTGCCCACGCGGCCGGCCTGATCCCGACCGAGGAGGCCCAGATCCTCGACGAGGCCTGGGTCCTCGCCACCCGGGTCCGCAACGCGGTCATGCTGGTCCGCGGCCGCGCGGGCGACACCTTCCCCTCGGAAGCCCGCGAACTGTCGGCGGTCGGCCGCTACCTCGGCTACGCGGAGGGCACGGTCGGCGAAATGCTGGACGACTACCGCCGCATCACCCGCCGGGCCCGCGCGGTGGTGGACGAGCTGTTCTACGGGGCGTAGCCGAGGTCACGTAGCCAAGAGGGTTTCGGCATGTGCCACCGCATGTAACCTCCACGGATGAAAGCGATCCGGATAGCCGGCAGGCGTCGGGTGTCGGCCGCGCCGAAGAGCGGCTCTGTCTCCGCGTCGCGGCTCGGCTGGCTGGACGCCCTGCGTGGCATCGCGGCCCTGGCCGTCGTGATGCACCACCTGAAGCTGCCGCTCCGCTGGGTGCCCCACGGCAACGAGGTGCCGAACTACCTGGACCTCGGCGTCTTCGGCGTCATGTTGTTCTTCCTGGTCAGCGGCTACATCATCCCCGCCTCGCTGGAGCGGCGCGGTGACGTGCGGGGGTTCTGGATAGGCCGTGCCTTCCGGATCTACCCGGTCGTCATCGTCACCTTCGTCGCCTCGCTGCTGATCCTGCCCCGCGAGTACACGGTGGTGGCGGGCTGGGCCTACGACCATCCGCTTCTCTCGCTCGCGGCCAACGGGCTCCTGCTGCAGGATCTGATGGGCGTCCCCAACGCCCTCGGAGTGCTGTGGACCCTCACCTACGAGATGGTCTTCTACTACTTCGTCACGGCACTCTTCGTGCTCGGCCGGCACCGCAGGAGCGCACCCATAGCCGTCGGCTTCGCGGCGGTGGCGCTGGTGCTGGGCGGCTGGATCGCTCTCGGCGCGCTCTCCGTCGATCTGTCGGCGAAGCGGCACCTCGTCCTCGCCTGCGCCACCGTCGTGGTGATGGCGATGGCGTGCATCATGACCGGCAGGCAGGCCCTGATCAAGCTCGGCGGTCTGCTCCTCGGGGCCCTCGGGCTGGTGCTGATCGGCCTCAACAGTCGATCCGCGGCGTTCGAGACCATGATGATCTTCGCGACGATGTTCTCCGGAACCGTGCTGTACCGGATGGAGCGCGGCCAGATCGAACGGACCCAGGCATTGCTGTCCTGCGGCTTCGTCATCGTCTGCGGATTCCTCACCGGGTACATGTACAACCACGGCTGGGCGCTCTGGCAGACCTGGAGCGACTCCTGGAAGGCTTGGTCGTTCGCCTACATCGCCGCGTGGGCGGTCTTCGCCGCGGGCATGCTGCTCCGCAAGCGCCGCTTCCCGCGCTGGCTCAGCTGGCTCGGCGCGATCAGCTACTCGCTCTACCTCCTGCACAACCCCGTCATCCACGCGATGAACTGGATCCTTGCGGGACACGCACCCATCGAGAGCTGGACGGGCCGGGCCCTGCAGTTCACGACGTTCATGGCCGCCCTGACGCTGTTGAGCTGGCTGGCCTACCGCCTGGTGGAGCTGCCCTTCCAGAACCTGGGCCGGCGAGTGCTGAAAACCGTGGCGCGCCGGATTCCGCTGGAGGCTCCCGAACCTGCGCCCGCCCGGGATCGGACCACCACCTCACTGCCCGGTGTACCCACGCAGGCGTCACGCGTGGGCGAGAACGAGCCTGTCCTCGCCAAGCGGGAGTAACGATCAAGGTGGGGGTGAGGGCGACCGGGAGTTGAATACGCTCTCCGTCGCCACACAAGCCCCCGGCCCCTCGCCGCCGACCCCTGTGCGGCGGCGGGGGCCCGTGGGGGACGGGCCCGGGCTACGGGATGGGCTTGTCGTAGTACTTGTCGGTGTCGGAGTCGTAGATCTCCTTGCCCTGGGCGTCGTAGCCCTTGATGCGGGGGGCCTCGGTGACGCGTTGTTCCAGGGTGCCCGTCGCGGCGAACCAGCCGTGGTCCAGGGCGGCCTCCGCGGTGGCGTTGCCGTACGTCACGGTGACGCGGCTGATACGGGAATCGACCCTGCCGATGCTGCCCCAGCGGTAGGGGAGCTTCCAGGGGCCCTCCGTGCTCAGGCGCTGGAGGTAGAGCTTGCCGCCGTTCATGTCCGGGACGACGGCCCGGTCGCCGGGGGCGTCGTCCTTGCCGACGGAGGTGTTCAGGCCGCTCGCCTTGTCGTCCTTGACGGTGCAGATCAGGCGGGTGGGCAGCGGGGTGTCCTTGACCGCGACGATGAAGCGGCCGTCGCCGGGGCTGTTGTCGTTGCCGGTGCTGCGGTGGGCGAGGAGGATCCGGTAGTCGGCGGCCTTGCCCAGGTCCTGCCATGGCGTGGCCCCCTCCGGGGCGCGGTGTTCCGCGTCCATGGCGAGGCACTGCTCCAGCCCCGTGGCCGCCGACTGGAGGGTGATGCCGTCGGCGAGCTGCCCGGGGGTGGCGGGGGCGGCCGGTCCGTTGGGTGGGGGCGGGGCCTGAGGCGCGGTGGTGGGGGGCGTGGTGGCACCCGCCGCGGAGACGCGGGACGACGGTTCGCCGCTGCCCAGGGCGATGGCCGTCGCCGGTACGAGGGCGAGGACGGCCAGCGCCGCGCCGGCGACGGCCAGTCTGCGCCGCCGCTGCTCCGTGCGCCCCTGCCGCAGGATCTCCGGGAAGGGCGCGGACGAGGGGCGTACGGTCGCCGCGTCGAGGATCAGTCGGTCCCGCAGGTTCACTTCGAAGTCGCCGTTGCCGTCCACAGGCCCGCCCTCTCTTTCGTCGTCGTACGTGTCGTGGTGCGCGTCGTGACCGTGGCGAACTGTTCCATGCCGGGCCAGGCGCGGAGTTTCGCCAGGGCCTTGGAGGCCTGGCTCTTGACGGTTCCGGGGGAGCAGCCGAGGACGTCGGCGGTCTCGGCCTCCGAGAGGTCCTCCCAGTACCGCATCACCACCACCGCCCGCTGCCGGGCGGGCAGCTCCGCCAGGGCGTCCATCAGGACGCTGCGCTCGTCGGCCCAGGCCACGGCGTTGTCGCGCACCGACGTGTCCGGGACGGCGTCCGTCAGCCGTTCCCTCACCCGGCGCTTGCGGAACCGGTCGCTGTTGCAGGTCACCAGCATCCGGCGTACGTACGCCTCCGGACTGTCCATGCGCGCCACCCGCCGCCATGAGCGGTACGCCTTCGCGAGCGCGGTCTGGGTCACGTCCTCCGCGTCGTGCGGGTCGCCCGTCAGCAGGTACGCGGTGCGCACCAGGTGAGTCCAGCGCGCTGCCACGAACGATTGGAAATGAGCTTCTTGCTCGGCGTGCATCGCCACCCCCTTCGACCTCTTGACCACCTCCTGTTCGGATTCGGTTGCCCGGGACGCGGGGCGTCTTGTGGAACGTCGTCGTCCGGCGCCGGCGCCCTACTGGGCCTCGTCCTCGGCCCGGGTGTGGGCGACCAGGGCGTTGGCGTGGCCATGACCGAGGCCGTGCTCGGACTTGAGCCAGCCCACGAGCTCCATGTGCTTGGTCAGGGGGGAGGAGCGGATGAGCTCCTTCCATTCCGAGATCGGACGGCCGTACTTCTTCTCGATCGAGGGGAAGTACGCGGCGCCCCGCAGTGAGTCCGACATGCCGTCCGTGCCTTTCGTAGCGGTGGGTGGGGGTGCTGGGTGGACGTGAGGGGCTAGCGGCGGGTCAGTCCGGCGGTCACCGCGGCCAGTCCGACGAGGCCGAGCGAGGCCCCTGCCGTGAAGGACAGTACGGAGACGGCCGATCCGGCGAATCCGGCGAGGACGGCCACCGGGAGCACGCGGCACGCGACCGCCCAGCCCCGCCGCCCCTCGGCGCCGAAGCGACGGGCCAGGACGAAGAAGGCGGCGCACAGCGCGAGGTAGCCGATCATGCCGCCGAGCATGTGGACCGTGCCGTGGGCGCTCAGCACGGGGGTGGCGGAATCGGGGGTGCCGACCGGGAAACCGGCCCCAGGGTCGGCCGAGAAGGCGGCGCTGACCAGGAACGACGCGCCGAACACCCCGACCAGCCAGGGCGCGGCGCGATGGCCGGGGCGCTGGGACCGCGCGCGGCGCATGCCGATCGCTCCGGCGATCAACAGGGCGCCCGTTACGAGGAAGTTGACCCTCTGGATCCAGCCCGGGTCGCCGAGGCTCAGCTGGCTGATGGCGTTGCGGGTGAAGTCGAAGCCCTCACGGGTGAGGCCCTGGGCGATCCCCACGGCCAGGAACAGCGGACCCGCCACGACCGCGCACGTCAGCAGCCCGTGGGCCGAGGCCGGGGCGGCGGTGGGGGCGGCCGTGGCCGCGGCGGCGGAGGGGCTGATCGTGTGGGTCATCGCATGCCTTCCTCGTGCGCCGCTCCCACCCGGGGGTCGGGCTCGCGGCGTTGGAACCTCGTCGCATGTATGACCGGAGGTCACCGCCGAACTCATCGGCGCCCAGGTGGTGACCCGGGTCACATCGTTGGGGGGAAGTCCCACGGTCCGATGGTCCGATCCTTCGTGCGCAGCGCCCGCCAACTCGGCACGATGGCCCTGTGAAGGAGATTGCGGAGTCGAGCGGAGACGGCGCGACGACGGACGAACTGTTCGCCGGGGCACTGGTCGAGGTCGCCACGGACGACGACGAGGGCGCCGTCCCCTTTCTGGTCGCCCTGCACGACCGTCCGACCCGGGAGGTCTTCGACCGCGCGGCGCGGCTGCTGGCCGGCGAGGACCCGGTGGAGCGTGAGCTGGGTGCGCGAGTGCTGCGCGAGCTGGGACCGTACGACGACGAAGGGCGACGGCCGTTCACCCCGCAGACCATCGCCGTCGTCACGGCCGAGATGCGTGACGAGCCCGACCCCTGGGTGCTCCACTGGATGATCTCCACCCTCGGCTACCACTGCGCACGCGAGACCCTCGACCTGGTACGCGACCACCGGGCCCACCCGGCCCAGCCGGTACGTTTCGCGGTCGCCGCCGCCCTGCCCGCCCTCGCCGATCCCGACCACACGGAGCGGCGGGTCGTGGAGACCCTCCTGAGGCTGGCCGAGGACGAGAACGGGGATGTGCGCTGGTACGCCGCGTACGCGCTGTTCAACGAGACGTACGGGGTCACCGACGAGGAGCGGAGGCTGTGGGCCCGGCACCTGATCGCACGGGCCGACGCGCAGCGCCGCGCGGAACTGGCCCACATCGCCACGACCCTCGACGACGACGCGGATCCGGTCCTGCGGGGACTCCTCGCGTAGTAGCGGCTCACGCGGCCAGCACGGTACGGCAGTTGGTGCAGTGGCCGGGGGTGGCGGAGCGGAACGCGCGGTCACAGCCGTCACAGGTCTGGAGGGGATGGACCTGTAGGTCCGCCGTCCTGGGGCCGCCGACCGGTTGAGCCCGGAGGACGGGCGGGCGCAGCACCTTGAGGCGGTGGGCCAGGAGGGCGGCGGGGGACCGGATCGGCTCCAGCGGGAGACAGCCCGCGAGGGTGCCGCTCACGGCGGCGGGGGTGATGCCGCGCTCCAGCCAGGTGGTGACGCCGGGCGCGAGGCGGGCGACGTCGCGCTCCGAGAGCAGCAGGCGGGGGTCGCGCAGGCGGAGGCGGGCCAGCAGGTCGGCGGCCTCTTGGTGTTCCCCGGGGTTCGCGGGAGCGGGGAGCGGCGGAGCCGCCTTGGGGCGGGTGGCCGGTGCGGGAGTCGGTTCGTACGTCGGCTCCGCGGCCGGGGCTGCCGGAACCGAGCGCGGTGCAGGAGCGGGGGCCCGGTCGGCCGGCGCCGCCGCGTCCAGCCGCATGGCGAGCGGGACGTTGTACGACACCGTACGGGTGACGACCTGCCCCGACGGGAGCCGCTCGCGTGTGCGGGACAGGTAGCCGTGGGCTTCCAGTTCCCGCAGGGCCGAGGCGATGCGGGTCTCGCCCTCGGTGAACCGCTGGGCCAGGGCCTTGATCGACACATCGGCACCGGTGGGCAGGGACTGGATGTGCGCGGACAGGCCGATCGCGGTCAGGCTCAACTCGCGGTGCTGGACGAGGTGGTTGCCGATCTTCACGTAGCGCTCGCGCTCACGTTGGTTCTCGTGCCCGACACCCGGCCTGCGAATGCCGTACGGAGGGCGTGAGGGCGCGCTAGGCTGCTGTTCAGCCATGGGAAGGTCTCTTCTTCCTGAGCGGTGAGGCCCTCGGCCGGGATGGCAGTCCCGTCGGGGGCCGTTCGCGTGTGTGGGGGTTGTCGAGGCCGAGCCTGCCCTGTGAATTGTCATATGCGCCAGCCGGGTTGGCCGTATTCACCCGACCGAGTGAGCGGGCGGGGTTTGGTTGGGAAGGGTCCTTTCCCTAGGTCTTAAAAGGGGTTTACGTCGCGGATCGCCGTCCCCCGGGCAACCGGATCGCGGAAACCCAGATCCGGTGATTCGGGTTCCGGTAGAGCAATCTCCGCCCAGACCGTTTTCAGTGGTACGGGGCCGCGTGTGACCCCCCACTTGTCGGCGAGTGCCGCGACGATGACGAGGCCTCGGCCGGATTCGGCGTCGTGGGGCGGGAGTTCGTTGGTGGAGCGGGGTTCGCTTTCGCCGCGGGTGTCGCTCACCTCGATACGGAGCGTGGCGCCGGTGGCGGTGAGCCGGAGCCGGAACCTGCGCCCGGGCACACGGCCGTGCGTGACGGCGTTGCTCGCGAGCTCGGCGACGACCTGCGCCGCGTCGTCGAAGGGAAGGCCCCAGTCCGTCAGTTGGGCGGCGGCGAGCTGCCGGGCGGCGCGGGCGCCGTGCGGGCCGGCGGGGAGGGTGGCGACGAAGGTGATTTCCTGGTTCACGTGACTCAGCGTGTCCAGGCGTGCGTAATCTGAACAGGGGAGAGGTCGCTGTGTACGGCGACTGTCCCGGGCTGTCCAGCCTTGTCCCGCCTGTCCCTTGGGGGTGGAGTGAACACAGACGCCAATGACGAGTCTGCCGAATCGAGCTGGGAACTTGATCCCGAGGAGGAAGCGGGGGCGGTCATCGCCACTGTGGGACGCCAGTTGAAGATGTGGCGCGAGGCGGTCGGGCTTGACCGTGCGCAGTTCGGTGCGCGAATGGGATACGGGCCGAACCTCATCTACAAAATCGAGCGGGGAGCGAGAATTCCTCGCCCGGAATACCTGGAGAAGGCGGATGAGATTCTGGGCGGGGGCGGAAAGCTCGCCGCGATGAAGGCCGATGTGGAAAGGGCCCGGTATCCCAAGAAGGTTCGGGACCTTGCCAAGCTGGAGTCCGAGGCGGTGGAGCTGGGCGCGTACGGCAACCACAACCTGCACGGCCTGCTCCAGACGGAGGAGTACGCGCGGGCGCTGTACGAAGTGCGGAGGCCAGCGTTCTCGTCGGACGAAGTGGAGCGGTACGTCGCCGCCCGCGTGGCGCGGCAGGAGGTGTTCCATCGGAGGCCGTCGCCGGTGCTGACCTTCGTGCTGGAGCAGGTCACGCTGGAGCGGACCATCGGTGGGCGGGACATACTCCGCAGGCAGTTGGAGCATCTGCTCGAGATCAGCCAGCTGCGCAACGTCGAGATCCAGGTGATGCCGACAGACTCCGAGGACCATGCCGGGATGGGCGGCCATCTCCAAGTGCTCAAGTTGAGGGATGGTTCCACGATCGGATACGTAGAGGCGCAGCTACCGACCCGCCTGATCACCGACGCCAAGGACACCCAACTCCTCGAACTCCGGTATGGGATCATCCGTTCACAGGCCCTCAACCCACGGCAGTCGAGGGCCTTCATCGAGAAAGTGCTGGGAGAGACATGAGCATCAAGCCCTCGGTCGGCGACCTTTCCGCACTGGAGTGGGTGAAGAGCAGTTACAGCGCCAGCGACAGCAACGAGTGCGTCGAAGTCGCCTGGACGAAGAGCAGCTACAGCACAAACGACGGCCCCAACTGCGTCGAGGTCGCGGTCGTGTCGGAAGCCGTCCTCGTGCGGGACTCCAAGGACGTGGACGGGGGCCACCTGGCGGTGGCCCCCGACACCTGGACCGGTTTCGTGCGGTACGCCGCAGCCGGCTGACGCCTCAGAGGCCGTTGGCGCGGGCGGCCGTGCTTCGGCCGCTCTCGGTGCCGTAGCTGCCCGTGATGTCGCACGCATTGCTGTCGGAGTGGCCCCAGCCGAGCTGTCGTTCGGCGGCGGCCCGGTCCCTGCCCGACGCGGCGACGAAGGCCGCGACGCCCGCGGCCACGCCGACGACCGTCAACGCGACTGTGCTCTTCTGTAGGGCCATGCCGACCTCCAGGGCGGGTTCGGGGTAACCAGCAGCACCCTGCCCCGCCCCGAAGATCGCGACACGTCCTACTCCGCTTCCGCCCGCAGGGCCGCGAAGACGCCCCGGGCCGGCTTGCCGTCCGGGTCCGTCCACGTGGCCGTGACGTGGGCGGTGGCCGGAACCGTTCCGGCGGCCGCGCGCAGGACGCGGGTCACGGCGAGCTCCGGGCCGTCCTCGCCCGGGACCACCAGGACCGTCGGGTCCGGGGCGTCGCTCGCGTTCTGGTCCTGGGCTACCGCCTCGCCCCGCAGCAGCGCGCGGAGTTGGGCCGACAGGACCGGGTCCTGCGTGCCGTCGTAGATCCAGCGGGTGCCGAGGACGCCGTGCTCCGAGGTGCCGACGAGGGCGGCCTCGCCGCCGGGCAGCGGGGCGCCGCGGTAGGTCAGGGGCACGAGGTACGTCACGCCGTCCGCCGTGTCCGTGAGGACCATGAACTCGATGCCCACCTCGCCCTCCGGGTCGTCGAGCCGGAAGCCGCCCGCCTTCGCCAACTCCGGTGCGCGGCCCGGCTGTCCCTCGTACCAGGGCTGCGACGGGAGCCAGGAGGCGACGAGTTCCAGCTTGCCGGGGGTCATGGTGGTGCGGTGGACGACAGCCATGCGGACGGGCCTCCAGGGGAACCGGAAAGATCGTTTTCCGCAGCCTACGACTCCGGGCCCCCGCCCCGCAGGGTCCGCGCGTACGCGAGGAACGCCGCCAGCCCGAGCTCGAACGCGGCGTCCGCCCGCCGCCCCGGACCCACCGCCGCCAGGGCCCCGGCCAGCAGCGGGGTCTGCGGCGTCGGCTCCCACATGGCCTCGGGCGCCGCGAGGTCCAGGGCCGAGCCCAGGATCAGGTTCTCCAGGGCGGTCAGGAGCGGCATCACACCCGGTTCGGCGAAGCCGGCCTCCCGCAGCAGGGCCACCGCCTGCTCGTACTGGGCGAGGACCTTCGGGGCCCGCACCGGGTTGGTCATCAGCAGCGGGATGGCCCGGGGGTAGGCGGCGAAGGCGGCCCGGTAGGAGCGGGCCCACTCCTCCAGGGCCCGGTCCCAGGGGGTCAGGGCGAGGGCCTCGTCGGTGATCCGGTCGCACACCAGCTCCCGTATCAGCTCGATCACCCCCGCCCGGCCGTCCACGTGGTGGTACACCGAGCCCGTCTGCACGCCGAGCGCCCGCGCGATCTGCGGAACACTGAACTCGCCCTGCTCCGCGACCAGTTGCAGGGCCGTCGTGGCGATCCGCCGCCGGTCGAGCAGGGGGGTGCGCGGCCGTGCCATCGGTTTTTCTCCCGCCGTGAGGTCGTCCGGTCTTCCCGTACTCCGGAAGGGGAGGCTACATTGCCGAAAACCGAAAGCCTTTAGGTTTCTGCCTCCCCAGCAGAAGGGCCCCGCCTTGCCCGAAAGCACCCCGTCCTCCACGTCCCCCGAGCTCCGCCGCGCCGCGCTCGGCACCGCCGACATCTCCTTCTTCGTCGTCTCCGCGGCCGCCCCCCTCACCGTCATGGCGGGCGTGGCGCCCGTCGCGATCCTCCTCGGCGGCATCGGCGCCCCCGCCGGATACCTCCTCGCCGGGATCACCCTCGCCGTCTTCGCCGTCGGCTTCACCACCATGAGCCGCCACGTCCGCAGCGGCGGCGCCTTCTACGCCTACATCACCCGCGGCCTCGGCAAGCGCGTCGGCATCGGCGCCGCCCTGCTCGCGCTCATCGGCTACAACGGCATGGAGATCGGCGTCTACGGCCTCCTCGGCACGACCACCGCCGACACCGGCCGCGCCCTGTTCGGCCTCGACATCCCCTGGCTCCCCGTGTCCCTCGCCGGGCTCGTGCTCATCTGGTACGGCGGCTTCCGCTCCATCGACTTCGGCGCGAAGCTGCTCGGGATCCTGCTCGTCGCCGAGACCGGGATACTCGTCCTGCTGGCGGGAGGCGTACTGCTCAAGGGTGGGGCCCACGGCCTGTCCGCGGCCGGTTTCGCCCCCGGAGCCGTCCTCGTGCCCGGCACCGCCGCCGTGCTGGCCTTCGCCTTCGCGGCCTTCACCGGCTTCGAGTCCACCGTCATCTACCGCCGCGAGGCCCGCGACCCCGACCGGACGATCCCGCGCGCCACCTACATCGCCGTCGCCTTCCTCGGCCTCTTCTACGCCTTCGTCGTCTGGACGGTCATCCAGGCCTTCGGTGACACGGAAGTCATGGCCGCAGCCACCGCCGACCCCGGCGGGCTGTTCTTCACCGCGATCACCACCTACGTCGGCCCCTGGGCGGCCGACCTGATGCACGTCTTCATCGTCACCAGCGTCATCGCCTCCCTCCTCGCCTTCCACAACGCCATCAACCGCTACGCCCTCGCCCTCGCCGAGGAGGGCGTCCTGCCCGCCTCCCTCGGCCGCGTCCACCCCCGCCACCGCTCCCCGTACCGGGCGGGCCTCGCGCAGACCGCCCTCGGCGCCGTGGTCGTCCTCGGGTTCGCGCTCGCCGGCGCCGACCCGTACCAGCAGCTCCTGCTCTGGGTGAACACCCCAGGCATGATCGCCCTCATGGCGCTCATGCTGCTCGCGGCCATCGCCGTACCCGTCTACTTCCGCCGCACCGCGCACACCGAAGGGCCCTGGCGCACGGCCATCGCGCCCGTCGCCGCCGCGGTGCTCCTCGCCGTGGCGATCTTCCTCGTCGTCTCCAAGGTGGACCTCTTCACCGCCGCCTCCGCCACCGTCAACACCGTCCTCGTCGCCCTCGTCCCCGCCGTCTTCCTCCTCGGCCTGGCCCTCGCCCAGCGGCTGAAGACCCGCCGCCCCGAGGTCTACGCCCGCTTCGCCGAAGAACCCACCATCAGCCAAGGAGCAGAGCAGTGCCCGCTGCCGACACCGTCCTCACCGGAGCCCGCGTCCGCACCCTCGACCCCGCCCGCCCCGAGGCCGGTGCGGTAGCCGTCCTCGGCGGCGAGATCGTCGCCGTCGGCGAGGACGCCGACGTACGGGACTGGCGCGGCCCCGGCACCGAGGTGATCGACCTCGGCGGAGCCACCCTCACCCCCGGCCTGACCGACGCCCACAGCCACCCCGTCTGGGGCATCGAAATGGTCAACGGCACCGACCTGTCCGCCGTACGGGACCTGGACCAGCTGCGCGCCGCCCTGCGCGGCGCCGAGCGCGACAAGGGCTGGGTCGTCGGCCACGGCCTCGACCACAACGCCTTCGGCGGCCGCCCCATCGACCGTGCCCTGATCGAGGAGGCCCTGGACGGCGCCCCCGCCTTCCTGAGGCTGTACGACGGCCACTCCGCCCTCGTCTCCGGCGCGGCCCTCGCCGCCGCGGGCATCACCGGGCCCCGAGCCTTCGCCCAGCGCTCCGAGGTCGTCTGCGACGGCGAGGGACGGCCCACCGGCCACCTCGTCGAGCACGCCGCGATGGACCTCGTCGGCCCGCTGGTGCCCAAGCCCTCCACCGCCCGGCGCCGCGCGAGCCTGGTCGGCCTGCTGAACGACATGGCCGCCACCGGTCTCACCGGCGCCCACGTCATGGACCTGGGAGACGGGGACGTCCCCGCCCTCCTGTCGACCGTCGAGTACGAGGGCCACCTGCCGCTGCGCCTGAAACTGGCCCCCTGGTGCATGCCGGGCGCCGACGACGACGCGCTCGACGAACTCATCGAGCTCCAGCACCTCCGGGGCCGCAACTGGCAGGTCGCCGGAGTGAAGTTCTTCATGGACGGCACCGTCGAGGGAGGCACCGCCTGGCTGGAGCACGCCGACTGCCACGGCCAGGGCACCGAGGCCTTCTGGCCCGACCCCGAGGCCTACACCCGCGCGGTACGGATCCTGGACGCGGCCGGAGTGCGCACGGCCACCCACGCCATCGGCGACGCGGCGGTCCGCCACGTCCTGGACACCGTGGCGGGCATCGGCGCCCGGGCCCGGATGCGGCACCGGATCGAGCACATCGAGACCGTCCCCGACGACCAGCTGGGGCGGTTCGCGGAACTCGGGGTGATCGCCTCGATGCAGCCGCCGCACGCCGGGGCCACCCGCGCCGACCACACCGACGAGTGGTCGAAGCGGCTCGGGGAGGAGCGGGCCGCACGGGCCTGGCGCTGCCGCGACCTGCGCGACGCGGGAGCCGTCCTCGCACTGGGCTCCGACTGGCCGATCGCCGACCACGACGCCCGCCAGGTGTTGGTCGCCGCCCGCAGCCCGCTCGGGGCGGCCTCGACCGGCAGGGGTCTGACCGGGCTGATGGCCCTGGAGGGCATGACCTCGCACGCGGCGCTCGCGGCCGGAGAGGAGGAGGTGGCGGGCCGGATCGCGCCCGGCTTCCGGGCCGACCTGACGGCCTTCTGGTCGGACCCGGTCACCGCCGAGCCGCAGGAGCTGGCGCAGACGCCGATCCGGCTCACGATGTCCGGCGGGCGCGTCACCCACCGCTGAACGTTGCCGGGCGTCAGCGCGCCGTGCCGAAGTCCTGCGTCCAGTAGGAGTTCGGCTGGGCCAGGCCGATGCCGATCTCCTTGAAGGAGCAGTTCAGGATGTTCGCCCGGTGGCCGGGGCTGTTCATCCAGCCCTCCATGACCTTCTCGGGAGTGCTGTAGCCGTAGGCGACGTTCTCGCCGTACGAGCTCCACGTGTATCCGGCGCGGGTGATGCGCGTGCCCGGGTCGGATCCGTCGGAGCCGGTGTGGGACATGTTGCCGTGGGCCGCCATGTCCGCGCTGTGGTCCTGTGCGGCCCGGGTGAGCTTCGCGTTGAGGGTGAGGGCCGGGCATCCGGCGGCGGCGCGCTCCTGGTTGACGAGCGAGAGCACGGCGGCGGCGGAGCCGGAAGGGGCCGGGACGGAGGTCTTCGGCGGCGCGGGCGCGGGCGCCGGCTTCGCGGGGGCGGCCGCCGGCTTCGTCGGCTGGGGCTGCGGCTTCGGCGGCGCCGTCGTCGTCCGTACGACCGGCTGCGCGGAGGCCGCGGGGCTGCTGGGGGAGGCGGCCGGCGTGCTGCTCGGGGACGGGAGGTCCACAGGTGTCTGGGAGACGGGGGTGGCCGAGGGAGTCGCGTACTGCCACGGGCGCTCCTCCTGCCCGCTCGCGCTCTGCGTCCGGCCGGTGTCCTGCGTGTTCCAGCAGGCCACGGCGACCGTGGGAACACCCACTACGCCAAGGACGCCGACGGCTATGACCAATTTCCTGTAGGGCTTCTTCTTCCGATGCTTCTGCATGCGTGACCTCACTCGGTGATCGCAAAGCTTCCGGAGCCCGAACCGCGGGGCCACCGGAGTGGCCGCCATTCTTAAAAGCCCTCCGACGACCTGGCAAGTTTCCGTACCCGAGGCGCCCGGGGCCTGCGGATCCCGGCTTGAAACGGGCCGAGGATCGTGCATGGTCACGTTTTGATCACTGCCGCAACCGCCTGAGGGTTCCTCAGAAGGGGGCGTGACCAGGAGGGTCGGGGGCGGAGCCGCCGGTATCGCGCATTCCGTTCCCGTGGTTGAGGGGAATGTCGATTCCAAAACGGACAAATATCGAAATGTCGGCGGTGTGAAATCGCCTGCGGTCACCTCGCCTTGACGAAAGTGCCGTGATGCATGTCACGCCGCGGCCGCCGTCGGTCCGGACCCTCGCGGCCCGTCGCCCGGTCGAGACGGCCCGGCGGTCCACCCTCGTGACCGCGCCGTCAGAGGATGCGATGGTGACGCTCCCTCAGGTGTGGACGCAACGTCCAATGCCCCCGACATCCGTCAAAGGCTATGATCACGGCATTTTGAGGAATGAGCGCCGGGGGGTGCTGTGGGCTTCGGTGTCGACGGCGGCGAAGCGGGGGAGATCCGACCCCGTTGTTCGTACTGCGAAGGCGATGACCGCGAGGAGTGGGGGAGAGGGGCGGAGTGGATCCGTCAGGGATTCCTTCGCATGTCCGATCTCACGGATCGGGAACTCCAGGTGTTCCATGCCATGGCGTGCGGACCTTCGAACGGCGAGCTGGCGAAATCCCTCGGAATGACCATTCGAACCGTGAAATTCCATCTGGAGAACATGCGCGGGAAGCTGGGCGGCATATCCCGCGTCCAGCTGTGCCTGCTCGCCGTGCACCACCGGATCCCGCTCTGTCCCGCCGGACGCGTCGCCGGCGCCGGGCGCTCCCGGCAGGGACAGCCCTCGTGAGCCCGCGTGCGGGCGAACAGAACGGCCGATGATCCGCCGCGCCGCCCACGGCCCGCCGACCCCGGCGGGTCAGGCGCGGGCGCGGAAGCGGTTCAGGAGTTCCGAGGCCGGGTGCGGGCCCGCGTGCTCGGGGTGGCGCGGCAGCCGGTGCGGCAGGGAGCCGTACCAGGCGCGCGAGACGAGGTAGCCGAAGGTCAGGCAGAGCGTGCCGCCCACCGCGTCGAGCCAGAAGTGGTTGGCGGTGGCCACGATGACGACGAGCGTCGCCGTCGGGTAGAGCAGGCCCAGGATCCGGGCCCACGGGGCCGAGGCGACCGCGAAGATCGTCAGCCCGCACCAGAGCGACCACCCTATGTGCATCGAGGGCATGGCGGCGTACTGGTTCGACATCTGCTTGAGGTTGCCGGAGGCCATGGAACCCCAGGTGTGGTGCACCACCACGGTGTCCACGAAGTCCTGCCCGCTCATCAACCGGGGCGGTGCGAGCGGGAAGAAGTAGTAGCCGAGCAGGGCCACGCCCGTGGTGGCGAAGAGGATCAGGCGCGTGGCCGCGTAACGCCCCGGATGGAAGCGGTAGATCCACACCAGTACGCCGATGGTCACGATGAAGTGGAGCGTGGCGTAGTAGTAGTTCATGCCGACGATCAACCACGTCACCGAATCGACGGCGTGGTTGACGGACTTCTCCACGGCGATGCCGAGATCGTGCTCGACGCGCCAGATCCAGTCGGCGTTCGCGAGGGCGGCCGCCTTCTGCTCGGGCACCGCGTTGCGGATCAGCGAGTACGTCCAGTAGCTGACCGCGATGAGCAGGACCTCGAACCAGATCCGCGGCCGGCGCGGCGAACGCAGCCGGGAGAGCAGGGCGCGATCGGACCCCGGGCGGGTCTCGCTCTCGGTCACGGTGGGTGACGAGACATCCGTCCGGGTTTCCAGTGTCTTCACGCTCGCTTCACCCATGGGAAAAGAGTCTGCCAGATCCGCTCTCGCCTCCGATCATCCCTCGGGACGGTCTTGGCCGCAGCCTCTCCGCCCTGGGGACGACCCCGAAGACCCCGGAGCCCTAGGGGCGACTCCGGCCCCGTGCCTGCCCGGGGCCGGAAGCAGTGGAACCGCGCACCACCAGCTCCGGCAGGAAGACGAATTCGCTGTGCGGAGCCGGCGTCCCGCCGATCTCCTCCAGCAGCGTCCGGACCGCGGCCTGCCCCATGGCCTGCACGGGCTGCCGGATGGTGGTCAGCGGCGGGTCCGTGAACGCTATGAGCGGGGAGTCGTCGAAACCGACCACCGACACGTCCTGCGGAACCCTGAGGCCCTGCTGCCGGGCGGCCCGGATCGCGCCGAGCGCCATCATGTCGCTCGCGCACACCACCGCCGTGCAGCCCCGCGAGATCAGCGCGGAGGCGGCGGCCTGGCCGCCCTCCAGGGTGTAGAGGGAGTGCTGGATCAGCTCCTCCACCTCGGCCTCGTCGAGCCCGAGCCGCTCCTTCATGCCCAGCCGGAAGCCCTCGATCTTGCGGAGCACCGGCACGAACCGCTTCGGTCCGACCGCCAGCCCGATCCGGGTGTGGCCGAGCGCGGTGAGGTGGGTGACGGCGAGCTGCATCGCGGCCCGGTCGTCGGGCGAGACGAAGGGTGCCTGCACCTTGTCGGAGAAGCCGTTGATGAGGACGTACGGGACGCCCTGCCCGCGCAGCTGGTCGTAACGGCCCATGTCGGCGGTGGTGTCGGCGTGGAGACCGGAGACGAAGATGATCCCGGAGACCCCCCGGTCCACGAGCATCTCGGTCAGTTCGTCCTCGGTGGACCCGCCGGGCGTCTGCGTGGCGAGGACGGGCGTGTACCCCTGCCGGGTCAGGGCCTGGCCGATGACCTGGGCGAGCGCCGGGAAGATGGGGTTGTCCAGTTCGGGGGTTATCAGACCGACGAGCCCGGCGCTGCGCTGGCGCAGCTTCACGGGCCGCTCGTAACCGAGCACGTCGAGCGCGGCCAGCACGGACTCACGGGTGCCCGCGGCCACACCGGGCTTGCCGTTGAGCACGCGGCTGACTGTGGCTTCGCTGACCCCCGCCTGGGCTGCGATGTCGGCTAGCCGTGCGGTCACGGGACTGGACTGTACCGGCTCCCACCTCACAAGGCCCACCAGGTGCACGAATCCGTGGGAAGGCGGACGGTGCGGCCGTCCGTCTCCACCGGGGCGCTGGACAGTACGGGTCGACCCGGCGCCGGGAGTTCGACCGGCGCCGGGCGGGTGTTGAGGGTGCACGCGAAGCCGGGCCGGGTGAAGAGGAGCACGCCCTCCGGCGCGGTGAGCCAGGTCAGCGGGCCGGCCTCCGGTGCGCCCAGGCCCGGCATGGCCCGGCGCAGTTCCAGTGCGGCGCGGTAGAGCTCCAGGGTGGAGTGCGGGTCGCCGGTCTGGGCGGCCACGCCGAGTTCGCCCCAGCCGTGGGGCTGCGGCAGCCAGGTGCCGCCCGGCCCGAAGTCGTACGGGGGCTCCGAGCCGGCCCACGGCAGCGGCACCCGGCAGCCGTCGCGCAGCCCGTCCTGGCCGGCGGTGCGCAGGAAGGCCGGGTCCCGGCGGGCCTCGTCCGGGAGGTCGGTGACCTCCGGGAGGCCGAGTTCCTCGCCCTGGTAGACGTACGCGGATCCCGGCAGGGCCAGCATCAGCAGGGCGGCGGCACGGGCCCGGTCGAGGCTGCCGTAGCGGGTGCGGTGGCGCACGACGTCGTGGTTGGACAGCACCCACGTGGTCGGGGCGCCGACCGAGGCGGTGGCGGCCAGGGACTCGTCGATGACGGTCCGCAGCCGGTCCGGGTCCCACGGGCAGTTCAGGAAGCGGAAGTTGAAGGCCTGGTGCAGCTCGTCGGGGCGGACGTAGAGGGCGAGCCGCTCGGACGTGGGGGCCCAGGCCTCGGCGACCCCGATGCGCCCGCCCCCGTAGGAGTCGAGGAGGCGGCGCCAGGAGCGGTGGATCTCGTGGACCCCGTCCTGGTCGAAGAAGGGGAGCGGTTCGGTGCCGATGAGGGTGGCCTGGGCGCCGCGGCCGATGTCGGGCATGCCCGGGGCCTTGACCATGCCGTGGGCGACGTCGACGCGGAAGCCGTCGATGCCGAGGTCGAGCCAGAAGCGCAGGACGGAGTCGAACTCCTCGGCGACCTCGGGGTGCTCCCAGTTCAGGTCGGGCTGCTCGGGGGCGAAGAGGTGCAGGTACCAGTCGCCGTCCGGCAGCCGGGTCCAGGCGGGGCCGCCGAAGACGGACTCCCAGTCGTTGGGCGGGAGCTCGCCGGCGGCCCCCCGGCCCGGGTGGAAGTGGTAGCGGGCGCGGGCGCCGTCCCCCGGCCCGGCGCGCAGGGCCTCCCGGAACCAGGGGTGCTCGGAGGAGGTGTGGTTCGGGACCACGTCGACGATGACCCGCAGCCCGAGCGCGTGCGCGGCCGCGACGAGGTCGTCGGCGTCGGAGAGGTCCCCGAAGAGGGGGTCGACGGCCCGGTAGTCGGCGACGTCGTAGCCGCCGTCCGCCTGCGGGGAGACGTAGAAGGGGGTCAGCCACACCGCGTCGACCCCGAGGCGGGCCAGGTGCGGGAGGCGCTCGCGCACCCCGCGCAGGTCCCCGACGCCGTCCCCGTCGCTGTCCGCGAAGGAGCGTACGTAGACCTGGTAGATGACGGCATCGCGCCACCAGCCGCCGCTCGCGGCCGAACTCGCGGTCGCGTTGCTGGAAGCGCTTGCAAGCCGGGAGGCGGTCAGCTCATGGGTCATATCGGGGTCAACGCGAGTACACGCCCCGTGGTTGCGGGCCCGGACGCTCGAAGGTGACTCGAACTAACAGCAAGCTGCGGCAACCGTACGGACACACGGATGTAACGATCAGCTCGTCTTGCAGAAAATTGCCGCAAGCTCTTTCGGATGGCTTGCAGGCTTGTTACGTTCCCTGCAACTCGGGACCGCACGGGCGCGGCCGGGATCCATCGAAGGAGTTCATATGCGGCGTGGCATAGCGGCCACCGCGCTGGTCGCGACCCTGGCGCTCGCGGCTACGGCCTGCGGCGGCGACAAGGGCGACGGTGGCGAGACCAAGTCCGGCGGCGAGCTGTCCGGCACGGTCACCTGGTGGGACACGTCGGGCGACGCCGAGAAGGCCAGCTTCCAGAAGATCGCCGAGGCGTTCACCGCGAAGCACCCGAAGGTCAACGTCAAGTACGTCAACGTCCCCTACGGCGACGCGCAGAACAAGGTCAAGAACGCCTTCAGCAGCGGTGCCGACGCCCCCGACGTGATCCGCGCCGACGTCGGCTGGGTTGCCGACTTCGCCTCCCTCGGTTACCTCGACGAGGTCCCGGCCGACACCGCGAAGAAGGTCGACGCCGAGTTCCTGAAGCAGGCCGCGGCCAGCGGCAAGTTCGAGGGCAAGACCTACGCCGTGCCGCAGGTCATCGACACCCTCGGCCTCTTCTACAACAAGAAGATGCTCGCCGACGCCGGTGTCCAGCCCCCCACCACCCTGGAGGAGCTGAAGACCGCCGCCGCCGCCATCAAGGCCAAGACCGGCAAGGCCGGCCTCTACCTGCGCGGCGACGACTCCTACTGGTTCCTCCCGCTGATCTACGGCGAGGGCGGCGACCTCGTCGACGCCAAGAACAAGACCGTCACGGTCGACAACGCGGCCGGCGTCAAGGCCTTCAAGACCGCCCGCGACCTGGTGACCTCCGGAGCGGCGATCACCAACGCCACCGACGGCTTCACCAACATGCAGACCGCCTTCAAGACGGGCGAGGCGGCCATGATGATCAACGGTCCGTGGGCCGTCGCCGACACCTACGCGGGCGACCAGTTCAAGGACAAGGCCAACCTCGGCATCGCCGCCGTCCCGGCCGGCTCCGTCAAGGCCGGCTCCCCGCAGGGCGGCCACGACCTCGCCGTCTACGCCGGTTCCAAGAACCGCGAGGCCGCGCACGCCTTCGTCGAGTACATGACTTCGCAGGAGGTGCAGGTCCAGTCCGCCAAGGAGCTCAGCCTGCTCCCCACCCGCACCGCCGCCTACGACCAGCCCGACGTGAAGAGCAGCGAGATGGTCGCGTTCTTCAAGCCGGCCGTCGACAAGGCCGTCGAGCGCGCCTGGATCCCGGAGAACGGCTCCCTCTTCGAGCCGCTGAAGATCGAATACACCAAGGCGGTCACCGGGGCCTCCAGCCCGGAGGACGCGGCCAAGGCGGCCGGCGTCGAGTTCCGCAAGATCCTCAAGGGTTGGAAGTAGTAGATACAGATGGCTGCTCACACCAGCCAGTCGGTGGCGAAGGCCGCGGGCGACGAGATCGGGAACACCGACGTCGCCCGCGGCCCGAGCCGCAGGACTGACAGCAGGAACGCACGTGGTCTGAGGCGCGCCCTCGCCACCCACTGGTACGCCTGGGCCATGGTCGCCCCGGTGGTGCTCGTCCTCGGCGTGATCATCGGCTGGCCGCTGGTCAAGGGCATCTACATGTCGCTGACCAACGCCAACGAACGCAACGTCTCCCGCACCATCGGCGTCCGCCACATCGAGGCCACGTACGAGTTCGTCGGCCTCGACAACTACACGGCCGTCCTCGGCGACCCGGTGTTCCTGCAGCGGCTGGTGTGGACGGTGCTGTGGACCGTCGGCTGCGTGTCGGTCACCTTCACGCTCGGCCTGGTCCTGGCCAACATGCTCAACCGGGAGTTCCGCGGGCGCGCCGCCTACCGGATGGCGCTGATCCTGCCCTGGGCCGTCCCCGGCTTCGTCTCCGTCTTCGCCTGGCGGTTCCTCTTCAACCGCGACAACGGCATCCTCAACAAGGTCCTCGACGGCGGCGGCATCGCCGCGATCCCGTGGCTCGACGACCCGACCTGGGCCAAGTTCTCCGTCATCGCCGTCAACGTCTGGCTCGGCGTCCCCTTCATGATGGTCGCCCTGCTCGGCGGAATGCAGTCCATCCCCGGCGAGCTGTACGAGGCCGCCGAGATGGACGGGGCCTCCGCGTGGCAGCGGTTCCGGCACATCACCCTGCCCGGGCTGCGTGCCGTGAGCATGACGGTGATCCTGCTCTCCACCATCTGGACCTTCAACATGTTCCCGGTGATCTTCCTGCTCACGCGCGGCGGACCGGGCGACTCCACCGAGATCCTGGTGACCCAGGCCTTCCGCGAGGCCTTCATCTCGAGCCCGCGCGACTTCGCCGTCTCCGCGACCTGGGGCGTGCTGATCCTCCTGCTGCTCATGATCTTCGCGCTGGTCTACCGGCGCTCGCTGCGCAAGCAGGGAGAGGTGTGGTGACCGTGACCACGAAGTCCACCGCCGCCGCCGCGGCCCCGGCCGCCGAAACACCCCCGGCCGCGAAGCGCGCACCGGGGAAGCGCGCATCGGCGAACCCCGAGACCGCCCGGGGCCGAGGCCACCGTTCCCCGCTGGCCTCCGTCGGACTGCACGCGACCCTCGTCGTCGCGTCCGTCATCGCCGTCTTCCCCGTGCTCTGGATCCTGCTGACCTCGTTCAAGCCGGCCAAGTACGCGGTCACCACCGAGTTCGTCAAGGAACCCACGCTCGCCAACTACCGGTACCTGCTGGAGTCGAGCCACTTCCTGAGCTGGTTCGGGAACTCCGTGCTGGTCGCCGGCGTCACCACCGTCCTCGGCGTGTTCATCGCCGCCACCACCGGATACGCGGTCAGCCGGTTCAAGTTCCCCGGCATGAGGCCCCTGATGTGGACCCTGCTCATCACGCAGATGTTCCCGATGGCGATCCTCATCGTCCCGCTCTACAACCTGATGGGCGACCTCGGGCTGCTCAACCAGCCCCTCGGGCTGATCATCACGTACCTCACCATCGCCGTGCCGTTCTGCGCCTGGATGATGAAGGGCTTCTTCGACGCCATCCCGATCGAGATCGACGAATCCGGCCGGGTCGACGGACTCAACCCCTTCGGCACCTTCTGGCGCCTCGTCCTGCCGCTCGCCAAGCCCGGCCTCGCCGTCACCGGCTTCTACGCCTTCATCACCGCCTGGGGCGAAGTCGCGTACGCCTCCGCCTTCATGGTCGGCGACGAGAACCTCACCCTGGCCGGCGGACTGCAGACCTTCGTCACGCAGTACACCTCCAACTGGGGCGCCATGAGCGCGGCTTCCGTGCTCATCGCCATCCCCGCAGCGATCTTCTTCGTCTTCGCCCAGCGTCACCTCGTCGCCGGGATGACGGCGGGCGCCACCAAGGGCTGACCACCCTGCCCGCCCGTCGTTCCGGCCCGATCTCTTCAAGGACACCATGACCCAGCACCTCGCCGACGCACTTCCCACCTCCACCGGCACCCTGCCCGGCTGGTGGAGAGAAGCGGTGATCTACCAGGTCTATCCGCGCAGCTTCGCCGACTCCAACGGGGACGGCATGGGGGACCTCGAAGGCATCCGCAGCCGACTGCCCTACCTCAAGGAACTGGGCGTCGACGCCGTCTGGCTCAGCCCCTTCTACGCCTCCCCGCAGGCCGACGCCGGCTACGACGTCGCCGACTACCGGGCCATCGACCCCATGTTCGGCACCCTGCACGACGCCGACGCCGTGATCCGCGAAGCCCACGCACTGGGCCTGCGGATCATCGTCGACCTCGTCCCCAACCACTGCTCCGACCAGCACGAATGGTTCAAGCAGGCCCTGCGCGAAGGGCCCGGCACGCCGCTGCGCGAGCGCTTCCACTTCCGTCCGGGCCGGGGGGCGGACGGCGCGGAGCCGCCGAACGACTGGGAATCGATCTTCGGCGGTCCGGCGTGGACCCGCGTCGCGGACGGAGAGTGGTACCTGCACCTCTTCGCCCCCGAACAGCCCGACTTCAACTGGGAACACCCCGCCGTCCAGGATGAGTTCCGCTCCATCCTGCGCTTCTGGCTCGACCTCGGCGCCGACGGTTTCCGCATCGACGTCGCCCACGGCCTCGTCAAGGCCCCCGGCCTGCCCGACCTCGGCCGCGGCGAGCAGCTCAAGCTCCTCGGCAACCAGGTGCTGCCCTTCTTCGACCAGGACGGCGTCCACGAGATCTACCGGTCGTGGCGCAAGGTGCTGGACGAGTACGCGGGCGACCGCATCGGCGTCGCCGAGGCCTGGACCCCCAGCGCCGACCGCACCGCCATGTACCTGCGCCCCGACGAGCTCCACCAGGCCTTCAACTTCCACTACCTGAACACCGGCTGGGACGCGGACGCGCTGCGCGCCACCATCGACGAGTCCCTTGACGCGATGCGCCCGGTCGGCGCCCCCACCACCTGGGTGCTGTCCAACCACGACGTCGTACGCCACCGCACCCGCTTCGGCAGCCTGGACCGCGCCCGCGCCGCCGCGCTGCTGATGCTGGCCCTGCCGGGATCCGCGTACGTCTACCAGGGCGAGGAACTCGGCCTGCCCGAGGTCACCGACCTCCCGGACGAGGTGCGCCAGGACCCCTCCTTCTTCAAGGCCAACGGCCAGGACGGGCTCCGCGACGGTTGCCGCGTGCCGATCCCGTGGTCGGGCGACCAGGCCCCGTACGGCTTCGGCACCGGCGGCAGCTGGCTGCCCCAGCCGGCCGAATGGGCCGGTCTCAGCGTGGCCGCCCAGACCGGCGACCCGAACTCCACCCTGGAGCTGTACCGCACCGCCCTGCGACTGCGGCGCGAGCGGCCGGAACTGGGCGCGGGCGAGGGCGTGGAGTGGCTGGAGGCGCCGCAGGGCGTACTGGCCTTCCGCCGCGGGGACTTCGTGTGCACGGCCAACACGACGGCCGAGGACGTCCGCATGCCGGCGCGGCCGGGCGCCCGGATCCTGCTGTCCAGCACCGGGGTCGCCGACGCGGGCGTCTCCGACGTCTCCGATGTCACCGATGTCTCCGGCGTCACCAGCGTCACCGACGTGACCTACGTCCTCCCCGCCGACAGCACGGTGTGGTGGCAGGTGTGACCTCCCCGTCGGGCTCCCCGCTGCGGCTGACAGACATCGCCTCGCAGGCCCAGGTCAGCGAGGCGACCGTCAGCCGCGTGCTCAACGGCAAGGCGGGCGTCGCGGCCGGCACCCGCCACAAGGTGCTGGCCGCGCTCGACCTGCTGGGCTACGAGCGGCCCGTACGGCTCAAGCGGCGCAGCAACGGCCTGGTCGGGCTGCTGATCCCGGAGCTCACCAACCCGATCTTCCCGGCGTTCGCGCAGGTCATCGAGCAGGCGCTGGCCGGGCACGGGTACACGCCGGTGCTGTGCACGCAGACCCCGGGCGGGGCGACGGAGGACGAGCTGGTCGAGCAGCTGGAGGAGCGCGGGGTCACGGGCATCGTGTTCCTGTCGGGCCTCCACGCCGACGCGTCCGCCGACCCCTCCCGCTACCAGCGACTGGCGGCGCGCGGGGTCCCCTTCGTCCTGATCAACGGCTTCAACGAAGCCGTCAACGCCCCCTTCATCTCCCCGGACGACCGGGCGGCGGCCGAGATGGCCGTACGACATCTGGAGGACCTGGGTCACCGGCGGATCGGCCTCGCGATAGGGCCGACCCGCTACGTCCCGTCGGCACGCAAGGAACAGGGCTTCCTGTCCGCCGTTCCGTCGGCCGCCGCCGAAGGCCTGATCCAGCGCACCCTGTTCACGGTCGAGGGCGGCCACGCCGCGGGCATGGCCCTGCTGGAACGCGGCTGCACGGGCATCGTCTGCGGCAGCGACCCCATGGCCCTCGGCGTGATCAGGGCGGCGAGGGAACGCGGCCTGCGGGTCCCGGAGGACGTCTCGGTGGTCGGCTTCGACGACTCCCCGCTGATCGCCTTCACGGACCCCCCACTGACCACGGTCCGCCAGCCGGTCCGCGCGATGGCCACGGCCGCGGTGGGCGCCCTCTTGGAGGCGGTCTCGGGCAACCCGGTCCAGAGGACCGAGTACGTCTTCCAGCCGGAGCTGGTGGTGCGGGGGTCCACGGGGCAGGTGCCGGTGCCGTAGGGGCGTGCGGGTCGGGGTCGGGGGTGGGGCGGGGGCGAGGCGGGGGTGGGGGCTTTCGGTGCCCCGGTCGGTCGGGGCCGGGAAGGGTTGGGGCTTTCCCGTCGGTCCCACTGTCCTTCCGCGTCGGGCCGGCCTGTCAAGGGCGCTCCTCCTTCGTCGTCGCGTCGCTGCGCGATCGCCTGCGGCGACCCTTGACAGACCGACCCGCCACGGAAAGACAAGGACCAACGGGAAACCCCCAAAGGAACGGGCCGGGAGGAACAGGGACAACCAGCCGGGACAGGCATGTCCGACCCGGCTCCGCGCCGGCAGGCCCCCCAAATGTCGACCACAAGAGCCCCAGCCGCAGGAAGGGCGCATCAAATCGCTACGCGCTCCTCGCGTCTCAGCGTCTGCGGTCCGTCTGGGGCTGATCTCGCCCATGATCGCTACGCGCTTCTCCCCGCCGGCGTCGACGGTCGATTGGGGCTGGTCACAAGCCGCCGACGATCGCTACGCGCTTCTCTTTCCTCGGCGTCTGCCGGCCGTCTGGGGCGGATGTGCGCTCAGAGGGTGGTACGGGTCACCGGGATCCACAGCTGTGCGTTGGACTGCGCCGGGTCGTCCTGCGACGGGCGGGTACGCAGGATCTCCGGTCCCGGACGGTACTCGTAGGGATTGGAAGGGATCCACTGGGCGGCCACGTCGCCCCACATCTGCTGCAGGGCCTGTGGGAACGGGCCGGTGTTCTCGAACACGGCCCAGGTGCCCGCCGGGCAGTCCAGTACGTCGAGGTCCTCCGGCAGTTCGGGGGCGGTGGTGACCACGGCGTGGTAGTAGTCGAGTTCGCTGCCCTCCTCGAAGCCGTCCGACAGGCGTACGGTCGCCGACACCACGCCCTCCGGGTCCTGGTCCGAGAGGTTGGCGATCTCCAGCATCTTCTCCGGCGAGATGCTCCGGATGTGCTCGGCGATGTGGGGGTTGACGCCCTGGTAGATCAGCGGGACGCGGGCCTTCTTGCCCACGACCCGGAATGCTTCCTTCTCCACGATGCGGTAGCGCATGGTGCTGTTCCCTTCGACGGTGAGGCGGAAGGACAACCGGGGTTGCGAGGTCAGAGTCGCGCCGGTACGCCTGGCCTCGCCGGGGCCGATGCCGTGCACGGCGCGGAACGCCCGGGCGAAGGCCTCCCCCGAGGTGTAGCCGTAGCGGATCGCGATCTCCAGCAAGGTCGGCCGGCCGGCCAGGACTTCGGCCCCCGCGACGGTGAGTCGACGGCGTCGGACGTACTCCGACAGCGGCATCCCCGCCAGCGACGAGAACAGTCGCCGGAAGTGGTACTCCGACGTGACGGTGATCCGGGCCAGCACGGCCACGTCGATGTCCCGGTCGAGGTGACCCTCGATGTGTTCCATGGCCTGGTTCAGCCGATCCAGCAACCCCGGTCTCCTTCCCTTTCGATCACCACGTTAGGAAGCACCCAGCCTGCCGCACCCGACATCCTGTGCCCGCTCCGGTCGGGTGGACCTCCAAGCTGTCCAGCCTGCTCTCCACGTCGTCGAGGCGTCTGAGTCACCCCAGACGGCCGGCAGACGCCGAGGAAAGAGAAGCGCGTAGCGATCGTCGGCGGCTTGTGACCAGCCTCCATGGACCGTCGACGCCGTCGGGGAGAAGCACGGAGCGATCTGACGCGTGACCAGCCCCAGACGGACCGCAGACGCTGAGCCGTGAGGAGCGCGTAGCGATCTGACGCGCCCTTCCTGCCGCTGGGGCTCTTGTGGTCGACATGTGGCGCAGGGTGGCCGCCTGCCCGGCTCGGCCGGTGATCTGGAGGGGCTGATGGGCAGTGGGCCTGCTGGGCCGGAGTCGGGTCGGACATTCCTGTCCCGGCTGGTTGTTGCTGTTCCTCCCGGCCCGTTCTTTTGGGGGTTTCCCGTTGGTCCTTGTCTTTCCGTGGCGGGTCGGTCTGTCAAGGGTGGAGCGCAGCGACATCGCGCAGCGACGCGACGAAGGAGCGCCCTTGACAGGGCGGCCCGACGCGGAAGGACAGTGGGACCGACGGGAAAGCCCCAACCCTTCCCGGCCCCGACCGACCGGGGCCCCGAAAGCCCCCACCCCCGCCCCACCCCCGCCCCACCCCCGCCCCACCCCCGCCCCACCCCCGCCCCACCCCCGACCACCATCCGCCAAGGCTCGGGTGAACCCGCTGCCCAGGCGCCGCTGCTATGGCGCCGCCGCTAAGGCCCGCCCCCCGAGGCAGTCTCGCCGCCACCAGGCCGCCCACGCCGAGCACGCCCAGCACGATCATCGCCGCCGCGTACGCGCCGCCGCTGAGGCCCGCTCGCGGCCTTCGGAGAGTCGAAGGAGAAGAGGCTGAACTCGGCCTTGCCCTCGCGCCTCCTCGCGTGGTTGATCTCCGCGGCACCCGCGGCGACCAGTCCCTCGCAACGTCGCGCCGGTGGCCGCCGCCCGCCCCGCCGCCAAAGCGATCGCGCACATCGTCCCCCGTATTGCGGCCTTCACTCCGAACTCCACCCTTTTCTGCGTACTTTGATGATCAGTCAAGCATCGGTCGGGGCGGACGCCGGCACGGCGGGACACATGGCGGAAACAATTCTGCAATTTCTTGCGCAAGGTATTGCAGGCCGGTTGGCGGGGCCCTACGGTCGCCAGCAATCCCCCCTCTCCGCCAGGAGGCCCCACATGCCCCCCACCGCAAGAACCTGCAGAAACGGCAGAAACGGAAGGAACGGCAGCACCCTGTTGGCCGCCGCCGCGCTCGCGGCAGGCACCCTCACCGCCGTCGCGCCCCCGGTGCAGGCCGCGCCTCCCGGCCAGAAGGACGTCACCGCCGTCCTCTTCGAGTGGAGCTTCGCCTCCGTCGCCAAGGCCTGCACCGACAGCCTCGGCCCCGCCGGATACGGCTACGTGCAGGTGTCGCCGCCCCAGGAGCACGTCCAGGGCGGCCAGTGGTGGACCTCGTACCAGCCCGTCAGCTACAAGATCGCCGGGCGGCTCGGCGACCGGACGGCCTTCAAGAGCATGGTCGACACCTGCCACGCCGCAGGCGTGAAGGTCGTCGCCGACTCGGTGATCAACCACATGGCCGGCCCGGCGGACGCGGGCGCCACCCACACCGGGACCGGCGGCTCCACGTATACGAAGTACAACTATCCGGGCACCTACTCCGGCTCCGACATGGACGACTGCCGGGCGACGATCTCCAACTACCAGGACAAGGCGAACGTCCAGAACTGCGAGCTCGTGCAGCTCGCCGACCTCGACACGGGCGAGGAGTACGTCCGGGGCCGGATCGCCGGGTATCTCAACGACCTGCTGTCCCTCGGGGTGGACGGCTTCCGGATCGACGCCGCCAAGCACATGCCCGCCGCCGACCTCGCGAACATCAAGTCCCGGCTGACGAACCCGTCGGTGTACTGGAAGCAGGAGGCGATATACGGGGCCGGCGAGGCCGTGTCGCCCAGTGAGTACCTCGGCAACGGCGACGTGCAGGAGTTCCGCTACGCCCGCGACCTCAAGCGCGTCTTCCAGAACGAGAACCTCGCCTACCTGAAGAACTTCGGCGAGGCCTGGGGGTACATGCCGAGCGGGCAGTCCGGCGTCTTCGTCGACAACCACGACACCGAGCGCGGCGGTGACACCCTCACCTACAAGGACGGCTCCGCCTACACGCTCGCCGGCGTGTTCATGCTGGCCTGGCCCTACGGATCCCCCGACGTGCACTCCGGCTACGAGTGGACCGACAAGGACGCGGGCCCGCCCAACAGCGGCACGGTGAAGGCCTGTTACTCCGACGGGTGGAAGTGCCAGCACGCCTGGCGGGAGATCTCCTCCATGGTCGCCTTCCGCAACACGGCCCGCGGGCAGGCCGTCACCGACTGGTGGGACAACGGCGGCGACCAGATCGCCTTCGGGCGCGGCTCCAAGGCGTACGTGGCGATCAACCACGAGGCGGCCGCCCTGACCCGGACCTTCCAGACCTCCCTCCCGGCCGGCGACTACTGCGACGTGCAGAGCGGGCGCGCGGTGACCGTGGACTCCGGCGGCCGGTTCACCGCCACGCTCGGGGCGGGCACCGCCGTCGCGCTGCACGTGGGCGCGCGCAGCTGTGCCGGCGCCCCGGCCCAGGCCCAGGCCGGCGCCGCCTTCGCCGTCAACGCCACCACCGTCCCCGGCCAGAACATCCACGTCGTCGGCGACCGCGCCGAGCTCGGTGCCTGGAACACCGGCGCCGCCCTCAAGCTCGACCCGGCCGCCTACCCCGTCTGGAAGCTCGACGTCACGCTCCCGCCCGGCACGTCCTTCGCGTACAAGTACGTCCGCAAGGACGCCGCCGGCAACGTCACCTGGGAGAGCGGCGCGAACCGCACGGCCACCGTCCCCGCGAGCGGCAAGGTCACGCTGAACGACACCTGGCGCAGCTGAACCGCCCGCCCCACCGACCAGGGCCGCCCGGCACCATCCTCCCCGCCACCGCCGGGCGGCCCTCGTGCATGCGCTGTCCACCGATCCGTACACAAGGAGATCCGCCTTGATACGCCCAGCCGCAGGAGCACTCGCCGCCGCCCTGGCCGTGACCCTCCTGCCCGCGCTCCCGGCCGCGGCCGCCGCCGTACGGCCGCCCGCCCCGCCCTCGGACGCGAAGCTCGCCGCCGAGCCGGCCCGCCACGACCTGACCCGGGAGCAGTTCTACTTCGTCCTCCCGGACCGGTTCGCGAACGGCGACCCGCGCAACGACCGCGGCGGGCTGACCGGAAGCCGCCTGGAGACCGGGCTGGACCCGACGGACAAGGGCTTCTACCAGGGCGGCGACCTCAAGGGCCTGACCGACAGGCTCGACTACATCAAGGGACTCGGCACCACCGCCATCTGGATGGCGCCGATCTTCAAGAACCAGCCGGTGCAGGGCAAGGGGAACGACGTCTCGGCCGGCTACCACGGTTACTGGATCACCGACTTCACCCAGGTCGACCCGCACTTCGGGACCAACGCCGACCTGGAGCGACTGATCGACAAGGCCCACCGGAAGGGGATGAAGGTCTTCTTCGACGTCATCACCAACCACACGGCCGACGTCGTCGACTACCGGGAGCAGTCGTACTCCTACCTGTCGAAGGGGGCCTTCCCGTACCTGACGAAGGACGGGGTGCCGTTCGACGATTCCGACTACGCCGACGGGAAGAGGAAGTTCCCCGCGGTCGACGCGGGCTCCTTCCCGCGGACCCCCTTCGTGCCCGACGCGAAGAAGAACCTGAAGGCCCCGGCCTGGCTCAACGATCCGACGATGTACCACAACCGGGGCGATTCCACCTTCGCCGGCGAATCCTCCGACCAGGGCGACTTCTTCGGCCTCGACGACCTGTGGACCGAGCGTCCCGAGGTCGTCGGCGGGATGGAGAAGATCTACGAGAAGTGGGTCGAGGACTTCGCGATCGACGGCTTCCGCATCGACACGGTCAAGCACGTCGACACCGCGTTCTGGACGCAGTGGGCGACCGCCCTCGACAAGTACGCCGCGCAGCGCGGGCGCAAGAACTTCTTCATGTTCGGCGAGGTCTACTCCGCCGACACGGCCGTCACCTCCCCGTACGTGACGCGCGGGCGGCTCGACGCCACCCTCGACTTCCCGCTCCAGGACGCGATCCGCGCGTACGCCTCCCAGGGCGCGGCGGCCTCGCGGCCGGCCTCGGTACTGGCCGACGACTACAAGTACACCTCTGACCGGGCCAACGCGTACGAGCAGGTGACCTTCCTCGGCAACCACGACATGGGCCGCTTCGGGACCTTCCTGAAGCAGGACCGGCCGGGGGCGACGGAGCAGGAGCTGCTCGACCGGTACCGGCTCGCCAACGAGCTGATGTTCTTCTCCCGGGGCAACCCGGTGATCTATTCCGGTGACGAGCAGGGCTTCACGGGCGCCGGAGGCGACAAGGACGCCCGCCAGCCGCTGTTCGCGTCGAAGGTCGCCGACTACCTCGACGACGACCAGCTCGGAACGGCGCGCACGCACGCGAGCGACGCCTACGACCAGGGCCACCCGCTCTACCAGCAGATCAGTGCTCTCTCGAAGCTGGTGAAGGACCACCCCGCCCTGCGCGACGGCATCCAGAGCGAACGCCTCGTCGACGGGTCGGTCTACGCCTTCGCCCGGACCGACGCGCGCAGCCGCACCGAGTACCTCGTCGCCGCCAACAACGGCCCCGAGGCGAGGACCGTGGAGCTCGACGCCCCGGCCGGCGCCCTCTACCGCACCCTCTACGGGGCCGGCGGCACCTCCCTCACCTGGTCCTCCTCCGCCGGAAAGCTCACCGTCTCCGTCCCCGCCCTCGGCTCGGTGGTGCTCCAGGGCGCGGCCCCCCTCCCCGCCCCCACCGCCAAGCCCGCCCTCACCCTGAAGGCCCCGGCCCCCGGCGCCACCGGAACCGTCGAGCTCTCCGCCGACGTGACCGCCGCCGGCGGCCCCGGCGCCCTCGACCGGGTCGTCTTCGCCGCCCAGACCGGCAACGGCCCCTGGCAGGTCCTCGGCTCCGCCGACCACGCCCCCTACAAGGTCACCCAGCACATCGACGCCACCACCCCCGCCGGTACCGCCCTGCGCTACAAGGCCGTCGTCGTCGACTCAGCCGGCCGCACCGCGAGCGCCCTCGCCGAATCCGTCACCGGCCAGGCCCCGCCCACCCCGGTCCCCACCGCCACCCAACGCGACTACGCCGTCGTCCACTACAACCGGCCCGACGGCGACTACACGAACTGGCGGCTCTACGCCTGGGGCGACATCGCCGACGGCGAGCAGACGCCCTGGCCCGCCGGCCACGATTTCACCGGCCGCGACGCCTACGGCGCCTTCGCCTACGTACGCCTGAAGCCCGGCGCCTCCTCCGTCGGCTACCTCGTCATCGACAAGGACGGCAACAAGGACGTCTCCGCCGACCGCACCGTCGACCTCACGAAGACCGGTGAGGTCTGGCTGGAGCAGGGCAAGGAAGCAGCCCGCACCGACCCGCCCGCCCTCCCGCCGCAGGACACCGCCAAGGCCGTCCTGCACTACCAGCGCCCCGACGGCGCCTACGACGGCTGGGGCCTGCACGTCTGGACGGGCGCCGCGAACCCCACCGACTGGTCCAAGCCGCTGATGCCCGTCCGCACCGACTCCTACGGCGCGGTGTACGAGGTCCCGCTCGGGGCCGGTGCGACCTCCCTGAGCTACATCCTCCACAAGGGCGACGAGAAGGACCTCCCCTCCGACCGGTCCCTCGACCTGAAGGCCACCGGACACGAGGTCTGGATGCTCGCCGGCAAGGAGAAGTACCTCCTCCCGCAGCCGGCCGGCTCCTCCGCCGCCCTCGACCTCACCAAGGCCCAGGCCGTGTGGATCGACCGAGACACCCTCGCCTGGAACGCCCCCGCCTCCGCCGCCTCCGTGCAGCTCCTCGCCTCCCGTGACGGCGCGATCAAGGCCGCGGGCGGCACCCTCGACGAGGGCGGCGCCCAGTGGCTGCGGCTCACGAAGGCCGAGCTCACCGCCGCGCAGAAGCAGAAGTTCCCGCACCTGGCCTCGTACGCCGCCTTCACCGTCGACCCCCGCGACCGGGGCCGCGTACGCGACGCCCTGCGCGGGCAGCTCGTCGCGAGCGCCCGTGCCGCGAACGGGGCCGTCCTGGCCGCGACCGGCGTGCAGCTCGCCGGGGTGCTCGACGACCTGTACGCGAACACGGCCGCCCTCGGCCCGGTCTTCAAGGACGGGCGGCCCACCCTCTCCGTGTGGGCCCCCACCGCCCGACAGGTCTCCCTCGAACTCGACGGCCGCACCGTGGCGATGCGCCGCGACGACTCCACCGGCGTCTGGTCCGTGCGCGGCGACCGCGACTGGACCGGCAAGCGCTACCGCTACGCCGTCACCGTATGGGCCCCCAGTACCGGGCAGGTGGTCCGCAACCTGGTCACCGACCCCTACTCCACCGCCCTCACCGCGGACTCCACCCACAGCCTCGTCGTCGACCTCGCCGACCCGAAGCTCGCCCCGCCCGGCTGGAAGGACCTGCGCAAGCCCGCACCCGTCCCCTTCGCCTCCGCGCAGATCCAGGAGCTCCACATCCGCGACTTCTCCGTCGCGGACCCCACCAGCGGCCACCCCGGCCAGTACCTGGCCTTCACCGACACCGGCTCGGCCGGCATGCGGCACCTGCGCGACCTGGCCGCCGCCGGGACCTCGTACGTCCACCTCCTCCCGGCCTTCGACATCGGCACCATCCCCGAGAAGGCCGCCGACCGCACCGAACCGGCCTGCGACCTCAAGGTGTACGCGCCCGACTCCGACCGGCAGCAGGCCTGCGTCGCCGCGGCGGCCGCCAAGGACGCCTACAACTGGGGCTACGACCCGCTGCACTACACCGTCCCCGAGGGCAGCTACGCGAGCGACCCCAACGGCACGGCCCGCACGGTCGAGTTCCGCCGCATGGTCCAGTCGCTGAACGGGGCCGGACTGCGCACCGTCATGGACGTGGTCTACAACCACACCGTCGCCGCAGGTCAGAGCGACAAGTCCGTCCTCGACCGGATCGTCCCCGGCTACTACCAGCGCCTGCTGGCCGACGGCAGCGTCGCCACCTCCACCTGCTGCGCCAACACCGCCCCCGAGAACGCCATGATGGGCCGCCTCGTCGTCGACTCCGTCGTCACCTGGGCGAAGCAGTACAAGGTCGACGGCTTCCGCTTCGACCTGATGGGCCACCACCCGAAGGCCAACATCCTCGCCGTGCGCAAGGCGCTCGACGAGCTCACCCCCGCCAAGGACGGGGTCGACGGCAAGAGGATCGTCCTCTACGGGGAGGGCTGGAACTTCGGCGAGGTCGCCGACGACGCCCGCTTCGTGCAGGCCACGCAGAAGAACATGGCCGGCACGGGCATCGCCACCTTCTCCGACCGGGCGCGCGACGCCGTCCGCGGCGGCGGCCCCTTCGACGAGGACCCGCGCGTCCAGGGCTTCGCCTCCGGCCTGTTCACGGCCCCGAACGCGTCACCCGCGGGCGGCACCCCGGCCGAGCAGAAGGCCCGCCTCCTGCACGACCAGGACCTGATCAAGGTCGGTCTGTCCGGCAACCTCGCCCCGTACGCCTTCACCGACAGCACCGGCCGCCGCATCAAGGGCTCCGAACTGGACTACAACGGGGCCCCGGCCGGCTACGCGGCCGCCCCCGGCGACGCCCTCGCCTACGCGGACGCCCACGACAACGAATCCCTGTACGACGCCCTCGCCTACAAGCTGCCCACCGGCACGAGCACGGCCGACCGGGCCCGCATGCAGGTCCTCGCCCTGGCGACGGCCACTCTCTCCCAGGGCCCGGCCCTCTCCCAGGCCGGCACGGACCTGCTCCGCTCCAAGTCCCTCGACCGCAACTCCTACGACAGCGGCGACTGGTTCAACGCCGTCCACTGGGACTGCCGGGACGGCAACGGCTTCGGCCGAGGCCTTCCCCCGGCCGCCGACAACGGCTCCAAGTGGCTCTACGCCAAACCCCTCCTCACGGAGCCGGTCCCGGGCTGCCCGGACATCACCGCCGCCTCGGCCGCCTACCGGGACCTGCTGAGGATCCGTACGACGGAACCCGACTTCGCCCTCACCACGGCCGAAGCCGTCCAGGACCGGCTCGCCTTCCCGCTCTCCGGCAAGGACGAGACCCCGGGCGTGATCACCATGACCCTCGGCGACCTGGTGGTGGTGTTCAACGCCACCACCACCGAGCAGCCCCAGCGCGTCCCCGCCCTCGCGGGCACCGCCTACGCCCTGCACCCCGTCCAGGCGGCCGGCTCGGACGCCACGGTCAAGCGGTCCGCCTACGACACGAGGACAGGAGAGTTCACCGTCCCGGCCCGCACCGTCTCGGTCTTCACACGGCGGTGAGCCGGTCCATCCGCTTCTCCAGCAGGATCACCCCGTAGACCCTGCCGTCCTTCCCCTCCTTGTTGGGCAACTCCCCGACCACCCGGTAGCCCGCGCCCTGGTAGTACGCGAGCAGCCGGGGGTTGGTGGAGACGCAGTCCAGCCGCGCCCGCTCCCGTCCGGTCCCCGCGATCCGCCGCTCGGCGTGTTCGAGCATGCGGCGCCCGGAACCGGCGGGCGCGGCCTCGCGTTCCACCATCAGCCGGTGCACGTAGCCCGCCACGGGCGGCTGCACGCCCCAGGCCTCCTCGTCGGACCACCAAAGCTCGTAGGCGCCGATCACCCGCCCGTCCGGGTCCCCGGCGAGCCACACCTCCCCGTCGCGCATCCGCGCGCGGAAGTGGTCGGCGTCCTTGTCACCGGGCTTCCACTGGTCGATCCCGTTGTCGCGCATCCACCGGGCCGCCCGGTCGTACAGCGCCACCAGGGTGTCGGCGTCCTTCTCCACGGCCTGCCGGAACAAGATCCCGTCGTCAATGATCACGCGGGCATTATCGGTGGAAGGGGAGGGCACTCCACAAGATCATCACGGGGTGGGTGTACCCGGAACCAGCAGCGCGAGGCGCCCGACCAGCTCCCCGAAGGGCCCGTCGGCCGGCTCGTCCGCCAGGATCCGTACGAGGATGCCCGCCATCTCCGCGTCGTACGCGGCGCTCACCGCGGCCAGCGCCGCGAAGTCGTGCACCAGCTGCAACTCCAGCTCGGCGCGCGGGATCCGACGCCCGTCCAGCCAGATCAGCGCGGTGGACTCGGCGAGCGACACCCAGGACCGCACCACGAGTTCGAGGCGGGCCGGCGGATCCTCGACCCCGATGCCCAGATGGGTCAGGATCTGCTCGTACGCGGCCTGCCGGACCTCGTCGATCATGGCGTTGGTGCGGCTGCTGCCGGCCGCCGGACCGCCCCGCATCAGCGCCGAGAAGCCCGGCCCGTGCTCGTCGACGAAGGCGAAGAAGCGCCCCATCACCCGCAGCAGCCGTGCCCCGAGCGGCCCCTGACGGGGCTCGTCGAAACGCGCCGCCAGGTCGTCGGCGGCCCGGCGCAGCGCGGCCTCGTACAGGCTGAGCTTGCCGGGGAAATAGTGGTAGACGAGCGGCCGGGATATCCCCGCGGCCGCCGCGATCTCGTCTATGGACACGTCGTCGGGCGAGCGGTTGCTGAACAGCTCCAGGGCAACCCCGATCAGCTGCTGCCGCCGCTCCTCGACACCCATCCTGCGCCGCACGCCGGTTGTCATGCGGGACACCCTACTTCGGACCGGTCAGAGGTCCAGGACGAGGCGGTCCCCCTTCGCGCGCGAGACGCAGAGCAGCATCGAGTCCTCGCGTTCGCCGTCGGTGAGCAGCTCGTCGCGGTGGTCCACCTCGCCCGCCAGCACCCGGTGTTGGCAGGTCCCGCAGAACCCCTGCTCGCAGGAGTAGGGGGTGGCGGGCAGCTCCCGGCGGACCGCGGCCAGGGCCGACTCGTCCGCACCGACCTCGATCGCGCGCCCCGAACGGTGCAGTTCGATCGTGAACGGCCGCGCGGGACCGGGCGCCGCCGCCGGGGCGAAGCGCTCCAGGTGCACCGCCGCCGGATCCGGGGCGGCCGCCGTGACGGCCGCCATCAGGGGTTCGGGGCCGCAGCAGTAGACCAGGGTGCCGGGCCGGAGGGAGGCGAGCACCGACAGGTCGGGCAGGCCCGCCTCGTCCTCCGGGGCGAGCGTGACCCGGTCCCCGTACGCCGCCAGTTCGGCCAGGAACGGCATCGAGGCGCGCGAACGGCCCCCGTAGAGCAGGGTCCAGTCGGCTCCCGCCTCGGTGGCGGCCCGGAGCATCGGGAGGATCGGGGTGATCCCGATGCCGCCCGCGACGAACGCGTACGAGGCCGCCGGGACCAGCTCGAACCGGTTGCGCGGCGGGCGCAGTTCCAGCTCGGCGCCCTCCACCAGCCGGCCGTGCGCCTCGCGGGAGCCGCCCCGGCCGTCCTCGATCAGCCGGATGGCGATCGTGTACCGGCCGGAGTCCGCCGGGTCCCCGCACAGCGAGTACTGGCGGACCAGCCCCGAGGGCAGGGTGATGTCCACGTGCGCGCCCGGGGTCCAGGCCGGCAGTTCGGGCGACTGAACGGTGAGCCGGAGCACCCCTTGTGCGGCCTCGCCGCGCGAGACGATCGGCGCGCGCAGCGTCCGGCGCGGGGAGTAGCCGGACACCGGGGTCTCCAGGGCGGGCAGCGGCCAGAGCGGGGACTTCCCGATCCGGCGGCTCAGCGCGCGCCTGGCGACCCAGGCGGCGCCGGCGACGGCGGTGAGGGCGAGGGCGCGCCTCATGCCTTCGCCCCGGCGGGCGCGGCGTGCGGGACGAGGCCGCCGTTGGCCCCGGGGGAGGAGGCGAGGTAGGCCACCGCCTGCGCCGTCGAGCCCTCCTGCGAGGGGTGGTACGTACGGGAGAGGTACTTCGGGATGGACTTCAGCATGGCGCCCGTGGAGGGCAGCACACCCTGCTGTCCGGCCCGGAAGAACTGGCCGAAGGAGGCCTTGCCGTCGACGAGGTGGGGGTCGTTCTCCATGAAGAAGCGCACCCCGCGCTGCCAGAGGAAGACCAGCGCCGAGAAGGCGGTCGCCCAGGTCCTGGCCCGGCGGCGGTAGTTGCCGTCGACGTGCATGAAGAGGTCGAAGGCCACCGAGCGGTGCTCGACCTCCTCCGCCCCGTGCCAGCGCAGCAGGTCGAGCATCATCGGGTCGGCGCCCCGCCGGTCCAGCTCGTCCGCGTTCAGCACCCAGTCGCCGAGGAACGCCGTGTAGTGCTCGATCGCCGCGATCATCGCGACCCGCTCCATCAGCCACCAGTGGCGGGCCTTGCCCGGGGGCAGGGTCCGGTCGCCCAGCAGCTTCTCGAACAGCCAGTCCACCTGCGCCGTGTACGGGGTCGGGTCCAGGTCCAGTCGCTTCAGGTGGGGGAGCACGTCGTCGTGCGCGGCGGCGTGCATGGCCTCCTGGCCGATGAAGCCGATGACGTCCGCGCGCAGCCGCTCGTCCGTGATGTGCGGGAGCACTTGCTTGTAGACGTGGACGAACCACCGCTCGCCGGCCGGCAGGAGCAGGTGCAGCACGTTGATCATGTGCCCGGCGAACGGGTCGTTCGGCAGCCAGTGGAGCGGGGTGTCCTCCCATCGGAAGGCCACGTTCCGGGGGTTCAGGTCCATGTGTTCCGACGCCACGGGGGCGGGCGCGAGCGGCGTATTAGACATGGCGTCAATGTACTGATGGGTAGTGGAGAGGAAAAGCCCTCTGCACCCACTTCCTGCGCGCACGGCCGGGGCGGCCCGCGTGGCCGGGGAGTTGACGAGGGCGTGACGTAAGCCGGGACCCTTCGTTGGTCCCGGCATGAAGATCAAGAACATGCTGCTGACCGGCTTCGCGACCGCCGCCGCCCTCGCCGCCGTGGCCCCCGTTGCCTCCGCCGACACGGGCACGGGCCCGGCCACCCAGAAGGCCGGCACGGCGACCGCCACGGCCGACCTCTTCGGACAGGCCCACCACGAGCTCGGCCTCGACCACATCGGGGACCACGGGAACGTCGAAACCCTGAAGGCCTCCCCGCTCACCGTCGGGGTCGCCGACGGCATCGAGGAGTCCCCCGAGACCGTGTCCGCCCTCGCGGGCCCGGTGGACGGTCTGAGCGGGACCGGGGAACTGGTCCTGCCCACCGGTTCCTGACCGCCGGTGTCACCGGTCCCTCCCGGCGGCAGCCGCGGGAGGGACCGTTCTCCGCGAGCCGCCCCCGACAGGGCCAGGTGGTGTCCGGCGGACCATGACCCGGCCCCGGCCGCCCAGCCGCGCTCCCCACCGGACACCACCCCCTAGCGGAGCACCCCCGCCTTCGACCCGTCCGTCAGCTTGCCCGACAGGTCCACCTGCGCACCCTCCTTGGCCTTCACCGCCAGCCGGTTGCCGTTCGCGGACCCGTTGATCCCGCCACCCGACACCGACAGCGACGCGAACTGCGCGCTGCCCGCGGCCAGTACGTACCACTGCCCCGCACGGGACTTCCACAGCACGCCCGCCAGCACCCGCGGCTCCCGCGCTCCGCAGGCCGGCGACCCCTCCGCCTTCGCCGCCTGCGCGGCGAGCGTCGCTCCCGGGGTCAGGAACTGCGCCTGCACCCGGTCCGCCGCGCCCTGCCAGGTCTCGGCCCGCGTGCACAGCCAGGTCGCCGTCCCGTCCCCCTCGGGCAGCGGCTGCTTCGCGTACGTCCAGGCGTTGACCGTACGGACCCCGTGCGAGCGGACCGAGGGCAGCAGGCAGGCGATCCGCGACCAGTCCGCGAGTTCCGCGCCCTCCGTCACGTCCCGCTCCGCACCCGGCGCCCCGGACGTCAGCCGGGCCGGCGTCAGTTCGCCGAGGTCGGTGATCAGCCGGGTGGCGCCGTCGCCGGTCAGCGCCAGCGCGTTCCAGCTCGTGCAGTTGCCCGCGGGGGCGGGGCCCGGCACCGGCGGGGTCACCCCGTCCGCGGTCGGCTTCAGCGTCACCGGGGCCTCGCCCGGCTTGAGCAGGTCCCGCAGGGCCGCACCGGTGACCCAGGGCGCCGTCAGGTAGCGGACGTTGCCGTCGACCCGACTGAGCACCAGCGCGGTGGCGCTGTCCGCCGAAGCGCCGTCGGTCCGGGCGAAGTCGAGGGCGGCGCCCGCGGAGCCCGTACGCGGTTCGGCGTAACGGACCACGCGCAGGCCGTCGTACAGCAGGACCACCACGGCCTGGTCGACGGCGCCCGCGAACAGCAGCTGCGCCGGACCCATCGGCGGCCCGGAGGGCGTGCCCGGGGTCCCCGAGACGACGACGGAGGTGCCCGGCCGGGCCCAGACGGCCAGCGCCCGCCGCAGCAGCGCGGAGTCGGAGGCGCGGTCACCGCGGGCGGGCCAGGTGGAGAAGTCCGTACGGGACGACGACCGCCAGAGCGCGGCCTCGGCGCGGACCAGCTTCGCCGGGTCCAGGGCCTGCTCGGCCGCGGCGTTGCGGGAGTACGCCGGGGCGGCCGCGCCGTCCGCGCCCCAGCCCCCGCCGGGCAGCGCGAGCAGCGCCCCGCACACCGCGAGCGCGGCCCCGGCGGCGAGGCCGGCCCGCACGAGCCGACGGCGGCGCAGCAGGTCGGTGGGCCGGGCCTGGAGCACGCACGGGTCGAACTCGGGGGAGGCGAAGAGGGCGTCGTTCGCCGGATCCCCCGACTCGGCGACCGCGGCGGCCGGATCCGCGACCCCGGCCTCGGCGAGCACCCGCACCACCTCGGGCTCCGGCAGCCGCTCCAGCGCCCGCAGCGCGCACGCGGCCCGGCCGGGCCCGTTCAGCGTGGCCAGCCACTGGTCGAGGGCGAGCTCCTCGGCCCCGCCCGAGCGGGGGAACAACCGCATCCCCCACACCTGGGGGAGCAGCGGCGGGAGCTGCGCGCGGCGCGGCAGCGCGCGGAACGTCAGCGGGATCCCGGCCTCCAGCGCGGCGCGCAGCACGCGCAGCCGCACGTACGCGTATCCCGGGTCGCCGGACCCGCCGCCGCGCTGTCCGGGGACCCCGCCGGGGACCCCGCCCTGCACGGCCGCGGCGGCCGCCACCGCGTCCCGCCGGCCGCGCGGCAGCGCCCGCTGGGCCAGCGAGTGGGCGGTGAGCACCCGGCGGTTGCGGCCGAGGGCGGGAGGCAGCACCAGGTAGGCGAGCCGCACCAGCCGCGGGTAGTGCTCGACGATGGCGGCCTCGGCCTGCTCGACGTCGGGCGTCACGGGAGACGGGGGGCGGGTGGCGGTATCCGGCGCAGTCACGTTCAGCAGAACGAGCGAATGGTCGGATGGTCACCCGCGGCCGGTGCCGGCGGGGTGGAGCACCGCCGTCAGGCGATCAGCCGGGCCCGCAGGGCCTCGACCTTCTCGTCGGAGACGCCGAGCCCCTCGCGCACGTACTTCTCCATGGAGCCGTAGCGCGTCTCGACCTCGTCCAGCGCGGCCTCCAGGTAGGAGGGGAACACGCCTATCAGGGCGAGCGCTATGTCAGGGTCGCCGCCGGCCGCGGTGAAGCCCTCGATCAACGGGGCGAAGGCCTGCTTGACCGCCGAATTGACGGACAGGTACTCGGCCATCAGGGTCTCGTCGTCCGCGCCGAGCAGCGACAGGATGATCGTGGCGCCCCAGCCCGTACGGTCCTTGCCGGCCGTGCAGTGGAAGAGCAGCGGGCCCGCCTGCGGGTCGGCGAGCTCCTCCAGCAGCATCCGGTACGAGGCCTGGGCGGAGGCGGTGCCGACGAAGGACCGGTACACGTCGGCGAACAGGGCCTGAGCCTTGCCGCCGCCGAGGCGCTCCTCCGCGACCACCGGGTCCGACAGCAGGTCCTTGAGCTGCGCGGCCGCGGGCGCCTTGCCGGAGCTCCGGCCGGAGTTCATCTTGTCCGCCAGGACGTCACCGATCAGGGCGCGCACCCCGGCCGGGAGCCGGTCGGGGTGGTCGGCGCGCTCGGGGCCGGTGCGGAAGTCGATGACGGTGGCCAGGCCCAGCGCGGCCACGGCCGGGTCGGCGTCGACGTCGAGCCGGTCGAGCTGGCCGGAACGCAGGACCAGGCCGGAGCGTACGGTGCGGCCGCCGGTCAGCAGGGTGCCTCCGAGGTCGCGGAGGTTGGCGACGGTGGTGGAGGTGATGGCGGTCATCGTGGCGGCTCCGGCGGTGTTCGAGACGGTCTGCGAGCGGGTCATATGACAGATGGAGCGATTCGTGTAATTTTCCGATGTTTCGCGTCGGAAAGACAATCGAGGACCAGTGAGATCCCGACGCCGATCCCGAGTGCCGCCAGGTGCCCGGCGTCCGTGAACGTCCGGCCGCGTTTGACCACGGGCGCCGCGGCGAGCGCGAGCAGCCCGATCCGGGCGGTGGTGCGCACCGCTCCGCGCGGTAGTGCCGAGCTCAGCGCGCCGAGTACGGCGTTGAACCCGTAGCTCGTACCGACGTCCAGTGCGCCCCGGGTCTGCGGATCGGTCGTCCTGCGCAGGGCGCCGTACACGAGGAGGGTCGCCGCGGCGTGCCCGAACAGGAACACGGCCGCCGTCCACCAGGCGCCGTACGCGTACTCGGCGTATCCGAGCACCGCGACGAGCAGCAGCGCGTACGGCAGGGGCATGGGCTCCTCGACCACGAGCGCGCTGGTCAGCAGCGTTTCCCAGCGCCCGGCCGCGAGATTGTCGACGTTCGTCGAACAGTCCCGGAGCAGCCGCTCCCGTTCGGCCCGCTCCAGTCGGTCCAGGGCGTGCGCCCCGAGCTGGACACCGCCGGAGTACACCACTCCCAGTGGAATCGGATTCACCGCTCCATGATCGGACACGGCCCTCTGTCGGCCGGCACCGGGCCCCGTGGGAACATGTCCCGGCCATGTCCCTGAACCCCGCGCCGATGCGCGCCACGCGAGCCGCGACCTTCGCGGCGATGTGTGTCGCTTTGGGTGCTGCGGGGCATTCGTACATGTCCGGTACGGACATCCCCCTCGCAGGGCTTCTGTGTGCTTTCGCGGTGACCGGAGGGTTCGCCTGGACGGCCACCGGACGGCGCCGGGGCCCCGTCGGGATCGGCGCGGCGGTGCTCGCCGTGCAGGGGGTGCTGCACCTCGTCTTCTCCGGGAGCCAGGCGGCGATGCCGGCACCCGCGCCCCCGCACCACCACATGCCGGACCTGGGCGCGGGCATGGACATGTCCGGGATGAACATGTCCGGGACGGACATGGGGGCGATGGGCTCCGCGGCCCACGCCGCCGCCGACACGAGCGCCATGGCCGGGATGGCCGACATGGCCGGGCACGGGGGCGTCGGGATGATCGCCGCGCACGTGCTCGCCGGGCTGCTCTGCGCCGCCTGGCTGGCCCGGGGCGAGGCCGCGGTCTTCCGGCTGGCCCGCGCCCTCGGCGCCGCCGCGCTGCACGCGGCCCGGCCGCTCGCCCGCGCGTTCGCCCTCGCGGCGGCCCGGGTGGCCGCCCCGCCGGCGCCACCCGTCCTCCGGCCCCGGTCCGAGCGGCCGCGCCGGCTGCGGGGCGCCCTGCACGCCCACGCCGTGGTGCGCCGAGGCCCGCCCGCGTACCGAGCGTTCAGCACCACGGCCCCCGGCCACCCTGCCCGCGCCTGACCGGCGCACTCCTCGGCGAGGAGGAGGCGAGACCCGGGGCCGACTTCCCCATGTCTTCGCCAACCCCTAGGACCCACATGTCCCTCGACGAGGCCCAGGACGTCCGCACCTCGGACGCCGACCCCGACACCACCGCCATACCCAAGAGGCGCCCCGGCGGCTGGGCCGCCCTGCGGCCGCTGCTCCTGCGCATGCACTTCTACGCGGGGCTGCTGATCGCCCCGCTGCTGTTCCTCGCCGCCGCCACCGGGCTGCTGTACGCCGGTTCCTGGCAGGCCGAGAAGATCCTCTACTCCGACGAGCTGACCGTCTCCCGGGTCGGCGACGGCGCGCTGCCGCTCAGCGCCCAGGTCGAGGCGGCCAAGGGCGCCGCGCCGGAGGGCGAGGTCGTCTCCGTGTGGCCCGGGCCCGACGCGGAGGCCACCACCCGGGTGATCATGGAGAAGCCCGGTCTCCCCGAGGGCGAGACCCTCACCGTCTTCGTCGACCCGTATACGGCCGAGGTGCGCGGACAGCTCGCCACCTCCGGTGACGCGCTGCCGCTGCGGGCCTGGCTGAGCGAGTTCCACGCGAACCTCCAGCTCGGCGAGTTCGGCCGGAACTACAGCGAGATGGCCGCCAGCTGGATGTGGATCGTCGCCCTCGGCGGGCTCGCCCTGTGGATCGGCCGCCGCCGAAAGCGCCGGGCCGAGCTCGTCCTCCCGGACCGGACGGCCACCGGCCGCCGCCGCACCCTGTCCTGGCACGGGGCCGTCGGACTCTGGTCCGTCGCCGGGCTCGTCGTCCTGTCCGCCACCGGTCTGACCTGGTCGAAGTACGCCGGTGAGAACATCGGGCAGCTCCAGGACCGCCTCGGCGGCGCCACCCCCAGCGTCTCCGCCAAGCTCAAGCCGGGCGCCGGCGCGGCCGACGGGGGCGACGAGCACGCCGGCCACGTCATGCCCGACGGCACGCAGATGGACATGCCGATGCCGCCCACCGCGGACATCGGCCTCGACAAGGCCGTGGCCGCCGCACGCGCCGCGGGGGTCACCGAGGAGCTCCGGATCACCCTGCCCGCCAAGGGCAAGGGGTACGTCGTCAAGGAGCAGGACAAGCAGGTGCCGGTGCACCTGGACGCGGTCGCCATCGACCCCGCCGACGGCAAGGTCATCGACGAACTCCGCTTCGCCGACTACCCGCTGCTCGCGAAGATGACCCGCTTCGGCATCGACCTGCACATGGGCAAGACCTTCGGGCTCGTCAACCAGATCGCACTGGCCGCGCTCGCCGTCGCCGTGATGTTCCTGGTCTTCTGGGGCTACCGGATGTGGTGGCTGCGCCGCCCGACGAAGGACCGCGGGCTGTCCGTCGGCCGCGCCCAGCCGCGCGGAGCCTGGCGGAAGCTGCCGGTCACCGTGCTGCTGCCGCTGGTCGCGGTGACCGCGGTGGTCGGCTGGTTCGTCCCGCTGCTCGGGATCAGCCTGGTGGCGTTCCTGGTGATCGACGTGGCCCTGGGCTTCGTCGCGGCGCGGCGCGGCCGGGCGGCGGTGGCCGCCGCGGAGTGAGCCGACGCGCCGCGGGCCCGTACCCCTTCCGCTTCGGAGGGGGTACGGGCCCGCGCGCGCAGGGTCGCCCTGTTCCAACGGGCAGGTCAGGGGGCGTACTTGTACCCCACCCGGCGGACCGTCTGGATCGCGTTGCGGTGGGCGGAGCCCAGCTTGCGGCGCAGGCGGGCGATGTGGACGTCCACGGTGCGGCCGTCGCCGACGTGTCCGTAGCCCCAGACCGTGGTCACCAGCTGGTCGCGGCTGTGCACCCGGTGCGGGTGCTTCACCAGGTGCGCCAGCAGCTCGAACTCCAGGTACGTCAGGTCGAGCACCTGCCCGTCGACGGCGGCCGTGCGCTGCGCCGAGTCGATGCGGACCAGGGCGTCGTCGGCGCCGCGGTCGCCGTCCGAGTCGGGGGCGACGGAGGGCGCCGGTCCCGCCACGGCGTGCGGGGCGAAGGCGATCGGCGGCTGCTGGTCCGCCGGCACGAGCACCAGGTAGCCGATCATCGGCGGCTGCCCGGGCAGGGTCGGCAGGGTGTGCTGGGGCGCGGGGAGCCAGGTGGCGCCGGGCGGCAGCAGATCCGCCACGCGGGCCACCTCGTTCCGGTCCACGGCGCGCAGCCGGTGGCGCGGACTGGGGGGATAGGACAGGGGGGTCGCAGCGGAGGCGGAGGCCGAGGCGGAGACGAGGGAACGGGTGTTAGCCATGAGTGGTCAGCTCTTTCACGCGGAGGAATCGGCAGGAGACGTGCGTAGTGGCGTACGTCATCGGTGTCGTTCCGCGCAGACCGAAGGCCTGGGACGGCTCAGGTGGGAGATCCCGGAGGCTTTAGAGGGCCGGCGCGTTCTTCGCGCGGCAACACACCCGGTCGAAATCGTGATCCTGACGGGACGGCCAGAACGGCTCGAGGTCGCTGCGACCCGACGAGGTGTACGAGGTGTACGAATGGCTGGCCATGGCCCCATTCAAGCAGAACCCCGCCCCCGAGGGCAGGCCCCGTCTCACCTAATGGATCGGAATCTCAAATTCGACTGCCAACATCCCATGAATTCCGGGTAAATGCCCCTCGCCCGCCCTGGCCGGCCCTCGTCTCCCTCTCGACTCGCTCTCGACCCTCCTCGACTCTCCCCGACCCTCCTCCCCTCCCGTGCCCGACTCCGGCCGCTCCCGGGGACGACGACGCCCGCCGGGCCACGAGGGCTCGGCGGGCGTCGTCAGGTGGTGGTGCCAGGAGGGCGGGACCCGGAGGGGTCAGACCAGGCCGTCCTTCTCCAGGCCCGTGCAGCAGGTGTCCACGATCAGGCGGGTCACCACGTACGGGTCCACGTTCGCGTTCGGGCGGCGGTCCTCGATGTAGCCCTTGCCGTCCTTCTCCACCTGCCACGGGATGCGGACCGAGGCGCCGCGGTCCGAGACGCCGTAGCTGAACTCGTTCCACGGGGCGGTCTCGTGCAGACCCGTCAGGCGCTCGTCGATGCCCGCGCCGTAGTTCTTCACGTGGTCGAGCGGCTTGCTGCCCTCGCCCAGCGCCTCGCACGCGGAGATGATCGCGCGGTAGTCCTCGCGCATCGCCTTCGTGGAGAAGTTGGTGTGCGCGCCCGCGCCGTTCCAGTCGCCCTTCACCGGCTTCGGGTTCAGCGTCGCGGAGACGTTGAAGTCCTCGGCGGTGCGGTACAGCAGCCAGCGGGCGATCCACAGCTGGTCCGAGACCTCCAGCGGGCCGACCGGGCCGACCTGGAACTCCCACTGGCCGGGCATGACCTCGGCGTTGATGCCGGAGATGCTCAGGCCCGCCGCGAGGCAGTGGTCCAGGTGCTTCTCGACGATCTCGCGGCCGAAGATCTCGTCCGAGCCGACACCGCAGTAGTAGCCGCCCTGCGCGGCCGGGAAGCCGCCCACCGGGAAGCCGAGCGGCCGGATGCCGTCGAAGAAGGTGTACTCCTGCTCGATGCCGAAGATCGGCTCCTGCCCGGCGAACTTCTCGGCGATCGGACGCAGCAGCGCGCGGGTGTTCGACTCGTGCGGGGTCATGTCGATGTTCAGGACCTCGCACAGGACGAGGATGTTGTCGCCGCCGCGGATCGGGTCCGGGCAGGAGAAGACCGGGTTCAGCACCCGGTCGGAGGCGTGGCCCTCGGCCTGGTTCGTGCTCGATCCGTCGAAGCCCCAGATCGGCAGCGCGTCGCCGTCGGCCAGGATCTTCGTCTTGGAGCGAAGCTTCGCCGTCGGCTCGGTGCCGTCGATCCAGATGTACTCAGCCTTGTAGCTCACGGGCCCCATCCTCAGACTCTGCGGGTGCTGTGCCGGCCGCCGCTCTGCTTCATTGCCGCGCTGCGGTGATGACCGCAGCGTGCCCGCCCGCGATTTCCCTTCCGTTGCCCGTGTGTGAACCCCGTGTTACCGAGGTTTGCGCCGCAGGTGGGGTGGGCTGTGCGGGACGGAAGCCGGTCGGCGGCCGGGCGTCCGTCCGGGTGGAGGGCCGGTGGGCGACGGGTCCGGCGCCGCGTGGGGCAGACTGGGCCCGTGAGCATTTCGTCTGATGTGAGCTCGGTCCAGGGCCCCCGCCCCAGGGTCGGGCTGCTGGGCACCGGTCCCTGGGCCCACCGCACGCACGCCCCCGCCCTCGCCGCGCACGCCGGGTCCGAGTTCGCCGGAGTGTGGGGCCGCAGGCCGGAAGCCGCCGCCGAGTTGGCGGGCGAGTACGGCGTGAAGGTGTACGAAGACCCCGACGCGCTGTTCGCCGACTGTGACGCCGTGGCCTTCGCCCTGCCGCCCGACGTCCAGGCCCCGCTCGCCGTGCGCGCCGCCGCGGCCGGCTGCCACCTGCTGCTCGACAAGCCCGTCGCGACCACCGTCGCGGACGCCCGGGCCGTCGCCGACGCGGTGGCGCGACACCGGGTCGCCTCCGTCGTCTTCCTCACGCTGCGCTTCGCCGAGCCGACCGCCGGATGGGTCGAGGAGCAGGCCGGACGGGAGGGCTGGTTCACCGCGGCCGCCCACTGGCTCGGTGCCGTCTTCCCGCCCGACGGCACGCCCAGCGCGTACGCCGACTCGCCGTGGCGCAAGGAGAAGGGCGGGCTCTGGGACGTGGGCCCGCACGCGCTGTCCGTGCTGATCCCGGTCCTCGGCGACGTCACCGCCGTCAGCGCCACCCCGGGCCCCTCCGACGTGGTCCAACTGGCCCTGCGGCACGCCTCCGGGGCGGCCAGCACGGCCGTCCTGAGCCTGGGCGCCCCGCGCGAGGCCGCCGGGGTGGGGCTCGAACTGCGCGGCGCCGAGGGCGTGTACGCATTGCCGGGCTGGAGCGACGTACCGGGCGCGTACGGGCGGGCCCTGGACGCGCTGCTCACGGCGGGCCGCACCGGCGTGCCGGATCCGCGGGACGCGGAGTTCGGGGCGCGGCTGACGGAGATCCTGGCGGAGGCCGAGACGCAGCTTCCGGGCTGAGCCCGCGGGGGCGGAGACGCGTCGGGGCGTGTCGGGGGCGTGGGGGCGCCCCTATTTGATGACCGCGTTGGCCACGATGATGACCAGGCCGATCGTGGCGTCGGCCAGGCCGATGAGGAGCGCCGAGGCGAGCCGGTAGCCGACCCGGAGCGCCACGAAGGAGCCCCAGGCGAAGAGCAGCGCCGTGTTCAGGCCGAGTCCGACGGCGGTCACCCCCGAGGAGTCCCAGTCCGCGATCCCGGCCGCGACCAGCAGCAGCACGGTGGGCAGGGTGGCCACGATCATCGGCCACTCGTTCCACAGCGCCCGGACGAGCACGTGCCACCGGTGGGCGGCGGAGCCGCGGTGGTGGGTGGTCATGTGGTGCGAGTAGCCGTGCGCGAGTCCGGCGGCGGCCGCCGTCACGAGGACCCAGCTGGCGTCGTAGAAGGGGGTGTACTCGCCGCCCTGCTGGTCGAGCGCGGCGAGCAGCGCACTGGCCAACACGGTCCCGTACACCCCGCCGAACATCCAGTCGGCCCCCCGCCGGGGAGGGGGGAAGGGGGAGCGGGTCTGGGCCTGGGAGTCGGACTGGCGCTCGGGCTCGGGCTGTGGGGTCGGGAGCGTCGGCTCGGTCACGATGTGTCCTTTGGTGCGGTTCGTCCGTATTCGCTGTCCCGCCACCCTACGAGCCCCCGGGGCCCCGAACGCGAAGCGGCCGGTCGGTACCCTTCGGACGGGGAAGGGGGATCATGGAATCCGAGACGAACGGACACCTCGCCGAGTGGACCGAGCGGACCGTGGTACGGGACGGCGTGCGGCTCTCCTGCCGGGACTGGGGCGGGGACGGGCCGGCCGTGGTCCTGCTGCACGGGCTGGCCGGCCACGCCGGTGAATGGGACGCGGCGGCACGACACCTGAGCTCCCGCCACCGGGTCGTCGCCGTCGACCAGAGGGGCCACGGGGGCAGCGAACGCCACCCGGCCGACGTCTCCCGCGCCGCGTACGTGGCGGACGTCCTCGCCGTCGCCGACCGGCTGGAGCTGGGCCGGTTCGCCCTGGTCGGCCAATCGCTGGGCGGTCATACGGCCATGCTCGCCGCCGCCGCGCACCCGGCGCGCGTCCGCGCCCTCGCGCTCGTCGAGGCCGGACCGGGCGGAGGGAAGCCGGAGACGCTCGCCGAGATCGGCGGATGGTTCGACTCCTGGCCCCGGCCCTTTCCCACGCGGGAGGACGCCGTCGCCTTCCTCGGCGGGGGACCGGTCGGCGAGGGGTGGGCGGCCGGACTCGAGCGGCGGGACGACGGATGGTGGCCGCGCTTCGACCCCGGCACGATGGTCCGCTCCTTGGAGGAGAACGCCCGGCGTTCCTGGTGGGAGGAGTGGGAGCGGGTCGCCTGCCCGACCCTCGCCGTCATCGGCCGGAACGGCATCATCGACGGGCGGGAAGCCGAGGAGATGCTGCGGCGGAGGCCGGACACCCTGGCCGTGAGCGTCCCGGGCGCGGGGCACGACGTACATCTGGAACGTCCCGACGTGCTGGGCGGGCTGCTCTCGGAGTTCCTGGCCGTCTGAGCGGTACGGGCGGTCCGGGCGACCCGGGCGGCAAGGTCCGTGGTGGCGTGCGGGCTCGTGGGGATTCGACGGTGCGGCGCAATGCGGGAGGTCCCGGGCCGCGCACCGCCGGCGCATGATCGGTGATGTCTCGGCCGAGTTGCCGAGTTGCCGAGTTGCCGATCACGGGGGTTCCCGCATGTCCGACATCCACGTCCGCGCCGTCAGGGTCGAGGACTTCGCGCAGTGGCGGGCCCTCTACCGGGGCTACGCCGACTTCTACGAGGTGGAGCAGACGGAGGCCGCCGCCGAGACCGTGTGGTCGTGGGTGAACGACCCCGGCCACGAGGTCGGGGCCCTGGTCGCGGAGGACGCCGAAGGCCGGCTCCTGGGCCTGGCCCACTACCGCCCCTTCGCCCGCCCGCTGTCCGCGACGGTCGGCTGCTTCCTCGACGACCTGTTCGTGGCACCGGAGCACCGCGGTTCGGGCGCCGCCGACCTGCTGCTCGGGGCCCTGCGCGAGCTGGCCGGGGAGCGGGGCTGGAGCGTGGTGCGGTGGATCACCGCCGACGACAACCACCGTGCGCGCGCCAAGTACGACCAGGTGGCCACGCGGACGATGTGGGTCACCTACGACATGGCGCCCGGGCGGGCGAGGTAGCGGGGACGCTTGCGGCACGCGTACGCCCCCGCGCCTTACGGCACACCGCGCAGCACCTGCGACAGGGTGTCCAGGGCCCGGGTGAAGGCGGTGTCCGGTGGGGCCGCGTAGCCGATGACCAGGCCCTCGCGGGGTGGGGTCGGGTCGGACGGGTGATGGTAGGAGGAGAGGCCGTCCAGGGCCAGGCCCGCCGCGTGGGCCGCAGCCAGGGTGGGGGTCTCGCGGCCCGGGGGGAGTTCCACCACGGCGTGGAGGCCCGCCGCGATGCCCGTCACCCGTAGGTGCGGGGCGTCGGCCGCCAGGGCGGTGGTCAGTTGGTCGCGGCGCCGCCGGTAGCGCTTGCGCATGGTGCGGACGTGGCGGTCGTACGCGCCGCATTCGATGAAGTCGGCCAGGGTCAGTTGGTCCAGGGCGCTCGCCCAGGACTCCCGTTGCCCCTTCGCCGCCAGGACCTCGTCGAGCAGGTGGTCCGGGAGGGCCAACCAGCCCAGGCGGATCGCGGGGGAGAGGCTCTTGCTGACCGAGCCCGCGTACACCACGTGCTCGGGGGCCAGGCCCTGGACGGCGCCGACCGGCTTGCGGTCGTAGCGGAACTCGCCGTCGTAGTCGTCCTCGACGATGAGGCCGTCGGCGCCGCGGGCCCACTCCACGGCGGCGGCGCGGCGGGCGGGCAACAGGCGGCCGCCCGTGGGGAACTGGTGCGCCGGCGTGAGCAGCAGCGTGCGGGCCCGGGAGGGGAGTGCGTCGGTGCGGGCGCCGTCCTCGTCGAGGGGGAGCGCGTGGGCCCGGACCCGGGCGGCTTCGAGGATGCCGTGGTGGAAGGGGAGTCCGTACGCCTCCACGGCCCAGTCCCGGGGGCGGACGGACGCCAGGAGGCGCAGGCCGTTCGCGAAGCCGGAGCAGACGACGATGTTGGCGGGGGTGGTGCGGACGCCGCGAGCCCGGGACAGGTAGGCCGCGAGGGCCCGTCGCAGCTCGGGGCGGCCCCGGGGGTCGCCGGGGCCGAAGGCCTCGGTGGGCGCGCCGGCCAGGGCCCGCCGGGCGCTCGCGGCCCAGGCACCGCGCGGGAAGGAGGCGGGGTCGGGCTTGCCCTGGAGGAGGTCGTGGCGCGGGGCGGAGGGGGAGGGGCCGACGGCGGCGGTCGGTGTGGTGGGCGTCGCGGTGGTTTCGGCGACGCGGGTGCCGGAGCCCTGGCGGGCGGTGAACCAGCCCTCCGCGACCAGTTCGGCGTAGGCGTCGGCCACGGCGTTGCGGGCGAGCCCCAGGTCGACGGCGAGCGTCCGGTACGGCGGCAGTCGTGTTCCGGGGGCCAGTCGGCCGGTGCGCACGGCTTCCCGCAGGGCCTGCGCCAAGGCGGTGCGCCGGGCGCCCGTGGCGGGGAGCTCCAGGTGCAGGTCGCTGCCGGTCATGCGCCCGGCTCTCGGGTGGTGAAGACGGTGTGGGCGGCCGTCAGGAAGCGGCGCACGGTGTCCCGTTCGGCGGGCTCGAAGGAGTCCAGGACGTCGAGGAGCCCGTCGATGAGGGGGCCGAAGAAGTCCTGGCCCAGGCGGATCGCCTGCGGCTCCACGCGCAGCAGGACCCGGCGCCGGTCGCGGTCGTCGCGGATCCGTGCGACGTGGCCGAGTCGCTCCAGGCGGTCGATCAGGGAGGTGGTCCCGGCCGAGTTGAGGCCGAGGCGGGCGCCGAGCAGCCCGGCCGTGGCCGGTTCGTCCGCGCGGGCCGCGTCGAGCAGGCAGATCAGAGCCCGCACGTCGGTGGGGTGCATGCCGTTGCGGGCGGCGAACTCCGCCTGACGCAGGCCGAATTCGACGGACACGGCCCGCAGGAGGTGGACCGGGTGCAGGTTGTCGTCGGGCATGGCGCCTCCTAGGATGTCTCGTTGAGCGAGATTATCGCCCGGTGAGGTATTGGAGCGGTCTTCATGTCGTTTCGTGCTGCCTATGAAGAGGTGCTCGGGCGGTGGCCCGGGCCGGTCGAGGGCGTGGAGTCGGCCACTCCGTACGGGGTCACCCGCATCAACAGCTGCGGCCCCGCCGACGCCCCGCCGGTGGTGCTGCTCCCGGGCGGCGGGGCCACGTCCACGGTGTGGGGCGCCTGCGCCGCCGGGCTCGTCGACGGTCATCGGGTGCACGCCGTGGACCTGGTGGGGGAGCCCGGACTCAGCGTTCCGGCGCCGGGTCGGTCGATCCGGGGCGTCGGGGATCTGGTCGGCTGGCTCGACGCCGTGCTCGACGGGCTCGCTCCGGACGGTCCGGGCCGTCGAGGCGGTCCCGGCGGTCGAGGCGGTCCGGGCGGTCCGGTGACTCTCGTCGGGCACTCGTACGGGGCCTGGATCGCCGCTCACTACGCGGCGGCCCGCCCCGACCGGCTGGGCCGCCTCGTACTGGTCGACCCGACCCAGGTGTTCACCGGACTGCGTCCCGCCTACGTGCTGCGCGCGCTGCCCGTGCTGCTGCGCCCCACCCCGCGCCGGATCCGTTCCTTCCTCGCCTGGGAGACCGGCGGGGCCGTGCTGGACGAGGACTGGCTGCGGCTCCAGGACGAGGTCGCCGGGTTTCCCGTCGTCCGCCCCGTCACCGGGCCGCGCCCGGACCCGGCCGGCTTCGGGGGGCTGCCGGTCCGCGTCCTGTTCGCCGAGCGCGCCCGTTGTCATGACGCCGCCCGTGCGGCCCGGGCCGCACGGGCGGCGCTGCCGGGCGCGCGGGTCGACGTGCTGCCGGGGGTCTCGCACCACGCGCTGCCGCTGACGGCGCCCCGGGAAGTCGCCCTAGCCCTTGCGTGAGAGCGCGTCGCGGACCGCTTCCTCGGAGCGGGCCACCACGGCGGTGCCGTCCTCGGCGGTGATGATCGGACGCTGGATCAGCTTCGGGTGCGCGGCCAGGTGCGCGATCCAGCGGTCCCGCGCCTCGTCGGTCTCCTCGCGCGGCAGTTCCCGTACGCCGGTCTCCTTGGCCAGGGGGTCGGAGGTGCGCGTGATCTCCCAGGGCTCCAGCCCGAGGCGGCCGAGCACCTCGCGGATCTCGTCCTCGGAGGGCACGTCCTCCAGGTAGCGGCGCACGGTGTAGTCGGCGCCCTCCGCGTCCAGCACGGTCAGCGCGCTGCGGCACTTGGAACAGGCGGGATTGATCCAGATCTCCATGGCGCCCAGCCTATCCAGGGCCTGCCCGGCCAGGGCTTTTGTCAGTGGTCCCCGGTAAAATTCAGGGAGAACGACAGGAAGCCAACTACCGTTTGGGAGGCTGTAGATGGCCACTGCCATGACCATTCAGAACATCAAGAAGAAGCCGCTTCCCGCGGGCCTGCCCCGCGAGTGGTACGAGAGCCACAACCGCCGTCTGAAGGCGATGCGGTTGGCGATATCCCTGCTCGACTCGGGGACGTATGACGCCCGTCGCGCCACCAACCGCAAGATCCGGACGATGGCCGTCCGGACGGGGATCCACCGCCCGTCGAACGTCACCTGCAGGATGGTGCGGGCGTTCATCCAGGCTGCGTGAGCCGGCTTCGCCGGGCTTTGCGGGCGCCGGCCCGCCGGGAGGGAGACCCGGCGGGCCGGCGTCGGCCACGGGTGTGCCGCCTCGGTCACGGGTGTGCCGGTCAGGCCGTCCCGGTCACGCCGTCCCGGTCACGCGGGCCGTCGAGCGACAGGAGCAGCAGGGCCACGTCGTCGGGGGGACCGCCGTCGGTGAAGGCGGACAGGTCCCGCCAGACGGCTTCGACCAGGCCGTCCGGGTCCCGCGCGAGTACGGGGACCCGCGCGGCCAGCGGGTAGAAGCGCCCCGCCCGGTCCCGGGCCTCCGTCACGCCGTCGGTGTGCAGCAGCAGCCGGTCACCGGGCCGCACCGGCAGCTCCGACACCGTGGGCGGGGCCGGCCCCGCGAGCCCCAGGCCCAGCGGGGGGCCGGGCTCCACCTCCACCTCCGCCACCTCCGCCCCGCGCACGCGCAGCGCGGGCGGGTGCCCGCAGGACACGACCCGTACGAGGTCCAGCCCCGGCGGGAACTCCAACAGCACGGCCGTCGCGAACAGCTCCGGGGCCTGCGCGGAGGAGTCCGCCTCCGTGTCCGCCAGCAGCCGCCGGTCCAGCCGCGCCGCGACGGCCGCCAGCTCCTTGTCGTCGAGCACCGCCTCGCGGAAGGCCCCGAGCAGCGCCGCCACCGTGCCGACCGCCGCCAGCCCGTGGCCCTGCACGTCCCCGATCAGCGCCCGTACCCCGTACGGACCGGCCCGTACGTCGTACAGGTCGCCACCGACCAGGGTGCCGCGCTGCGCGGCCCGGTACAGGCCGGAGCACCGCACCCCGCCGACCCGGTCCGGGACGGGCGGGAGGACGGCCAGCTGCGCCGCCTCCGCGACCGTCCGGACGCTGACCAGCTGCGCGTCCCGGCGCCGCCGCACCCAGGAGATCACCACGCTGAGCAGCCCCACGGCGGCCACCGTGGCCAGGTCGGTGCCCTGGGGATGCGCCTTGACCAGGGTGGGCGCCCCGAGCAGCACGAGAACGATGCTCGAGAAGACGGCGGTCCCGACCGGGCCGTACGCGAAGGCGGCCACCGGGGGCAGGCCGGCCAGGAAGAACCCGAGCTCCACGTCGCCCGGGGTGATCCGCTGGGCGAGCACCAGCACGATCAGGGCCACCACGGGCGCCAGCCTGGCCCAGCGCGGCGGCGCTTCGCCGCGCAGCCAACCCGGATCCTCGCGTCCGCGTCTCACTACTCCACCCTGGTACGGGCGCCGGGCCGGCGCACCCCGGACGGTCCGCCGGGTGGCCCGGCGGAGCGGCTGCCGCGACAGTGGTGGCGTGACGGCAAACGACGGCGGCTCCCGGAAGACCCCGACGCAGGCGCACATCGAGGCGCACGGCACGGGCGGCGGCTCGACGAGCGGGGAGATGAGCACCCGGCTGAACTGGCTGCGCGCGGGTGTACTCGGCGCCAACGACGGGATCATCTCCACGGCGGGCCTGGTGGTCGGCGTCGCCGGGGCCACCACCTCGCGCTCGGCGATCCTCGCGGCGGGGGTCGCCGGACTGCTGGCGGGCTCGCTGTCGATGGCGGCGGGGGAGTACGTCTCCGTCAGCTCGCAGCGGGACTCCGAACGGGCCGCGCTCGACATGGAACGCCGGGAGCTCGCGGAGGAACCGGAGGCGGAGCTGGAGGAGCTCGCGGACCTGCTGGCCGCGAGGGGGCTCAGCCGGGACGTCGCGCGCGAGGCGGCCGAGCAGCTGACGGAACGGGACGCGCTGCGGGCGCACGCCCGGGTGGAGCTCGGGATCAACCCCGACGAACTGGCCAACCCGTGGCACGCGGCCTTCGCCAGCCTCATCGCCTTCACGGTGGGTGCGCTGCTGCCACTGACGGCGATCCTGCTGCCGGGGCCGTCGGCGCGGGTGCCGGTGACGGTGGTGTCGGTGCTGGTCGCGCTCACCCTGTGCGGGGTGCTGAGCGCACGGCTGGGCGGGGCGCCGCTGCTGCGTGCGGTCGCCCGCAACGTCGGCGGGGGCGCGCTGGCGATGGCCGTCACCTACGCGGTGGGCACCTGGCTGGGCACCACCACCTGACCGGCCGAACCGGGCTGCCGCCCGGCCCCGGGGCTCTGCCCCGGACCCCGCGCCTCAAACGCCGGCGAGGCTGGGGATGTCGCCCGGCGAGGCTCGGGTGGCAGACGGCATCAGCCGAATCCAGCCCCTCCGGCGTTTGAGGAGCGGGGTCCGGGGCGGAGCCCCGGGGCCCGGCGTAGCCGGGCTGTCCGTGGGGTCCGCCCGCGCCGGGGTGCGGAGATGTGCCCAGCGGGCTCAGCGACCCGGCAGGATGGGCCCCATGCGCATCGCAGTCACCGGTTCGACCGGACTCATCGGCAGCGCCCTCGTGCGGTCCCTCCGGGAGGACGGGCACGAGGTGGTCCGCTTCGTACGCCGCGAACCCGCCGCGGGCGACGAGGCACGGTGGGATCCGGCGCGCGGCCACGTGGACCCCGAGGCGCTCGCCGGCTGCGACGCCGTCGTGGGTCTCGCCGGGGCCGGCATCGGCGACCACCGGTGGACGGCCGCGTACAAGAAGGAGATCCGCGACAGCCGCGTCCTCGGCACGGCCGCCCTCGCACGGGCGGTGGCCGCCCTCGACGAGCCGCCGCGGGTGTTCGTCGTGGGGTCCGCCGTCGGGTACTACGGCGACACCGGCGACCGGGTCGTGGACGAGAGCTCGCCCGCCGGGACGGGGTTCCTGCCCTCGGTCTGCGTGGAGTGGGAGGCCGCCGCCGCACCCGCCCGGAAGGCCGGGATCCGGACCGCGTTCGCCCGTACCGGACTGGTCGTGGCCGGCGAGGGCGGGGCCTGGGGGCGGATGTTCCCCCTCTTCAAGGCGGGCCTCGGCGGCCGGCTCGGCGACGGCCGCCAGTACTGGTCGTACATCTCCCTCCGGGACGAGGTCGCGGCCCTGCGCCACATCATCGACACGCCCTCCCTCGAAGGCCCCGTCAACCTCACCGCCCCCGAGCCGCTGACCAATCGCGAGGTCACCGCCGCCATGGGCCGGGTGCTGCACCGGCCCGCCCTGCTGCCGGTGCCGGCGGTCGCGCTGCGCGTCGCGCTGGGGGAGTTCTCCTCGGACGTGCTCGGCAGTCAGCGGGCGCGCCCGAAGCGGCTGTTGGAGTCCGGTTTCGAGTTCCGGCACCCGGGCATCGAGGACGCCCTTCGCGCCGCCCTCTGAACGCCCTGTTCCGCGGCGCGTGCGACCGTGTGCGACCGTTTGTGACCCGGATGCGACCGTCGTGCGACCGGAACCGACCGTAATAGCACGCCGAACTCGGGTTCCCCCGGAGCCGGTTGGGGGAAGGAGGATTCCCACACAGCCGCGCCGACCTCGGGGAGGGGCACGTGCTCAGCAGCTCGAACCACGCAGACGTAGTCATCGTAGGAGCCGGGGTCTCAGGACTCGCGGCCGCGCACCACCTGATCGCGGCGGGGGTCACCGTCACCGTCCTGGAGTCCGCGGACGATCCCGGCGGCCGGATGGCCACCGTGTCGGCCGACGGCTTCCGGCTGGACCGGATCGGCCAGCTGCTCAACACCTCGTACACGGAACTCGAACGCACCCCCGGCCTGGAGGAGCTGACCCTGCGCCCGTTCGCGCCCGGGGTACTGGTCCACACCGACGGGAAGCAACTGAGGGCAGGCGCCCTCACCCCCGCCCGCGCCCTGGCCAGCGGCTCGCTCGACCAGGCCCGGCTCAGCGCGGCCCTCGGCCGGCTCGCCGCCCTGCCCGAGGAGAAGCTCCTCGCCCGGCCCGAACGCACCGCCCTCGCCGCCCTGCGCTCCCGCGGCCTGCCGCCGCGCACCGTCAACGGAGTGCTCCGGCCCCTGCTCGCCACCCTGCTCCGGGACCCGGAACTCACCACCTCCAGCCGGGTCGCCGACCTCGCCCTGCGCACCTTCGCCCGCGGCCGCCTCGCCGTACCCGAAGGCGGCGCGGCCGCCCTGCCCGACCTGCTCGCCGCCGCCCTGCCGCCCGGCACCGTGCGCACCGGGGTCCGGGTCCGCTCGGTCGCCACGAACCTGGTCACCACCGTCGACCACGGCGACTTCACCTGCCGCTCCGTGCTCCTCGCCACCGGCGCCCGCGCCGCCGCCGAGCTCCTGCCCGGCTTGCGCGTGCCCGCGTTCCACGAGGTCACCGTCCTGCACCACGCCACCGCCGCACCCCTGCCCTGGGACGGCTCGCTCCTCCTGGACGGCGACCCCAAGTGGCCCGTCTCCCACACCGCCGTGATGAGCGCGGTCGACCCGACGCGGGCCCCGGCCGGCCGGAGCCTGGTCACCACCACCGTGCTCGGCCCGCCGCCGCCCACCCGTACGGTCGCCTCGCGCCTCGCCCGGCTCTACGACTGCGCCACCCGCGACTGGGAGCTGCTGGCCGTCCACCACACCCCCGAGGCCGTCCCCGCCATGCCGCCGCCGCGCGACCCGCGGCGCCCGGTCCGGGTCCTGGCCGGGCTCTACGTGTGCGGCGACCACCGGGACACCAACACCGTCCAGGGCGCCCTGAGCTCGGCCCGCCGCGCCGGCGCCGCGGTCCTGCGCGACTTCGGCATCCCGCTCCCGGCACCCGACCGGCCCGCGCTACCGGTGGCGGCCTGAGAACCACCCACCACCGCCGGCGGGGCCACTCCAGCCCCGCCGGCGCCGCAGGCTCACGACAACGCGGCGACCCGGTCCCGATAGGTCCGCACGGCCGACGCGTCCCGGTACGGCTCCAGGCGCCGCTCGAAGTCCCGTACGTACTCCACCGCCCGCACCGACCGCATCTCCATCGCCTGCTGCGCGGCCTCCGCGCCCAGCGCGCACGCCTGGTCCAGCTCGCCCAGCCCCAGCCGGGCCGTCGCGAGCACCACCCGACAGAACAGCCGCGAACGCGCGTACCCCGCCGCCCGCAGCTGGAGCGAGCGCTCCGCGTGCTGCGCCGAGGCCCGGTACTGCTGGAGGTCCCGGTGGCAGTGCCCGAACTCGTCCGCGAGCTGCCCCTCGTCGTAGTCCCGCGCCCAGTGCGGTACGTCGTCCCCCGGCCGGGCCGCGCCCAGCGCCCGCTCCGCCCGCACCAGCGAGGCCGTCGCCGCCCGCACCTCGCCGAGCACCGCGTGCCCCCGGGCCTCCGCCGAGTGCAGCAGCGCCTGCACCACCGGCGGCGGGCCCGAGCCGACGCCCTGCTGGGCGACGCGGGCCAGCTGCACCGCCTCCCGGCCGTGGCCCAGGTAGACCGCCTGCCGGCTCATGGTGACCAGCACGTACGACCCGTACGGCCGGTCGCCCGCGGCCTGCGCCAGCCGCAGCGCCTGCACGAAGTAGCGCTGGGCGAGGCCGTGCGCGGCGATGTCGTACGAGGTCCAGCCAGCGAGCCGGGTCAGATCGGCGGCGGCCGCGAACAGCCGCCGCCCCGTGGTCTCGCCGTAGGTCCCGCGGAGCATCGGCTCCGCCTCGTGCTCCAGGTAGCGCACCAGCGCCTGGCGGGCGTGGCCGCCGCCGTAGGCGTGGTCCAGGGTGCGGAACAGCTCGCCCACCGATCGCAGCGCGGCGATGTCCCCGCCCGTGACCCGCTGCCCGGGTCCCCGGTCGATCTGGCGCTGCCGGGGCACCGAGGTGCGGCCCTGCACCGGCACGCGGGCCGGCGCGGCGGCGGCCGCCGCGGCCGCCGTCTCCGCTCCGCGGCCCACCCGCTCGTCGGCCCGCCCGATCAGCCAGTCCCGGCTGGGCACGACCAGCCCGGCCGGGGTGAAGGCGATCTTCCGCAGCTCGGCGTGCGAGCCGGAGTCCTTGCGCCACAGCCCGCTCGCGATGTCCACCGCCTCCTCGGGGGTGGCCGCGAACTCCAGCCCCGCGTACACGGGCGCGCACGCGTCCAGCCCCAGGTCCTGTGCGGACAGCCGCCGCCCGAGCCGCCGGGTGAAGACCTCGGCGATCAGTGCCGGGGTGGTCCCGCGGGGCTGCTGCCCGCGCAGCCACCGGGTCACGGACGTCTTGTCGTACCGCAGATCGAGACCGTGCTCCAGACCGAGCTGGTCGACGCGGCGGGCTAGCCCGGCGTTGGAGAACCCGGCTTCCGCGATCAGCGCCGCGAGCTGCCGGTTGGGGACACGCTGGGCAGGTCGTTCCGTCATCGGCTCCACGGTCTCCTGGGGTGACGGACCGGTGTCCCGGCCCTGTGAACGGCGTGAATGTAGCGGCGAACTCCGCTCGCACCGCCCTCTCTGCCCTACATTCATCCGATCGTGTGCAGAATGGGTAGGGCCCTTTACGGACTGACCCCCTCCCTCCGCATAGGCTGCGGCCCATGACCCGCCGGCCCCACCGGGCTCAGCTCCCCGAGGAGCGACCCGAATCCACCGCTCCGCTGCCCCCGCCCGAGCTGACGGAGGCCGAGTGCAGGCGCTGCGGCACCTACATCGCGGGGCTCGACGGGCGTTACGCGTGCGGGGTCTGCGGCTGGGTCAACGACCACTCCGAAGGCCACCGGCGGCTGCCCCGCGCGGACGAGGACCCGGACCGCCCGCAGAAGGGTCGTCGCAGGCCGAAACAACTGCCCTGGCCCCCGCTGGAAGCCCCGCCGCAGACCCTGCCCCAGGGCCCGTCGGCGACCCCCGCCGAGACGCCCGCGGGGCCGCCGTACCCTTGCTGAGTGCGATAGGTGCACACAGCAGGTTCAACGAGGAGGCGCTGCGGTGGCTGAGCTTGGGTTTGTCCATCTGGGCTTCGGGCCGGAGTCCGTCGAGTACACCGCGGCCTGGGAGGAACAGCGCCGGGTGCACGCGGCGCGCTTCGCCGACGAGATCGGCGACACCTGCCTGCTGCTGGAGCACGATCCGGTCTACACGGCCGGCCGGCGCACCGACCCCAGCGAGCGCCCGCTCGACGGCACCCCCGTCATCGACGTGGACCGCGGTGGCAAGATCACCTGGCACGGCCCCGGCCAGCTCGTCGGCTACCCGATCATGAAGCTGCCCCGCCCGGTGGACGTGGTCGCACACGTCCGCCGCCTCGAAGAGGCCCTGATCCGCACCGCCGCCGCATTCGGCCTGGAGACCACCCGCATCGAGGGCCGCTCCGGGGTCTGGGTGCTGGGCGACCCGATCGAGGACCGCCCGAAGCTCGGCGGCCTCGGCGGCCTCACGCTCGACCTCGCCGCGCCCGCCGCCGACCCGCGCACCGGGGACGACGAGTTCGACGCCCGACTGCACGGCCCCGAGTACGCCCCGTCCAACGCCGGCCAGCGCCGCGAGGACCGCAAGCTCGCCGCCATCGGCATCCGCGTCGCCAAGGGCGTCACGATGCACGGGTTCTCCTTCAACGTGAACCCCGACAACGCCTGGTTCGACCGGATCATCCCGTGCGGGATCCGCGACGCGGGTGTGACCTCGCTCTCGTACGAACTGGGCCGGGAGATCACCATCGCCGAGGTGCTCCCGGTCGTCGAACGTCACCTGAAGGACGTACTGGAGCACGCGGAACTGAAGCCCCGCGACATAGAGCCCGCGCTCGGCGGCTAGCCGAGGGGAATGCGCCTGGTCCCCCGCAGGTTGGCCGGACGTAAGAGCGTACGAATTACGGGCGTACCCTGGTGGGCGCCGAAGAATCGAAGTCACAGGGAGCCGGTCGTGTCCGCAGTCGCACCCGACGGACGCAAGATGCTGCGCCTGGAGGTCCGTAACAGCCAGACCCCCATCGAGCGCAAGCCCGAGTGGATCAAGACCCGGGCGAAGATGGGTCCCGAGTACACCAAGATGCAGGCCCTGGTGAAGGGCGAAGGACTGCACACGGTGTGCCAGGAAGCCGGCTGTCCCAACATCTACGAATGCTGGGAGGACCGCGAGGCCACCTTCCTCATCGGCGGCGACCAGTGCACCCGGCGCTGCGACTTCTGCCAGATCGACACGGGCAAGCCCGAGGCCCTGGACCGTGACGAGCCCCGCCGCGTCGGCGAGTCGGTCGTCACGATGGACCTGAACTACGCCACCATCACGGGCGTCGCGCGCGACGACCTGGCCGACGGCGGTGCCTGGCTGTACGCGGAGACCGTGCGCCAGATCCACCAGCAGACGGCGGGCCGCGAGGCCGGTCACACCAAGGTCGAGCTGCTGGCCCCCGACTTCAACGCGGTCCCGGAGCTGCTGGAGGAGGTCTTCGCCTCCCGCCCCGAGGTCTTCGCGCACAACGTCGAGACCGTGCCGCGCATCTTCAAGCGGATCCGTCCCGGCTTCCGCTACGAGCGCTCGCTCGACGTGATCCGCCAGGCCCGCGCCTACGGCCTCGTCACCAAGTCCAACCTGATCCTGGGCATGGGCGAGGAGCGCGAGGAGGTCTCGGAGGCGCTGAAGGAGCTGCACGAGGCCGGCTGCGAGCTCATCACCATCACCCAGTACCTGCGCCCCTCGCCGCGGCACCACCCCGTCGAGCGCTGGGTGAAGCCGGCCGAGTTCGTCGAGCTGGCGAAGGAGGCCGAGGAGATCGGCTTCTCCGGCGTGATGTCGGGCCCGCTGGTCCGTTCTTCGTACCGCGCCGGGCGCCTGTACACCCAGGCGATGGAGAAGCGCAGCCGAGCCGGAGCGTAGGTTGCGGGTCCGTCCGAGGAACGAGGGCGGGCACGCGGCCGAAGCGGTGGCGAGGCGGAGCTCGACCGAGGGCATGGAGAAGCGCGCCGCGGGCGTGTGAACTCGCGCACAAACACCTACTAACGGGTAACACCGCATCGACGCGGCCCCTAGGCTCTTTTTCGAGGGAGAGTCCGGCGGGCCGCGTCAATCTTTCGTCACGATTGACCCGCCGGTCATGCGCTGGTAACACCAGTCAGTGACGCTGGATCCACAGAACGCACACACCGGCACCGTGAAAGGGATCGACACCATGCAGGCCGCGCCCGTACGCGCCATCGCCATCCCGACCCTGTCCGACGCCTTCCGGGGCCTCGAATCCCTGCTGATGAGCGGCGCCCGTCGCAACGCCTGGACGGCGGTCCTCGAGGACCGGCGGCGGGCCAAGGACCGCGTCGAAACCGAACACGTACTTGAGGCCGCGGCGACCCGCACCCCGCAGGCCACGTAAACTCGCTGTATGGCGAGGAAGTCAAACGCAGAGACTGCTGCGAACCCCGGGCGACTGAAGCAGATCGCCCTGACGTACAAGATGACGCGCAAGGCCGACCCGAAGGTCGGTCTCATTGTCGCGGGCGTGGGAATCGTCACCTTCGGTGTCTTCCTCGCGATCGGCTTCCTGATCGACGCTCCGGTCTACCTGGGCATCCTGGGCTTCCTGGTGGCGTTCCTCGCGATGGCGATCGTCTTCGGACGGCGGGCCGAGGCGGCTGCCTTCGGGCAGATGGAAGGCCAGCCGGGTGCGGCCGCGGCCGTCCTGGACAACGTGGGCCGGGGCTGGACGACCACCCCCGCCATCGCGATGAACAAGAGCCAGGACATCGTCCACCGGGCCGTCGGCAAGGCCGGCGTCGTGCTGATCGGCGAGGGCAACCCGAACCGGGTGAAGCTCCTTCTCGCGAACGAGAAGAAGAAGATGGCCCGCATCATGCCCGACGTGCCGGTGCACGACTTCATCGTGGGCAACGGCGAGGGCGAGGTGCCCCTGAAGAAGGTCCGCACCACCCTGCTCAAGCTCCCGCGCGTCCTGGCCGGTCCCCAGATCACCGAGGTCAACGACAAGCTGCGCGCGATGGGCGACCTGATGTCGAACATGCCCCTGCCGAAGGGGCCCATCCCCGGGCGCGGCATGAAGGGCCAGCGACCGCGCTGACCCGTTGACCTGATTTTCGTATACGAGACGGGGGCGCCCCCCCCCCCCCCCCCGGGCGGGGGGGGGCCCCGCCCGGCGGGGGGGGGGCGGGGCCCCGGATCCCCCCGGAGGCCCCGGGGCGCGGGGGGGGGGGGGGCGGGGGCGGCGCCCG
>NZ_JBIAUK010000024.1:0-30605 GCF_042892775.1 Streptomyces sp. NPDC001717 | reverse complement strand
CGCTCTCATGCCGTCCCCGGCCCTCCCCCCCCCCCCCCCCCCCCCACCCCCCCGCCCCCCCCCCCCCCCCCCCCCGCCCCCCCCCGGGGGGGGCCCCGCCCCCGTCGTCGCGTGTGTGCGCCGTTCCTAGATCCGCACCTGGACGGCGCGGGACAGGCGGTCGTGGAGGCCGCGGCCGTCGCGGTCCCAGATCAGCGCGGGGATGACCACGGCCAGCAGCAGCGTGCGCAGGACCACCCGGCCGATGCCGAGGCGGCCGCCGTTCTCCGAGACGACCCGCAGGCCCAGGAGCCGCTTGCCGGGGGTGAAGCCCACGGTGCCGACCGTCAGGATGCTCAGGGAGACGAACAGCGCGAGGGTCCAGTTGCCCGCCGCCGCGAGGTCGCCTCCGGTGATCAGCCCGTATGCGATGAGCTGGCAGCCGACCCAGTCCAGGGCCACGGCGCCCAGCCTGCGCCCGAACCGCGCCACCGAGCCGGGGCCCTCCTGGGGCAGCCCGAGCCGCTGGCCCGGATAGCCGAAGTCGACGCCCATTTCCTCGGCGGCCGCGCGGGGGCCGGAGAGCCAGGATCCGATTGCTTGCCTGTTGTCCACCCGACCACGGTACCGGTGGTGCTCCACGGGACTCCGAGCGGACCCTGGTTAACTTGAGCGAAACAAATGGGTCATGCTTGAGAAATCCCGTCTGCTTATGGTCGGGTCAGCGTGCGGCACCGCACTGACGCACCACGAGCTATAAACCCGCCCCTGCCCCGGGGTGGGAGTAGGAGGAGTTGGATGTTCCAGAACGCCGACGAAGTGAAGCAGTACATCGAGGAGAACGACGTCAAGTTCGTCGACGTCCGCTTCTGTGACCTGCCCGGTGTGATGCAGCACTTCACGATCCCGGCTCGGGCATTCGACCCGGCGGAGGAGCTCGCCTTCGACGGTTCGTCGATCCGCGGCTTCCAGGCCATCCACGAGTCCGACATGGCTCTGCGTGCCGACATCACCACCGCGCGTCTCGACCCGTTCCGCAAGGACAAGACGCTCAACATCAACTTCTTCATCCACGACCCGATCACGGGTGAGGCCTACAGCCGCGACCCGCGCAACATCGCGAAGAAGGCCGAGGCGTACCTCGCCTCCACCGGCATCGCCGACACCGCGTTCTTCGGCCCCGAGGCCGAGTTCTACGTGTTCGACAGCGTGCGCTTCGCGACCTCCGCGAACGAGGGCTTCTACCACATCGACTCCGAGGCCGGCGCCTGGAACACGGGCTCCGAGGAGAACAACCGTGGTTACAAGGTCCGCTACAAGGGTGGTTACTTCCCCGTCGCCCCGGTCGACCACTTCGCCGACCTGCGCGCCGAGATCTCCCTGGAGCTCGACGCCCAGGGCCTCCAGGTCGAGCGCCAGCACCACGAGGTCGGCACCGGTGGCCAGGCCGAGATCAACTACAAGTTCAACACGCTGCTCGCCGCGGCCGACGACCTGATGCTCTTCAAGTACATCGTGAAGAACGTCGCCTGGCGCAACGGCAAGACCGCGACCTTCATGCCGAAGCCGATCTTCGGTGACAACGGCTCGGGCATGCACGTGCACCAGTCCCTGTGGGCGAACGGCGAGCCGCTGTTCTACGACGAGGCCGGCTACGCGGGCCTGTCCGACACCGCGCGCTACTACATCGGCGGCATCCTCAAGCACGCCCCGTCGCTGCTCGCCTTCACCAACCCGACGGTGAACTCGTACCACCGCCTGGTCCCGGGCTTCGAGGCCCCGGTCAACATGGTGTACTCGCAGCGCAACCGCTCCGCCGCCATGCGCATCCCGATCACGGGCTCGAACCCGAAGGCCAAGCGCGTCGAGTTCCGCGCGCCGGACCCGTCGTCCAACCCGTACCTCGCCTTCGCGGCGCTGCTGCTCGCGGGCCTCGACGGTGTCAAGAACAAGATCGAGCCGATGGAGCCGATCGACAAGGACCTCTACGAGCTCTCGCCCGACGAGCACGCGAGCGTCCCGCAGGTCCCGACCAGCCTCGAGGACGTCCTCAAGGCCCTGGAGGAGGACCACGAGTACCTCCTCGCCGGCGGTGTCTTCACCCCGGACCTGATCGAGACCTGGATCGACTACAAGCGCACGCACGAGATCGCCCCGATCGCGCAGCGTCCGCACCCGCACGAGTTCGAGCTGTACTTCGACCTCTAAAGTGCCTGGTGAAAGGCCCCCCACCGCTCTCTTCGGAGAGTGGCGGGGGGCCTTTCCGCTTTGACAGCCCGGCCGGGCAGGGCGAGGGTTGAAATGACCTTAAAGGCCCGATAAGCGACATGTTCGGGAGGTGCATGGAAATGCGCCGTAGGATCGTTGCGGCAGCCATGGCGGGGGCCGCGGGAATCGTCATAGGGGTGCTCCCGGCGGCCGGCGCCTCGGCGTCGGCCCTCACGGGCGGCGGCGGGGGCGGGGGCGACGGCGGCTACGACTGCTGGCGCTACCCCTCCAACCGCTCGGACGCCAGGTGGGACTGGTGCTGCAACCGCGACTGGCGTGACCGGCCCAGCTGGTGCTGGGACAACGCCGGAGTCGGCGGGGACCGCGGCTACTGGCGTGACAACACCTGGTACTACGACTCCGGATGGCGCGACAACAACTGGTACGACGCGAACTGGAACAACTCCGGCCGCGGTGACTGGGGCAACCGGAACGACGGCGGCAACTGGAACGACGGCGGCAACTGGAACGACGGCGGCAACTGGAACCACGGCGGCGACGGCGGCAACTGGAACGGCGGCGGGGGCGACGGTGGCAACTGGAACGGCGGCGGCGGTGACGGTGGCAACTGGAACGGCGGCGGCGGGGGCGGCGGTGACGGTGGCAACTGGAACGGCGGCGGTGGGGGCGGCGGCGACGGCGGCGGAGGCAGCTGGGGTGGCGGTGGCCGCTGAGCGGCCCTGACCCCGAACCCGCGTACCGACGGGCGCGATGACCCTGCTCAACCTCCGTGGAGCAGGGGCATCGCGCCCGTCAGTTCGTGAAGGCAGCGGACGGCGAGTTCCGCGGGGGAGCCGGGCCCCGACACCGGGGCGTCGGTGGCCGACCACAGCTCCAGCGCGATGCGGATCGCGTCCGTGGACGCCGCGGCGAGCAGACGTACGCCCATCTCGTCGGCCCCCTCGCCGGCCAGCCGGGCGATCACCGGGGCCAGCCGCTCCTCGGATTCCTGGTTCACGCGGTACCAGACCGCGCGCAGGGCCTGGTCGTCGGCGGCCGCGCGCAGCAGGCCGCGGGTCACCTCCAGGCCCTCCTCCACGGCCTGAAGGTCACTGAGCGCCCGGGTCACCGCCCGCTCCAGGGCCTGTGCGAGGGGGGTGCCCGGGTCCTCCTCCGCGAGCAGTGCGCGCCAGGCGTCGCCGCCGCCCGCGAGCAGTGGGGCCACGGCCTCCTGCTTGTTGCGGAAGTAGCGGTAGAAGGTGCGCAGCGCGACGCCCGCGTGATGGGCGATGTCCTCCGCCGTGGTGGCGTCGGGGCCGCGCTCGGCGAAGAGTTCGCAGGCCGCGCGGGCGATGTCGAGCTGGGTGGCGGCCTTGCGGCGCTCGGTCAGCGACTGGGCTCCGGGGCCGGCCTGGGGAGCGTACGGACGAGGGGATCTCACGGGTGAAGACTACCTCCCGCGCGTCCCGGTGATTGCATGCTTTGACAGCCTGGCAAAACGTGTCATTTTTTCGGTACGCTCATTCCATGAACCGTTACGAAGGACGTCGCGTCCTCATCACCGGCGGTGGCTCCGGCATCGGCCAGGCCTCCGTCCACCGCATCCTCTCCGAGGGCGGACGTGTCCACGCCGTGGACGTCAACGAGGCCGGTCTCAAGGCCACCGCCGAGCAGGCCGCCGCGGACGGTCGCGCCGACCGGCTGACCACCGCCGTCCTCGACATATCCGACGAGGGCTCGGTCAAGGCGGGCGTGGCCGCCGCCGTCGACGCGCTCGGCGGCATCGACGTACTGGTCAACGCGGCGGGCATCCTGCGCTCCGCGCACACCCACCAGACCACGCTCGACTTCTGGAACAAGGTCATCGCGGTCAACCTGACCGGCACCTTCCTGATGATCCGCGAGTCGCTCCCGGCGCTCCTCGCGGGCGACCAGCCGGTCGTGGTGAACTTCAGCTCCACCTCGGCGACCTTCGCGCACCCCTACATGTCCGCCTACGCGGCCAGCAAGGGCGGCATCCAGTCCATGACCCACGCGCTGGCCGCCGAGTACAGCAAGCAGGGCCTGCGTTTCGTGTCCGTCGCGCCCGGCTCCATCGAGAGCGGCATGACCACCGGCACCGGCCCCGGCCTGCCCGAGGACACCGACTGGTCGCTCTTCGCCAAGCTCGCCCCGGCCCTCGGCCAGGGCTTCGCCGGCCCGCAGACCGTGGCCGGCGTCGTCGCCATGCTGGGCTCCGAGGACGGCGCCTTCATCACCGGTACGGAGATCCGTATCGACGGCGGCACCCACTACTGACGGCCGCTACCCCCTGAAGCGGTCCCAGAGCCGGGGGAAGCGCTCCGCGAGCACGGCTTCGTTCTCGAAGTCCAGCGGGGCGCCCCCCGGCTCTGCCGGTTGCACCGGAATGCCGAGATCGGGCGCCACCGCCCCGGTCAGCTGCTCGTACGCCTCGTCGGCCGCGTACCCCAGCTCCTCGCCGTCCCCGTCGATCTCCTCGTCGAAGTCGCCCAGGAGCTCCGCCAGCTGGTCCGGATCGTGCACCCCGCCCTCGAAGACCTCCCGCCCCTGGCCGATGAGCCAACAGCGGAAGTAGTCGAACGCGTCGTCGCTCGCCCCGTCGAGCAGCACCCACGCCGCGCCCCACAGGTCCCAGGTGTAGGCCCTGTTGTAGCGGGCCTCGAAGTGCCGGGCGAAGTCCAGGACGGAGTCCGGATCGAGCTGCGCGAGCCGCTCCACGAGCAGCTCGGCGTGTTCCTCGGGGTCGCCCTCGGCGGCCTCGCGGGTACGGTCGACGATCTCCCAGAACTCCGTCTCGTCCATCACGGTCCCAGCATCACGGGTCGACCCCCGCACCGCCACCGCGCAAACGGCCAAAGGCCGCGGCCGACGGCCGGAGTCCCTCGCCCGGCCCCATACTCGGATGCGGGACACCGGGGTGGGAGGTCGTATGCAGGGTGAGATGGTCGGACAGCGGTACCGGCTGGAGAAGCGTCTGGGCAGCGGGAGCGCGGGGGACGTCTGGAGGGCCGATGACCAGCTGCTGCACCGCACGGTCGCGGTCAAGCTCGTCCAGCCGGCCCCCGGCCAGACCGACCTGGACTCCGCCTTGCGCTTCGCCCACGAGGTCCGGGCCGTCGGAAGCCTCGTGCACCCGCACATCGTGACCGCGCACGACCGGGGCGCGGAGGTCGTGGCCGGAAGGCTGTTCCACTACCTGGTGATGGAGTACCTGGAGGGGCGCACGCTGGCCGAGGTGTTCGAGGGGCCCCGGCGGACCGGCTGGCAGGAGCTGGCCGCCTGGTCCCGGCGCATCGCGGAAGTGCTGGCGGCGGCGCACCGGCGCGGCATCGTCCACCGCGACGTCAAACCCCACAACGTCATGCTCACCGACCAGGGCGTGATCAAGGTCCTGGACTTCGGCATCGTCAAGCTCCTCGGTGCCACCAGCAGAGATCCTGACGCCGGACTCACCGGCGGCGGCGTGATCGGCACCGGCTACTACATGTCTCCCGAGCAGTGCAGTGGCGCTCCGGACATCGACCACCGCACGGACCTCTACAGCCTGGGCTGCCTCATGTACGAGGGACTGGCGGCCGTCCGGCCGGTGACCGCCTCTACCCAGGAGGGGCTGATCAACCAGCACATCAACGGTGTGGTGCGCCCGCTGGCCGAGGTGGCGGAGGGCGTACCGCCGAGGGTCGCGGACCTGGTGATGCGACTGCTCGCCAAGAACCCGGCCGAGCGGCCCCCTGACGCCGACGCGGTGGCGCGGGAACTGTGGGCGGCGCTGCGTGCGGAGGGACGGCGCCGGCAGGCAGCCGTCCAGCGGGTGCGAACCGTCCGGGCGGCCCGGCTGCAGGCGCAGGCTCGGGACCGTGCCGAGGCGGTGCTCCGCGACGCGGAGACGCGGGCCGCACGGCTCCGGCACGACGCCGCGCGGATCAACGCGGCGGCGGAGGAGGTCTACCGGGAGGTCCGCGGCGCTCGGGAAGCGGCCCGGGACCGGCTCCGGGAGGCGGAGGCCCTCAGGGAGAGCTCCCGGGAAGAGACCGTCCGCGTCTCTCGCGAGCTCGAGTGGTGCCTGAGGGAGCGCCGGGCCCAGGAGGAGCAGGACCGGGTCCACCGCCAGGCCCGGGCCGAGCAGTGGCTCGCCCTGGCGCGGGAGTGGGAGGAAGAGCGGCGCGCGGAGGCCGAGCGGCTGCTCGCCGCGGCCGCGGCGCGGGCCCGCAGGAGCCTGAACGCCGCCCACCGGAGCGCCGAGAAGGTGATCAAGGAGGCACAGGCGGGGGCGGCACGGATCAAGGAGGAATCGGACCGGGAACAAGCCGGCATCGCGGCCGACCACGCCGACCTGATGAATCGCCTGGATGCCCTGCGCGAGCGGCTGCTGGAGTCCGCCCGCCCTGCGCAGGGCACCCCCGTACCGGCCGCGCCGCCCGGCCGGATCCCGGAGCAGGCCCGGGAGGCCGCACCGGCGCCGTCCGGCCGCTCCCGGCGGCGGCGTACCCGTGTCGACGACGGCTCCCGGCAGGCCCCCACCCGCGTGGAGCCCCCCGGGATCCCGCCCGCGGACGAGGTCATGGCGCGGCTGAGGGCGAGGCTGCACGAGGGTGGCCGCCGGGCCTGAAACGCCGCGAGGCGGCCCGCCCCCGAAGGGACGGACCGCCTCACGGTCGGATCCGTACGGCTCAGAGGCCGTAGCGCTCCCGGGCCTCCTTGACGGAGGACGCCGGGACCTCGCCGCGGCGGGCGAGCTGGGCCAGCGAGGCCACCACGATCGACTGGGCGTCGACACCGAAGTGACGGCGGGCGCCCTCACGGGTGTCGGAGAGGCCGAAGCCGTCCGTGCCCAGCGAGGTGTAGTCCTGCTCGACCCACTGGCTGATCTGGTCCGGGACCTGACGCATCCAGTCGGACACCGCGAGGACCGGCCCCTGGGCGCCTTCCAGCGCGCGGGTGACGTACGGGGTGCGCACCTCGCCGCGCAGCAGCGCCTCGTCGCACTCCAGCGCGTCGCGGCGCAGCTCGCCCCACGAGGTCGCGGACCAGACGTCGGCGGACACGTTCCACTCGGCGGCCAGCAGCTTCTGCGCCTCCAGCACCCAGTGGATCGCCGTACCCGAGGCCATCAGCTGGATCTTCGGGGCGTCGGCGGCCGGGGCCGCCTCCAGGTCCGCCGCCGTGTTGAAGCGGTAGAGGCCCTTGACGATGCCTTCCTCGACGCCCTCGGGCATCGCGGGCTGCACCTTCGGCTCGTTGTAGACCGTCAGGTAGTAGAAGACGTCCTCGGGCTGCTCGCCGTACATCCGGCGCAGACCGTCCTTGACGATGATCGCGATCTCGTACGCGAAGGCCGGGTCGTAGTTCAGCGACGCCGGGTTCGTGGACGCGATCAGGTGCGAGTGGCCGTCCGCGTGCTGCAGGCCCTCACCGGTCAGCGTGGTGCGACCGGCGGTGGCGCCGACGATGAAGCCCTTGCCGAGCTGGTCGGCGAGCTGCCACATCTGGTCGGCGGTGCGCTGCCAGCCGAACATCGAGTAGAAGATGTAGAAGGGGATCATCGGCTCGCCGTGCGTCGCGTACGACGTGCAGGCGGCGATGAAGTCGGCCATGGCGCCGGCCTCGGTGATCCCCTCGTTGAGGATCTGGCCGTCCTTGGCTTCCTTGTAGTACATGAGCTGGTCGCGGTCGACCGGCTCGTACGTCTGGCCCAGCGGCGAGTAGATGCCGGCCGACGGGAAGAGGGACTCCATGCCGAAGGTACGGGCCTCGTCCGGGACGATCGGGACCCAGCGCTTGCCGGTCTCCTTGTCGCGCATCAGGTCCTTGACGAGGCGGACGAAGGCCATGGTGGTGGCCATCTCCTGCTTGCCGGAACCCTTGATGAGCGGGGCGAAGGAGCGGTCGGCCGGCGCCGGCAGGGCCACGTGGTGGACCTTGCGGGCCGGGGCGGGGCCGCCGAGGGCCGCGCGGCGCTCGTTCAGGTACTGCACCTCGGGGCTGTTCGCGCCCGGGTGGCCGTACGGGACCTTGCCGTCGACGAAGGCGCTGTCCGGGATCGGGAGGCCAAGGAGGTCGCGCATGTCCTTGAACTCGTCGGTCGTCAGCTTCTTCATCTGGTGGTTCGCGTTCTTCGACTCGAACCCGGCACCCAGCGTGTAGCCCTTGACGGTCTGCGCGAGGATGACCGTCGGCGCGCCCTTGTGCTCCAGGGCGGCCTTGTACGCGGCGTACACCTTGCGGGGCTCGTGGCCGCCGCGGGAGGTGTGGAAGCACTCGGCGATCTTCGCGTCGGAGAGCAGGCCGCCGAGGGCGACGAGCTCGGCGTTGGCGCCGAAGAAGTGCTGTCGGATGTAGGCCACGTCGCGGGTCGCGTACGTCTGGAACTGCGCGTCCGGTACCTCGCGCAGGCGGCGTACCAGGGCGCCCGTGGTGTCGAGCTGGAACAGCTCGTCCCAGGCGGAGCCCCACAGGGTCTTGATGACGTTCCAGCCGGCGCCGCGGAACTGGGCCTCCAGCTCCTGCACCACGCGGAAGTTGGCGCGGACCGGACCGTCGAGGCGCTGCAGGTTGCAGTTGATGACGAAGGTCAGGTTGTCGAGCTGCTCGCGGGAGGCGAGGGCCAGGGCGGCGGTCGACTCGGGCTCGTCCATCTCGCCGTCGCCGAGGAAGGCCCAGACGTGCGAGTTCGCGGTGTCCTTGATGTTCCGGTTCTGCAGGTAGCGGTTGAAGCGCGCCTGGTAGATCGCGGAGAGCGGGCCGAGGCCCATGGAGACCGTGGGGAACTCCCACAGCCACGGCAGGCGCCGCGGGTGCGGGTAGGACGGCAGGCCGTTGCCGCCGGACTCCTGGCGGAAGTTGTCGAGCTGCTGCTCGGAGACGCGTCCGTCGAGGAAGGCGCGGGCGTAGATGCCGGGGGAGGCGTGGCCCTGGATGTAGAGCTGGTCGCCCGATCCGTCGGCCTCCTTCCCGCGGAAGAAGTGCTGGAAGCCGGTCTCGTAGAGCCAGGCCGCCGAGGCGAAGGTGGCGATGTGGCCGCCGACGCCGTACTTGGAGCCGCGGGTCACCATGGCGGCCGCGTTCCAGCGGTTCCATGCGGTGATCTTGGCCTCCATCTCCTCGTCACCCGGGAACTCGGGCTCGGCGGAGGTGGGGATGGTGTTGACGTAGTCCGTCTCCAGCAGCTTGGGGAGCGCGAGGCCGGCGGCCTCGGCGTGCTGGAGGGTGCGACGCAGCAGGTATTCGGCCCGGCGCGTACCGGCGGCCTTGGCGACGGCGTCGAGGGAGGCCGCCCATTCGGCGGTCTCTTCGCTGTCGCGGTCCGGGAGCTGGTCGAGCTCGCTCGGAAGCTTTCCTACGGGGTCGGACATCGCTGTGCGCCGCCTTCCGGGTAATGGAGAGGTGGTGAAAAAATCCCTGACGGGCAGGACAGGGTCGTTGGACCTGGTTGAGGTCCGCGACGACTGTAAATCCCTGATCGATGATCGATCAAATAAATGTGACGAAGAAACGTCAGTGAGGCAAAAGTCGGCACCGGGTGCCAGGAAAACGGGCACCCGGTGCCGGGTGAAACGGGGCAAAAGGACCCGTCAGGCGCGCGGAGCGCACCCCAGGACATGCCGCTTCACGAGCACACCGATGTCCGGATCCTGATTGCGGAACGCCTCCACGAGGGCCTCGTGCTCCTCCGCGTAGGACTTCTGGACGGTACCCAGCCAACGGATGGACAGGGCCGTGAACACCTCGATGCCCAGGCTCTCCCAGGTGTGCAGCAGCACGCTGTTCCCGGCCGCCCGCACCAGCTCCCGGTGGAAGCCCACCGTGTGCCGCACCTGCGCCGTGCCGTCCTCGCTGCGGTCGGCCTCCCACAGCGCCGCCACGTGCGGCTCCAGGGCCGAGCAGTCGGCCGCCAGCCGGGGCGCCGCCAGCTCCGCGGCGATCTGCTCCAGGCCCGCCCGGACCGGGTAGATCTCCTCCAGGTCCGCCGCGGAGAGGTTCCGTACGCGCACGCCCTTGTTCGGCGCGGACTCGATCAGCCGCAGCGTCTCCAGCTCGCGCAGGGCCTCGCGCACCGGGGTCTGGCTGACCTCCAGCTCCACGGCGATGCGGCGCTCGACGATCCGCTCGCCGGGCTTCCAGCGCCCGCTGACGATCCCCTCCACGATGTGCTCGCGGATCTGCTCGCGCAGCGAGTGCACGACGGGTGGGGTGATCATCGGGGCTTCAACTCCTGAGGGGTGTGCAGGAACGTGCGGGGCCTGATGCGTAGACAATACGGCGGCGCGCGCGAACACGAAGCGTTCCAGGTGGCGGGCGGCGGGTGAGGCTGGTTACAGGCGGCCCGCCAGGGGGTGTCCGGGGTACGACGACGGCGCCCCTGCCCGGGAGTTGCCCGGGCGGGGGCGCCGTACTCGACAGCTGGTGCCGAGGAGAGCCTTACAGGCCGAGCTCGACCTCGAACTCGCCGGCCTCCAGGATGGCCTTGACGGCCGAGAGGTACCGGGCCGCGTCCGCGCCGTCCACCAGGCGGTGGTCGTAGGACAGGGTCAGGTACGTCATGTCGCGGACGCCGATGACGGTGCCCTCGGGGGTCTCGATGACCACCGGGCGCTTGACCGTGGCACCGATGCCCAGGATGGCGACCTGGTTCGGCGGCACGATGACCGTGTCGAACAGGGCGCCGCGCGAACCGGTGTTGCTGATGGTGAAGGTCGCGCCGGACAGCTCGTCCGGGGTGATCTTGTTGCCGCGGACCTTGCCGGCCAGGTCGGCGGTCGCCTTGGCGATGCCGGCCAGGTTGAGGTCACCGGCACCCTTGATGACCGGGGTCATCAGGCCCTTCTCGGAGTCCACGGCGATGCCGATGTTCTCCGAGTCGAAGTAGGTGATGGTGCCCTCGTCGTCGTTGATCCGGGCGTTGACGACCGCGTGGGCCTTCAGCGCCTGGGCAGCGGCCTTGACGAAGAACGGCATCGGGGACAGCTTGACGCCCTCGCGGGCGAGGAAGCCGGCCTTGGCCTTCTCGCGCAGCTTCATGATCTTGGTGATGTCCACCTCGACCACGGAGCTGAGCTGCGCCTGCGAGTGCAGGGCCTTCATCATGTTGTCGCCGATGACCTTGCGCATGCGGGTCATCTTGACCGTCTGACCGCGCAGCTCGGACACCGCGGCCGGAGCCTTGGCGGCGGCCGGGGCAGCGGCGGCGGCCGGAGCCGGGGCGGCAGCGGCGGCCTTGGCGGCCTCGGCGGCGGCCAGGACGTCCTGCTTGCGGATACGGCCACCGACGCCGGTGCCCGTGACCGTGTTCAGGTTGACGCCGGACTCCGAGGCGAGCTTGCGCACCAGCGGGGTCACGTACGCGCCCTCGTCACCCGCGGAAACCGGGGCGGCGGGAGCGGCCGGGGCGACCGGAGCCGGAGCGGCGACCGGGGCCGGAGCGGCCACGGGGGCCGGAGCGGCGACCGGGGCGGCCGGGGCGACCGGAGCCGGGGCGGCGGCGGCCGGGGCGGCCTGGACCGGAGCCGGAGCGGCGACCGGGGCGGCAGCCTGGACCGGGGCCGGAGCGGCGGCGGCCGGGGCGGCGGCCGGAGCCGCGCCCGCGACACCGATGACGGCCAGACGGGCGCCGACCTCGGCGGTCTCGTCCTCGCCGACCAGGATCTCCAGCAGGGTGCCGGCGACCGGGGCGGGGATCTCGGTGTCGACCTTGTCCGTGGAGACCTCGAGCAGCGGCTCGTCGGCCTCGACGGACTCGCCGACCTGCTTCAGCCAGCGGGTGACGGTGCCCTCGGTGACGGACTCGCCCAGCGCGGGCAGCACGACATCGGTGCCCGACGCTGCCGGAGCGGCGGCGGCCGGGGCGGCCTCGGCGACCGGGGCGGGGGCCGCGGGGGCCTCCACGACCGGGGCCGGAGCGGCCGGAGCGGCAGCGGCCGGCTCGGCGGCCGGAGCCGCGGCAGCCGCCGGGGCGCCGGAGCCGTCGTCGATGACGGCCAGCTCGGCGCCGACCTCGACGGTCTCGTCCTCGGCGACCTTGATGGACGCCAGGATGCCGGACACGGGGGACGGGATCTCGGTGTCGACCTTGTCGGTCGAGACCTCGAGCAGCGGCTCGTCGGCCTCGACGCGCTCGCCCTCGGCCTTCAGCCAGCGGGTGACAGTGCCCTCAGTGACGCTCTCGCCGAGCGCCGGAAGGGTTACGGAAACCGACATGGTTTCTGTTGCTCCTTACGAAAGTGCGGAAGTGGTCGTCGCGCCCGTGACGATTAGTCGTGTGCGTGCAGCGGCTTGCCGGCCAGCGCGAGGTGGGCCTCGCCCATGGCCTCGTTCTGGGTCGGGTGCGCGTGGATGAGCTGCGCGACCTCGGCCGGCAGGGCTTCCCAGTTGTAGATCAGCTGGGCCTCGCCGACCTGCTCGCCCATCCGGTCACCGACCATGTGGACGCCGACCACGGCACCGTCCTTGACCTGGACGAGCTTGATCTCGCCCGAGGTCTTCAGGATCTTGCTCTTGCCGTTGCCCGCAAGGTTGTACTTCAGCGCCACGACCTTGTCCGCGCCGTAGATCTCCTTGGCCTTGGCCTCGGTGATGCCGACGGAAGCGACCTCGGGGTGGCAGTAGGTGACGCGCGGGACACCGTCGTAGTCGATCGGGACGGCCTTCAGGCCGGCCAGACGCTCCGCGACCAGGATGCCCTCGGCGAAGCCGACGTGCGCGAGCTGGAGGGTCGGGACGAGGTCGCCGACGGCCGAGATGGTCGGCACGTTGGTCTGCATGTACTCGTCGACCAGGACGTAGCCGCGGTCCATCGCGACGCCCTGCTCCTCGTAGCCCAGGCCCTGGGAGACCGGACCGCGACCGACGGCGACCAGCAGCACCTCGGCCTCGAAGGTCTTGCCGTCGGCCAGCGTGACGCGCACGCCGTTCTCGGTGTACTCGGCCTTGTCGAAGAAGGTGCCGAGGTTGAACTTGATGCCGCGCTTGCGGAACGCGCGCTCCAGCAGCTTCGAGCTGTTCTCGTCCTCGACCGGCACGAGGTGCTTGAGGCCCTCGATGACGGTGACGTCGGAACCGAAGGACTTCCACGCCGAGGCGAACTCGACGCCGATGACGCCGCCGCCCAGCACGATCGCCGACTCGGGAACGCGGTCCAGGACCAGCGCGTGGTCGGAGGAGATGATGCGGTTGCCGTCGATCTCCAGGCCCGGCAGCGACTTCGGCACGGAGCCGGTCGCGAGCAGGACGTGGCGGCCCTGGATGCGCTGACCGTTCACGTCGACGGAAGTCGGGGAGGAGAGGCGACCCTCACCCTCGATGTAGGTCACCTTGCGGGAGGCCACAAGACCCTGCAGGCCCTTGTACAGGCCCGCGATGATCTCGTCCTTGTACTTGTGGACACCCGCGATGTCGATGCCCTCGAAGGTGGTCTTCACGCCGAACTGGGCGCCTTCGCGCGCCTGGTCCGCGATCTCGCCCGCGTGCAGCAGAGCCTTCGTGGGGATGCAGCCGTTGTGCAGGCAGGTGCCGCCGAGCTTGTTCTTCTCGATCAGGGCAACGTCCAGACCCAGCTGGGATGCGCGCAGCGCCGCGGCGTAACCGCCACTGCCACCGCCGAGGATCACTAGGTCGAAAACGGTGCTGGCGTCGTTCGCCACGTCACGTCCTCCATGCATGTGCGCCGGGCACCGGTCCTCTGTGACCGGGCGGCGGCTGGTATACGGCCGCTTGTTTCTTCGGCCCTGTGGTGGGGGCCCTGTCCTGCCGAGAACCCATCTTCGCATTTGTCGGGGGAACGCGGGACGCCGGGCCCGGCATATGGAAGGTCGTTCTGTCCGAAGTGAGGGTTACCGCTGCGTAGAAACCTACGGATTTCGTTGTGAGTGAACACACCCCGGGCCTTGACCGCTGTCGATCAAGGCCCGGGGTGCCGTGCGTCACACGGACGCGTTCACATCAGGTGCGACGGGGAGCCCTTCAGCCCAGGTCGCCCGTGGCGGTGCGCTCCGCCAGCCGCACCAGGGTGCGGACGGCCGAACCGGTGCCGCCCTTGGGGGTGTAGCCGTGCGGCGCGCCCTCGTGGAAGGCGGGGCCGGCGATGTCGAGGTGCGCCCAGGTGATGCCCTCGCCGACGAACTCCTGGAGGAAGAGGCCGGCCACCAGGCCGCCGCCCATCCGGACGCCCATGTTCGCGATGTCGGCGGTGGGGGAGTCCATGGTCTTGCGCAGCTCGGCGGGGAGCGGCATCGGCCACGAGGACTCGCCGACCTCCTCCGCGATCTCGTGGATCGCGGTGCGGAAGGAGTCGTCGTTCGCCATGATCCCGAAGGTGCGGTCGCCGAGGGCCAGCACCATGGCGCCGGTCAGGGTGGCGACGTCGACGATCGCGTCCGGGTTGTCCTCGGACGCCTTGGTCAGCGCGTCGCCCAGGACCAGCCGGCCCTCGGCGTCCGTGTTGAGGACCTCGACGGTCTTGCCGCTGTACATGCGCAGCACGTCACCGGGCTTGGTGGCCGAGCCCGACGGCATGTTCTCGGCGAGCGCGAGCCAGCCGGTGACGTTGACCCGGAGGCCCAGCTTCGCGGCGGCGACGACGGCGGCGAAGACGGCGGCGGCGCCGGCCATGTCGCACTTCATCGTCTCGTTGTGGCCGGCCGGCTTCAGGGAGATGCCGCCCGAGTCGTAGGTGATGCCCTTGCCGACGTAGGCCAGGCTCTTCTCCGCCTTGGGGTGCGTGTAGGAGAGCTTCACCAGGCGCGGCAGGTTCTCGGAGCCCTTGCCGACGCCCATGATGCCGCCGTAGCCGCCCTTGAGCAGCGCCTTCTCGTCGAGCACCTGGACCTTGATGCCGTTCTCCTTCGCGGTCGCGGACGCGACGGCGGCGAAGGCCTCCGGGGTGAGGTCGTTCGGCGGGGTGTTGACCAGGTCACGGGCCACGTTCACCTCGGTCGCGACGACCGTGGCGCGCTCGACGGCGGCCTTGTGGTCCTTGTCCCGCGGCTTGGCGCCCAGCAGGGCGACCTCGGCGAGCGGCAGCTTCGGGCCGCCGTTCTTGGCGGCCTTCTTCTCGCCGCCCTGGTAGGCGGTGAACGCGTACGCGCCCAGCAGCGCGCCCTCGGCCACCGCGGTCACCGCGGAGGCGTCGTCCAGGGGGAGGGCGAAGCCGGCCTTCTTGTTGCCGTGCAGCGCGCGGGCGGCGGCACCGGCGGCGCGGCGCAGCACCTCCTCGTCGAACGACTCGTCCTTGTCCGGGACGGAGCCGAGCCCGACCGCCAGCACGACCGGGACCTTCAGGCCCGCGGGCGCCGGCAGCTTGGTGGTCTCGCCTTCGGCACCGGTGGCGCCGAGCGCTTCGAGCACGGCGGAGAGCTTTCCGTCGTACGCCTTGTCCACGGCCTCGGCTCCGGCGGTCACGACCGGGCCCTTCGGGCCCTTCGCCACGCCGACCACAAGGGCGTCGGCGCGCAGCGTCGCAGCGCCGGCAGTGCTGAGAGTCAGAGCAGTCACGGTGGTGAAGTCTCGCTTCCGTTTGTATGTGTGGGCCGAAGGGGTGGACGGCCATCCGTGGCGATCGTATTAGGGCCCGACGGCCGCCAGAAATGAGCCTACGCGCAGTGACTGATCCGTACGTCACTCGAAGGTTTGTCAAGTTGTTCGATCATCGGGCCGCAAGGTTCACCCATCTGTGGACTCTGCCCCAGGTTTGCCCCGTCGACCTGACGAGGTCCGCGAGACTCGGTCCACTCTCGCAAGGGGACGTGGGGTCCCTTTGCATGATTTCCACAGTGCCTCCCCGGCCCGGCCATCCGCCACGGGCCGCTGTCGAGGGATGCCTGCGGGGGGAAAGGCCGAAATGGTCAACAAGAACCGGATGAACAGGGCCGCCGCCGTCATGGCCGCCGCGGCGCTGGTGTCCGTGGCAGTGCCCGCCGCGTCCGCCCATGCGGCCACGGCCCCGCGCATCGACCTCAAGGTGCTCGTCGTCGACGACGGCGGCAGCTCGGTCGAGGCGATCACCGCGGAGCTCCGCGACACCGGAGTCCCGTACACCCGCGTCCAGCTGGGCGCCCCCGGCCGCCCGGTCATCGACGCCGCGTTCCTCAGCGACACGGTCGACGGCCGGCCGCGCGCGAAGTACCAGGGCGTGGTCCTGCCCAACGAGAACCCCTTCGGCGAGGGCTCGGCCGAGATGGCCGCGCTCGGCGCGTACGAGACGACGTACGGGATCCGCCAGGTCGACGCCTACACCTGGGCCCACCCCGGCGTCGGCCTCGAATACACCGACAACGGCGGATACAGCGGCCAGCTCGACGGCACCCAGGCCGCGGTCACCGCCGCCGGCAAGGCGGGCCCCTTCGGCTACCTCGGCGGCCAGGTCACCTTCGAGGACAACTCGGCGCTCGTCCCCGAGAGCTACGGCTTCATGGGCAAGCCCCGCGCCGGATACACCAGTTACCTCGACGCCCCGGTCGGCTCCGGCCGGGCCTCGCTCGTCGGCGAGTACGTCCACGACGGCCGCAGCGAACTCGTCGTCACCTTCGGCTACAACCAGTACCAGCAGCAGTTCCGGCTGCTCGCCCGCGGCATCGTCGACTGGCTCACCCAGGGCGTCCACCTCGGCCAGAGCCGCAACTACTTCGCGGTCCACGTCGACGACGTCTTCGCCCCCGACGCCCGCTGGAACAGGGACCTGAACTGCACGCCCGGCGACTACGCCTGCGCGGGCGGCGAGGGCAAGGAGAGCACCATCCGGATGACCGCCGCGGACGCCGTCTACGCGGCGCAGTGGCAGACGTCCAAGAACTTCAAGCTCGACATGCTCTTCAACGCGGGAGCGGGCGAGGAGTGGAAGGCCGAGAACGGCGGCACCGACGCCCTCACCGCCCAGCTCGTCGCCGACCGGGCCAAGTACCGCTGGATGAACCACACCTACACGCACCCCTTCCTCGGCTGCGTCCAGGACACCACCACCGTGCCCTGGACCTGTGTCAAGGACGCCACCGGCGCGATCAAGTACATGAGCCGCGCCGACATCTCCGCCCAGATCCGCGACAACAACAACTGGGCCGCCGCCAAGGGCATCACCACCGACCGGACCGAGATCGTCACCGGCGAGCACTCGGGCCTGAAGACCGCCCCGCAGCAGCCCCAGGACAACCCCAACCTGGCGGGCGCCTTCGCCGACAACGGCATCAAGTGGGCGGGCAGCGACAACTCCCGCGAACCCGCGCAGCGACCGGTCGGCGCGGCCCTGACCGTGCCCCGCCATCCGATGAACGTGTACTACAACACGGGCACCAACGCCGAGATGGCCGACGAGTACAACTGGATCTACGGCAGCCGCGCCAACGGCGGCAGCGGCATCTGCGAGGACAACCCGGCGACCTCCACCTGCCTGCCGGCGGCCCTCGACGTCAACACCGGCTACCTGGACTACATCGTCCCGCAGGAGGCCCGCACCGCCCTGCGCCACGTCCTGGCCAACGACCCGCGCCCGCACTACGTCCACCAGTCCAACCTCGCCGAGGACCGCACCCTCTACCCGGTGCTCAATCAGGTCCTCGACACCTACCGGACCCTCTACGCGCCCAGCGCGCCGATCGTCAACCAGAGCATGAAGGACACCGGCGTCGAGCTCGGCCGCCGTGCCGCCTGGGACAACGCGATCGCCAACAACCAGGTCACCGCCTACCGCATCGGTACCGCCGTCACCGTCAAGGCGCCCGCCGGGGTCCTCGCCCCGGTCACCGCCCCCAACGGCACCAAGAAGCAACTGCTCCTCGGCACGGCGGACTTCGGCACCGCCTACGCGGGCAGCCGCTCCACCTGGACCGGACCGGAGCTGCTCCAGAGCAGCGTCACCCTCCGACTGCCCGGCTGACCGACCGCGGTCCCGTACGACCGCGAGCCGTAACGAGCGACACGAGCGCCGGCGCTCCGCGAACCCACGGGCGCCGGCCCCTTTTCCGTCCTGGGGGGACACACCGCATGAGCCATGGGCGTCATGTCACCATGCTCACCGAAGGCACCTATCCGCACGTCCACGGGGGCGTCAGCACCTGGTGCGACCAACTGGTACGAGGAATGCCCGAGGTCGACTTCAACGTCATAGCCCTCACCGGCTCCGGCCGGGAGCCGGTCACCTGGGAACTGCCGCGCAACGTCTACCGGCACACCGCCGTCCCGCTCTGGGGCCCCGCGCCGTCGAGCGGTCTGCGCGGCCGCCGGACGGCCCTCCGGGGCAAGGCCCACCGCCGCTTCACCGAGGTCTACGAAACCTTCCTGCTGTCGCTGCTCGACCCCTCCCACGGCGGATTCTCGGGGGCCCTGCGCGAACTGGCCCTCCTCGCCCGGGCCGGCAGGCTCGCCCCCGCCCTGCGCTCCGAATCCGTCCTGCGCCTCCTGACGGACGTCTGGACCCGGCCGGCCCTGACCACCGCCGAGGCCCGGCCCACCCTCCACGACGCGCTCACCGCCACCGACCTGCTGGAGCACGCACTGCGCCCGCTCGCCGTGCGGATCCCGCCCGACAGCGTCGCCCACGCCGTCAGCAGCGGCCTCGCCACCCTCCCGGCGCTCGCCGCCAAACACCTCGACAAGGTGCCCTTCCTCCTCACCGAGCACGGCATCTACCTGCGCGAGCGCTACCTCGGCTACCGCAGCGCCGAGCAGCGCTGGCCCGTGAAGTCCCTCATGCTCGGCTTCTACCGCGAGCTCAACACCGAGGGCTACCGGCAGGCCGACCTGATCACCCCCTGCAACCAGTACAACCGCCGCTGGGAGGAACGCGGAGGCGCCGACGCGGACCGCATCCGCACCGTCTACAACGGCGTCGACCCGCACCTCTTCCCCGAGGCCGGCCCCGAACCCGAAGTGCCCACCCTCAGCTGGTGCGGGCGCATCGACCCGATCAAGGACCTCGAAACCCTCGTCCGGGCCTACGCCTTCATGCGCGAGGAACTCCCCGCCCTGCGACTGCGCCTCTTCGGCCCCGTCCCGGCCGGCTGCGAGGAGTACCGGCTCCGCCTGGAGAAGCTCGCCGCCGAACTCGGCGTCGCCGACGGAATCACCTTCGAGGGCCGCATCGACGAGGTCGCCCGCGCCTACGCCGCCGGTTCCGTCGTCATGCTCTCCTCCATCAGCGAGGGCTTCCCCTTCAGCATCATCGAGGCCATGTCCTGCGGGCGCACCACCGTCTCCACCGACGTCGGCGGCGTCCGCGAGGCGGTCGGGGACACCGGCCTCGTCGTCCCGCCCCGTGAGCCCGAGACCATGGCCCGCGCCACCCTCGCCCTGCTCCGCGACGACGAACGCCGCGCGGAACTCGGCCGGATGTCCCGCAAACGCGTCGTGGACAAGTTCACCCTCCACCAATCCGTGGACGGCTTCCGGCACATCTACCGGGAACTCGCCGGCCAGCCCGTCCTGCCCGTCGAACCGGGCGACACCTGGACCCAACGCCTCGCGGACCCCTGGTACCGCGAACTCGCGGCCGACGGGAGCCTGTGATGAGCGGATCCCTCTGGCTGAAGCCGCCCGGCGGGGACCGGGTACCCGTCGGTCCACCGTCCGCCGGTCGCAGCGCCCCCGGCCCCGTGGCCCGGCGGGCGGGTGGCCCCGTCGACCCCGGCCCCGCCGGGCCGGGGTCGCCCGGCTCCGCCGGATACCCGGGCGCCACGGACACGCTGCCCGCCGTCCCGCGACCGCGCCGTGAAGGGCCGTGCGCCGCCGACCCCCTCGACGAACTCGCTTCCCGGCTGGACGGCCTCGTCGCCGCCGCCGTGCACCCCGACGAGATCGCCGCCGTCCTCGAATCCGACGGCATGACCGACGAGCACATCCGCCTCGCCTACGGCCGCCACGACTCCTTCGCCCTCGCCGAGGAGCTCTACGCCCGGGTGCCCCGTTCCTTCCCCGAGCCCGAGAGCACCCCCGACCCCTGGAAGGCCTCCCTCACCGCCTGCCTGCTCCGCGGGGTGATCTTCGCCCTGCCCGGGCTCGCCTACGTCCTCGGCGCACCCCTGCTCGAAGGCCCCCAGGACCGCCTCGGGCTGCCCGCCGGGACCCTGACCCTGCTCGCCGGGGCGCTCATCGGCTGGGTGTGGGACCAGACCCTCTCCCACCGCGCCTACTCCTGGCTCGGCCTCGGCGACCGGGCGGCCGCCGGGCGGACCCTGCTCGTCGGCGCCCCCGCCGGCTCCCTGCTCGGCACCGCCGCCGCCCTCGCCGTGCCCGGCGGGCCGCCGTTCTCGTACGCCTTCGCCGCCGGACAGGCCCTGTACGTCGGCGCCGCCACCGTCCTGCTCGTCCTCGGCCGGGAGCGGGTGCTGCTCGCCGCGCTCGGCCCGATGGCGGCCGGGGCGGTGCTCGCCCTCTTCGTCGACCTGCCCGTGCCGGCCCGCGTGGCGCTCCTCGTGGTGTCCCTGCTGGCCGCCTGCACCCTCGCCGTACGGGAACTCCCGCTCGCGGAAGGCCTACGGGCCGGCGCCCGCCGGATCAGGGGCCGGGTGCGGCCCAGGCCCGGCGGGGGACCGGTGCGCTGGCGGATGCTGCGGGGCGCCGAGGAGGAGTACGGTCCCCGCGGGCCCCGGCTCGGGGACTCCGTCCCGTACGGGGTCTTCGGCCTCGGCACCGGACTGCTCGTGCTCTACGCCGCCCTCGGTGAGGTCCTCGCCGGCGGGCCCGCCGAAGCGGTGGCCGCGCCCTCCGCGGTGGCCCTCACCCTCAGCATGGGCCCCGCCGAATGGCTGCTGTACCGCTTCCGCAGCGGCAGCCTCGCCGGACTCCGGGCCGCCCGCTCCGCCGACGCGTTCCGGCGGCGGATGCTGACCACCCTGGCCGGTTGCCTCACCGCCTACCTGACGATGCTGCTCGCCCTCGGGCTGGCCGGAACCATGCTCTGGCCCGGCGCGCCCGCGCTCACCGGGCTCCGCGCGGCCACCCTGCTGCTGCTCGGCGCCGTCATGTGGACCGGGCTGCTCCTGCAGTCCTTCGGCGCGGTCCGGCCCGCCGCCGTGGTCTGCGCCTCGGCGGCCGTCGCGCAGAGCGCGGCCCTGCTGGCCGGGATGGGCCAGCCGAGGCTCGTACAACTGGTGGTGGCGGGCGCGGCGGCGAGCGTGCTCGCGGCCCTGGTCTGCCTGCTGCTGGGCCGTGCGACGGCTCACCGATGACCGAGGAGAAGGACCCCATGCTGCTGGTGCCCCTCTACGAGCACCCCGCCGACCGGCCCGAGGACTGGGAGCGGCTCATCCGCTGCGCGGGCCGACTGCACTCGGTGGTGCTCAACCCCGACAGCGGACCGGGCGACGCCCCCGACGAGCGGTTCGCGCTGGTCGCCGGGAGGCTGCGCGAGGCCGGCGTGCCCTTGCTCGGGTACGTCGACACCGACTACGGGCGGCGCCCGCACGCGGCCGTGGTGCGGGACCTGCTGCGTCACCGCGACTGGTACGCCACCGACGGGGCCTTCCTCGACCAGGTCTGCGCCGGCCCGGAACGGCTGGCCCACTACGGCCGGCTGGCCGTCGCGGCCCGGGCGGCGGGGGCCCGGACGCTCGTCCTGAACCACGGGGTCCACCCGCACCCCGGCTACGCCGAACTCGCCGACCTGCTCGTCACCTTCGAGGGCCCCTGGGACGCCTACCGGGACGCCGTCGCAGCCCCGGCCTGGACCGCGGACCACCCGGCCGGACGGTTCTGCCACCTCGTCTACGCCGTCCCGCCGGGGGCACCCGCCGCCGAACTCGCGGCGCAGCGCGGGGCCGGGGTGCACTGCGCGGTCCCGGGCTCGGGCCCGCACCCGTGGGGGACCCTCCCGTACGCGCTGGAGGCAACGGCATGAGGCCCCTGCGCGCCGCCCTGTTGGCCGCCCTCCTGCTCCTGGCGGCGGCGTGCACGACCTCCCCGGAGCAGGACGAGAAGGAGGAACCCGCCCCCGACCTGGCACCGGGGGAGCGGTGGCAGCCCCGCCCGGGGACCGGCTGGCAGTGGCAGCTCTCGGGGAAGCTCGACACCTCCGTGAAGGCGCCGGTGTACGACGTGGACGGCTTCGACACCACGAAGCAGCAGGTCGCCGCGCTGAAGGCGGCCGGTCGCCGGACGATCTGCTACCTCTCCACCGGGGCCTGGGAGGACTTCCGCCCGGACGCGGAGGCGTTCCCGAAGTCGATGCTGGGCCGGGGGAACGGCTGGGAGGGCGAACGCTGGCTGGACATCCGCCGGGTGGCGGAGCTGGAACCGCTGATCGCGAAGCGGTTCGACATGTGCCGGGAGAAGGGCTTCGACGCGGTGGAGCCGGACAACATGGACGGCTACCGCAACACGACGGGCTTCCCCCTCACGGCGGACGACCAGCTCCGGTACAACCGGCTGATCGCGAAGCTGGCGCACGACCGGGGGATGGCGGTGGGCCTGAAGAACGACCTGGACCAGATCCCGGAGCTGGTGGGGGAGTTCGACTTCGCGGTGAACGAGCAGTGCGCGGAGTACTCGGAGTGCGAGCGGCTGACCCCCTTCGTGGAGGCGGGGAAGGCGGTGTTCCACGCGGAGTACGAACTCCCGCCGGCCCGCTTCTGCGAGCGCTCGCGGCAGCTTCGGCTGAGCAGCATGCAGAAGCACCTGGACCTGGACGCCTGGCGCCGCCCCTGCCCTTAGCCTGCGGCGCCCCGGGCCAACGGTGCCGCGCCGCTGCCGGCGGGGCTGGATCCGCCGACGTTCGAGGCGGGCAGTCCAGCCCGTCCGGCGTTTGAGGCGCGGGTCCGGGCAGAGCCCGGGGAACGGTGGAAGGGCGGGTAGGGGACCAGCCCCGCGCAGCGGCACACCCCGGGGCGGCCCGCACGCGAAGGGCCGTCGGGGCCGGGCGCGCGCCGGGGCACCTCCTCGGGCGTCGAACCCAATGCCGCACCGGCAACACGAGCGGGTTTCGTTCGACGCCCTGCGGGGGCGCCCCACCGCACACCCGACCCCGCCGGCGCGGGAGTGCCAAGTGGGGCCGCCTGCCGAGCACCGGCGGTACGGGGGTCAGGTCGGGAGGATCGCGTGGACGCGGTAGCCGCCGCCGAAGCGCGGTCCCGCGAAGCAGGAACCGCCCAGGGCGGTGGCGCGCTCCCGCATGCCGAGCAGACCATGGCCGCCGCCGGGCGCGGCCGGCTCCGCTGCAACGGCGCCGCCGTCGTCCAGCACCGTGACCTCCACCGACGGGCCCACCCGGACCACGCTGACCTCCGCCTTCGCCCCCGCCCCCGCGTGCTTGCGGACGTTCGTCAGGGCCTCCTGGATCACCCGGTACGCCGCCAGGTCCACCGCCGCCGGCAGCGCCTCCGCGCCCCGGTCCCCGCCCAGTTCGACCATCACCCGTACCGGAAGCCCCGCGTGGCGGAAGGTGTCCGCGAGTTCGTCGAGGACGGCCAGCCCCGGCGCCGGCTCCGTCGGTGCCTCCGGGTCGCCGGACTGCCGCAGCAGCCCCACCGTGGCCCGCAGTTCGTTCAGCGCGGAGCGACTGGCGTCCCGTACGTGCGCGAGGGCCTCCTTCGCCTGGTCCGGCCGCTTGTCCATGACGTGCGCGGCCACCCCCGCCTGCACGTTGACCAGCGCGATGTGGTGCGCGACCACGTCGTGCAGGTCCCGCGCGATCCGCAGCCGCTCCTCCGCGACCCGCCGCCGGGCCTCCTCCTCGCGGGTCCGCTCGGCCCGCTCGGCCCGTTCCCGTATGGCGTCGACGAAGGCCCGCCGGCTGCGCACCGCGTCACCGGCCGCCGCGGCCATCCCGGTCCAGGCGAAGATGCCGATGTTCTCCTGCGCGTACCACGGCATCGGCCCGGCGAGCATGGCCACGCCCGTCAGACCCGCCATGGTGAGCAGCCCGACCTTCCAGGTCGTCGGGCGGTCGGTGAGCGCGGCCACCGTGTAGAGGGAGATCACCGCGGACATCGCGACGGGCGCCCGCGGCTCCCCGGTGGTCAGCTCCAGCAACGTCAGCCCGCAGGTGACGGCGAGCACCTCGCGCGGATGGCGCCGCCGGAACACCAGGGCGACCGCGCCGAGCAGCATCAGCAGCAGCGAGAACGGCTCGGGGGTGCGCGTGCCGAAGGTGGGCTGGCCGTGCGGGCCGTGCGGATCGGCGAAGGACCCGACGAGCATGGCGACGAACGCCCCGAAGGCCAGCACGGCATCGGTGGCGAGCGGATGGACCCGCATCCACTTCCGGGAGGACGCGAGGGGCCCGAGGTGTGTCGTCACGGGAAGACACGGTACGTCGTCCCCGGCCGGCGGGGTCGGGCCCTAGGGGGGTGGCCGCACCCCCAGCGGCATGCGGGAGCGGGCCGGGCCCCACTTCGCGCGGACCACGCACACGGCCATGACCGCGGCGATGGCCGCCAGGTGCTCCTTGCCCGCCAGGTTGTCCTTGATCAGGATCTCGCCGATCATCACGAGGATCACCAGGGCCCCGGTCAGGTACGCCCGGTAGCGCCAGCAGACGTAGATGGCGAGCCCCACCACCGCGGCCGAGGGCCCCGTGTCGTTGACGATCCGGTCGGACACGGGCAGGCCGAAGGGGTGGTCGGGGCCGAGCGAGAGCCCGATCCGCGCGTACGTGGTCCCGGCGAGCGTGGCCACGTAACCGATCAGCAGCGTGCGCCACCAGCCGATGCAGATCTCCGAGATCCCGAAGACGATCAGGATCTGCGCCAGAGCCCCCCACACGGGCAGGTCCAGCGCCGGGACGAACAGCGAGAGCGGGGTCCGCAGCAGCGCCAGCCACAGCGGGTCGACGGCCTTGACCGAGCCGAGGTTCTGGACGGGCTGGAAGCCCCAGGGGGTGTTCTGCACGATCTGGAACGCGGAGGTCAGACAGACCGCTCCGATCGTCATCGGGATCGCTCGCCACTTGTCGCGGACGAGCGCGTCCCGGACGGTCCCGAGCAGGGGTCCCCACTCACGGCTCGCGAACTGCCGGAGTGGGGATGTGGTCCGCGCTGTCAACGGCGGGTCTCCAGGTGTCTGCGGTGCAGCCACTTCGGAAGGCCGGGGGCCTCCAGGAAGCCCTCGGCCCGGCCCGCCGCGATGCCGATCCGCAGCAGGTCCGAACTCTTCTCGAAGAGCATGAACCGCGGTTCCCAGATCGGCCGGTATTTGGCGTTGGCCCGGTAGAGGGACTCGATCTGCCACCAGCGGGAGAAGAAGCTCAGCAGCGAGCGCCACAGGCGCAGCACCGGACCGGCGCCGAGCTTGGAGCCGCGCTCGAAGACGGACCGGAACATCGCGAAGTTCAGCGAGACCTGGGTGACCCCGATCTCCTTGGAGCGTTCCAGGAGTTCGATGACCATGAACTCCATCAGACCGTTCTCGGAGTCCCGGTCGCGGCGCATCAGGTCCAGCGACAGACCCTTGGGTCCCCACGGTACGAAGGACAGCAGGGCCCGCAGGTCGCCGTCGCCGTCCGTGCACTCCAGCATCACGCACTGGCCGTCGGCGGGATCGCCCAGCCGGCCCAGCGCCATGGAGAAGCCGCGCTCGGTCGCCCCGTCGCGCCAGTCGTCGGCGCGCCTGACCAACTCGTCCATCTCCTCGGCGGGGATGTCGGCATGGCGGCGGATGCGGACGGTGTAACCGGCCCGCTTGACGCGGTTGTAGGCCTGGCGGACGGTGCGCATGGCGCGGCCCTCCAGGGTGAACTCGCCGGTCTCGACGATGGCCTCGTCGCCGAGCTCCAGGGCGTCGAGGCCGTGCCGGGCGTAGATCTGCCCGGCCTCCTCGCTCGCCCCGTTCACGGCCGGGATCCAGCCGTGCTCGCGGGCCTCGGCCAGCCACGGTTCGATGGCGCCGGGCCAGGCCTCGGGGTCGCCGATGGGGTCGCCGGACGCCAGCGAGACCCCGCCGACGACGCGGTAGGTGACGGCGGCCTTGCCGGTGGGGGACCAGATGACGGACTTCTCGCGGCGCAGCGCGAAGTAGCCGAGGGAGTCCCGGTCGCCCTGCCGGGCGAGGAGCGCCCGCAGCCGTTCCTCGTCCTCCTCGGTGAGCGGGTCGACGGCGCGGCGCGAGCGGAAGGCGGCGAACAGCACGGCGACCAGCAGCAGCATCGACATCACGTTGATGGTGACGTTGACCCAGGCCGGCGTGCTGATCTCGTGGGCGATCTTGGCCTGCGGCTCCAGGGTGATCAGCCGCATCACGCCGTACTGCCAGCGGTCGCGGAAGGTGGCGTCGGCGCTGTACTGGGCGGTGTTGGTCGCGCCGACGAGCAGGGCCGCGACCAGCGAGGTGGCCAGCAGGCCGATGGCGGCGACGGCGGTGGCGAGTGCGGGGTTGGAGCGGTCGCCGCGGGCGTAGAACTCGCGGCGGCCCAGCAGCAGGGCGCCGACGAAGAGCGCCGTCACCCCGAGCGAGATCCAGTTCTGGGTGTGCTCGCGGATCTCCTCGTACCGGTACAGCGCCTGTGCGAGGAGCAGCGCCAGGAGGCCGCTGAGCGCGAGGTTGAGGATCCAGGAGGCGCGCTTGCGGCGGCCGAGGGTGACGGCGAGCATCAGGGTGAAGAGCCCGGACGCGAAGCCCGCGGTGAGCATGTACGGGGTGTAGAAGTCCTCGGCGTTGTGGTTGCGCAGGTCCTGCCCCAGCGAAACCCACACCGCGCTGAGGAAGTTGACGAAGGCAACCGTGCGCAGGTACCAGATCGCGAAGGCCGCGCCGCGCCGTGAGCGGGCGTCGCCCTTCTCGTTCCCCCTGTCGCCCCCCTTGTCGCTCTTGTCGCCCTTGTCGGACTCCCGGCCGGTTTCCCGGCCGGCCCCCGCCGACTTGCCGGCGGGCGCACCGCCGGTCTCTTTCCTGCCCGATGACGGAACGTTCGCCGGTGCGGCGCCACGGTCGGTCTCTGCGCTGGTCAAACGGACCTCTCCCATAAAAACCGATCATATGGGGCATAGCCGCCCATTCTTGGGCGGCTCCGGGGACGTGGCCTGGTCAGGGCCGCGAACCCCGGTGCCTTATTCCGCCGACTCCTGCGGCGCCCGCTCCGGGAGGTCCGCCGCGAGCGCGGCAGCCGCCTGGACCAGGGGAAGAGCCAGCAAAGCCCCGGTGCCCTCGCCCACAGTGACGCCGTGGTCGAGCAGGGGGTTGAGTGCCATCCGGTCCAGGGCCTTCGCCTGGCCCGGCTCGCCGCTCGCCTGACCGGCCAGCCACCAGTCGGGCGCCCGGAACGCGGCCCGCTGGGCCACGAGTCCGCAGGCCGCCGAGACGACCCCGTCGAGGATGACGGGCGTACGACGCACGGCGCACTGGAGCAGGAAACCGGTGATGGCGGCCACGTCGGCGCCGCCGACCGCGGCCAGCAGCGCGACCTGGTCACCGAGGACCGGGCGGGCCCGGCGCAGCGAGTCGCGGATCGCCGCACACTTGCGCATCCAGGCCAGGTCGTCGATGGGCATCCCGCCGCGACCGGTGACCACGGAGGCGTCCGTGCCGCACAGCGCGGCGACGAGGGTGGCGGCGACCGTGGTCCCGCCGACGCTGAGGTCCCCGAGCACGACCAGATCCGTACCGGAGTCGGCCTCCTCGTCGGCGATCCGCACCCCGAGCAGCAGCGCGGCCTCGGCCTCCTCGGCCGTCAGCGCGTCCTCCACGTCGATCCGGCCGCTGCCGCGCCGCACCCGGTGGCGGACCACGTCCTCGGGCAGCAGCTCCGGGTCGCAGTCGAGCCCCGCGTCGACGACGCGCACGCCCGCCCCGAGCCGGCCGGCCAGGACGGAAACGGGGCTGGTCCCGTCGAGCACGCCCCGCACCAGCTCGTGGGTGGTGCCGGCGGCACGGGCGGAGACGCCCTGCGAGGCGATCCCGTGGTCGGCGGCGAACAGCACCACGCGCGGGCGCTCGATCGGCCTGACCGGCACCTGCCCCTGCGCGGCGGCGAGCCACTCGGCGAGCTCGTCGAGCCGGCCCAGCGCGCCCGGCGGGACGGCGAGGCGCTCACGGCGTTCCTCGGCATCACGCCGGACGCCCCCGTCGGGGCGCTCGATCAGATCGGAGAAGTCGTCGAGATTCAGCGTGCTCATCTGCCAGAGAGTACAGCCGGTGAGGCTCACCCTCAGGGGGTGTCCCGCCGACCCCGTTTTCCCGGCCCACTTCCCCGCTGCCGGCACCCGACCCACCGTCAACTCCGCCCCGCCTGACTGCCGCCGTCCGTGCCCCTGGGTGGTCGGGTCGGGTGCGCGGCGGGCTGCCCCCGCAGAGCATTGAACGCGGGTCCTCCGGCGGGCCGGACCTGCAACACGCGCAGCCGCGCGGTCGGGGTCGCGTGCGCGGCGGGTGCCCCGGCGCGCGCCCGGCCCCGACGGCCCTTCGCGTGCGGGCCGCCCCGGGGTGCCGCTGCGCGGAGCGGGTCCCCTACCCGCCCTTCCACCGTTCCCCGGGCTCCGCCCGGACCCGTCCTGGGGCTCCGCCCCAGACCCCGCGCCTCAAACGCCGGCGAGGCTGGGATTGCCCCGCGCCTCGGACGCCGGCGAGGCTGGATGGTGGCGCCGCGCCTCGGACGCCGGCGAGGCTGGATGGTGGCGCCGTGCCTCGGACGCCGGCGAGGCTGGATGGTGGCGCCGTGCCTCGAACGCCGGCGAGGCTGGATGGCCCGGTGGGGTCGAGTCATCCGGGGTCGGGGCTCGGCTAGTCCTTGAGTACGAGTGCCTGCCCGGCCACGACCAGGAGTACGTGTTCGCACTCGCCCGCCACCGCGGCGTTCAGCCGGCCCAGCTCGTCGCGGAAACGTCGGCCCGAAGCGGTCGCCGGTACGACGCCCCCGCCCACCTCGTTGCTGACCAGCACCACCCGGCGGCGGCTCGCGCGCACCGCCGCCACCAGCTCCGCGATCCGCTCGCGGAGGTCCCTCTGCCCGGTCGCGGCCCAGACCGCGTCGTCCCACGCCCCGGCCCGGTCCATCGCGTCCGTCAGCCACAGCGCCAGGCAGTCGATCAGCAGCGGCGCACCGGGCTCCGCCAGCAGCGGCGCCAGATCGCAGGTCTCCAGCGTCCGCCAGCTCCCCGGCCGGCGTTCGCGGTGCAGGCCCACCCGCTGGGCCCACTCCGCGTCCCCGTCCCGGGTGCCGCCCGTCGCGACGTAGACCACCTCGGGGAACGACTCCAACCTCCGCTCCGCCTCCAGGGACTTGCCCGAACGGGCCCCGCCCAGCACCAGGGTCCGGCGCGGCAGGTCCGCCGGCGCGTGGTACTCCCCGACGATCACGGTGGTCCCGTCGCGCACGGCCCGCGCCCCGGCGGCCGCGCACCTGCGCTCCAGCTCCCGGCCCGGCGGGGTGTCGTGGTCCACGTGTACGGCGATCACCTCGGTCGCCGGGCCGACCGCACCGGTCGCCCGCAGCCGCGCCAGGGCCTCGGGCCGGCCCAGCACGTCCGCGAGCACCATGTCGTACGGCCGTTGGTCCTTGTCGCCGTTGGTCCCGGCCGGCGCGCCGCCCGGGGGCAGGTACAGCAGCCGGCCGCCGTCCGGGCCCGTCACCTCGTAGCCGGTGCCCGGCGCGTCCATCGGCACCGCCCGCACCCGGTGCCCCGAGATCACCGACAGCTCCCGCCCGTCCGGGACCCGACCCGCCGCCGGCAGCCCCGGCGGCAGCTCGACGGCGGGTCCGTCGTGCGGGTGGGTCAGCAGGACCTGCCGTACGCCGGCCAGCGAGTGCCCGGCCCGGGCGCCGGCCAGCACCGCCCCCGGGGTCAGGTCGAGCAGCAGCGCCCCGTCGACGAGCACGGCCGTCGCGGCCCGTGAGCGGGTTCCGACGGACAGTGCGCACGTCGCGCAGGGGCAGCCGGGGCGGGGCAGCCCCTGGGGTGTACCGGTGCCGAGCAGAGTGAGTTCCACAGGATGATCCTCCCGCGTCCCCGAGACTGGTGCGCGCCCGGCTACTCTGCGGGCACACTCAAGGCGAGAAGCGCGCACCAGCGGACGAGCAACGGAGGCGGACATGGCGTGGACGTGGCGGTTCGAGAAGGCCGACGGCACGGAGACGGCCCCGGCGGTGGTCCCGGAGGAGTTCACCACGCAGGGGGACGCGGAGTCCTGGATCGGTGAGGTCTGGAAGGACCTGCTGGAGGGCGGCGCGGAGCGGGTACGGCTGTCGGACGACGGCGGGGTGGAGATCTACGCGATGTCCCTGCGGGAGGCCCTGGACGCGTAGCCCCTGCGGGGACGCTCACCGGGTCACACGGGCCCGCCCCGCCCCCGGCGTTGCGCGCCTGCGGCTCGAACAGCCCAGGACCTGGGCCGGCGGAGCTGGAAACCCAGCCCCGCCGGCCCCTCCAGCCTCGCCGGCGTTTGAGGCGCGGGGGTATATCCAGCCCGTCCGGCGTTTGAGGACCGGGGTCCGGGGCGGAGCCCCGGGGAACGGTGGAAGGGCGGGTAGGGGACCGGCTCCGCGCAGCGGCACC
>NZ_JBIAUK010000023.1:0-139480 GCF_042892775.1 Streptomyces sp. NPDC001717 | reverse complement strand
ACGGAGAAATGCCGAGGAGTGGCGCCCTGCGGGACGTTCAGGGACCACTAACCCGCCTCGTATGTGACGTGGGTCCTGTGGGGCGCCTCACCGCCGAGGGCCCCGAACGTCACCGTCCGCGTCCGTCCGTACCCGAGTCGAAGGAGACGGGAGCGTCGAAGGCAGCCTTCCGGGCGGCCCGCCGCCCCCGCCCCCCGGGTCCCGCGCCCGCTGAACGTGCCCGGACCGCCACCACGACGGTCCCGCGTGTGATCGCGGCGGCCTCGGGGGGAAGGGGCAGGGGTATGCCCCACGACGCACCTCCCCCGCCTACCGGTCACCACCTCCTGCGCCGACTGCTGAGCAGGCGCCACGACCCCGTGGTGGTGCAGAGCGTCCGTTCCACGGGGGCCGCCGTGGTGTCGTACGTCATCGCGCTCCGGCTCAGCAGCGAGCCGGCGCCGCTGACGGCCCCGCTCACCGCCCTGCTCGTGGTCCAGGTCACCCTGTACTCCACGCTCACCACCGGCGTACGCCGCGTGAACTCGGTCGTGGCCGGGGTACTGATCGCCATCGGCTTCAGCGCGCTCGTCGGCCTGACCTGGTGGAGCCTCGGCCTGGTCATCCTGGCCTCCCTGGTGGTCGGGCACCTGGTCCGGGTGGACGAGTTCGTCCCGGAGGTCGCGATCAGCGCGATGCTGGTCCTCGGTGTGACGCGGGTGGCGGACACCGCCTGGGACAGGGTGCTGGAGACGCTGATCGGTGCGGTGGTCGGCCTGGCGTTCAACCTGCTGTTCGCCCCGCCCGTCTGGGTGGAGCCCGCCGGCCGGGCCATCGACGGCCTCGCCTCCCGCATGGCGGCCCTGATGACCGGCATGGCGAACGAGCTCACCGAGCGCACCACCGTCGCCGATGCCGCGTCGCGATTGCACGAGGCCCGCCGACTCGACAACGACATCGCCGACGTCGACTCCGCCCTGCGCCAGGCGGAGGACAGCCTGCGCATGAACCCCCGAGTACGGGAAGGGCTGATGTTTCGGCTGGTGCTGCGCACGGGGCTGGACACGCTGGAGATCTGCGCGGTCGTGCTGCGGGTCTCGGCGCGGGCGCTCACCGACCTGGCGAAGGCACGGGCGGACGAGCCGCTGTTCGCTCCCGAGGTGGGCGGCGCCCTGCGGGACCTGTTCGGGCACATGGCGCTCGCGGTGCACAGCTTCTCCCGGCTGATCACCGCTCAGGTCAGCACCAACGCCGAGGAGCAGGAAATCCGGCTCACGCGGGAGCTGGGGATGGCGCGCGAGAGCCGTGATCTCGTGGCCCGCCTCCTCCTGGAGCAGTTGCGCAGTTCCCCCGCTCAGTGGCAGCTGTACGGGGCCCTGCTCGCGGACGTGGACCGCGTACTGGACGAGCTCGACGTGGACAAGCGGTCCCAGCGGCTCATGGAGGAACTGGACCGGCATTCCCGGCTGCGCAACGAGGACAGCGGCCGGATCCGCCGCGCGGTGCGACGCGCGAGCCGCCGCTAGAGCGTGGCCGGCGAGGCTCGGCGGCATGAACGTCCCGATACGGGGAAGGCGCACGCGTCCCAGGATCTCCGCTACGCCGATCGGCAGGGAGGCCGTCATGGCACCAGCAAGCGGCAGCCGCCCGCACAGGACCGTCCCCCGCACCGGCGGGGCACCCGAGACCCCGTGGCGGCGGGATTTCGACGACTTGATGGAGCGGATGGTCGGTCTCTTCGAAATGGGCCGCCCCGTCGGACGCGGGGAACGGTTCGAGGCCGATGACGCACCCCGACCGGACGTGTGAGCAGTGAGCAGGGGCAGCCGTGAGCGGACCCGGTCCGCGCGGCGCGGATGCGGAAGAAGGAGGCGAGGGCCGTGATCGGAAGCGACGCCCGGGGGGACGACGTCCACCAGCCCGATGAGGAGGCGGAGCCCGGCGAGTCGCAGCCGGACATGGACAACGCCCTCGGCGAACCGGATCTTGACGGGACCCTGGACACGGGGTACTCGCCGCCCGACCGCCCTGTCGCCGTCACCCGACACGGCACCACCGGCCGGGAACAGCGGGCCGGCGAGACCCTCGGCGAACGGCTCGCCCAGGAGGAGCCGGAAGGAAGGCCGGAAGAGGAGGCCATGGCCGACGACGCGCACGTCATTCCCTGGGGGAACGCCGCCGGGGACCCGGCGCCCGGCAGCGAGGACATGACCGGCGATCCGAGCGGCGACGCGACCACGGCGGGCCGAGAGCGGGCGGGCCGGATGGCCTCGGCCGACGACGGGCCGGCGGAGCGGCACGGCAGCGTGGTGGCCCGCGACGCCGGGATCGACGGTGGAGCCGCGTCCGCGGAGGAAGCGGCCGTGCACGTGGTCGAACAGGAACCGGACGAGGGGTGACCCTGCTTCGCCCGCCGGCACGGCACCCGATCCCGACGCCGGGTGCGCTCGCTCAGACCGCTTCCGCCAGGACGGCGTCGATCAGCTTCCGCTGCTCCTCGGTGAGGTGGGGGTCCTGTAACTCGACCAGCTTCCCGTCGACCCGGACGACGTAGCCGAATCCGTCCGGCACGGGCTCCCGACCGGAGGGCCCCTCACTGGTGAGCGCGCTCTCGGCAAGCCGTTCCAACTCGGCACCGTCGGCGCGGCAGTCCGTGTCCAGGGCGGCGGTCAGCTCCCGGCCCGCGAACCCTCCGCTGCGCGTCACGATGATCAGCATCGCAGAACCTCCTCGAACAGAACGCCGCCCGGCCGGCCGTCGGGCCGAATGCGCCGGAACCGGCGTACGGATGCGAACGCACCTCGTCTGCCCCCGAAATCCGCGCTCGCACAGCTCTTCGTGGTGGGGACGCGAAATGACCGAAAGTGGCCCTGCGGCGCCGCGTGCCGGTCGCCACGCGATCTGACGGGCTTGCTGTCCGCTACGAAGCGACAGTGCTGGTCGTCGCCATCAACGGAGGGCTGTGACCGGCACGCGACCACGTCTCAGGCCCACACCGCCCTGACCACGGCGTGGCCTGCCGCGGCCGCCCGCCCGTAGAACCCTTGGAGGCCCGTGTGACAGTCAAGGAACTCCTGCCTGACCTGCGCCTCGTCGCAGCCGGACCAGACGAGCTTGGCACCTGCGACGTTCCACAGCTCGTCGAACGAGACACGTGCGAGGAAGCCCGCGGCCCGTGACACCCCAGGCGGCTCCAGAATCCCCAGGGGCGGGTGGGAGAGGTCGGCACCGACGCCGTGTGCCACCGGCCGCCCGCCGTAGATCGGCAGCTCCCAGGAGTCGTCGGCATCCGCATCGAGGACACCGGCGGCGGCATAGAGGCCGTTGACGGAGTCCCACACCTTGTCGATCGACTCGGCGATGCCCGCCGCGTACTCGTCGGGGTGGTTCCCCCAGGCCTCTGACATGAACGCCGCAAGCCAGGTGTGGTCGTCCCGGATCTCGGATTCCGCGACGGCGCGCATGTGCATGTGGATGCTCACGGCGACGAGTCCTCCCCGTTCGGCGGCCCGCCTGTCGGGCCGGACGGAGAGAACCCAGTCGACGGCACTGACGGCACGATGCCCGGTGGGGCCGTCGCCGGAACGGGCCTGTCGGACCGACGCCCGCTTCACGATGCGATCGTCATCTTGGCGCAGTCGGTGACGACCGACCCCAGGCTCCGCCCGTCTGCGTGCAGACGACGCTGTGTGCGGGCTCCATTGCCCCGTTCGTGCAGCCGGGCGAGGGCCTCCCGCACGTATTCGTCGTCACCGTGGTCCTTGAGGGCCTCGCCCACGTGCTGGTACAGGGCGTCGACGGCGTGTTCGGCGCGCGTCTCGCGCATGCTTTCCGGGTGCAGCAAGGATCCGTCCAGGCCCGAGCGGCCCGCCTGCCAGGAGGCCAGCCGCAGCAGACTCGTCTCGATCCTGGCCGGGGGATGCCCGTCCTGCCAGGCACGGGACGCCGTCTCGACCAGGCCACGGACGAGGGCGGCGATCAGGACGGGCGTGGAAGCGTCCAGGCAGACGTCTGCGACCCGGACCTCCACGGTGGGGTAGGTGGCGGACAGGCGCGCGTCGAAGTAGACCATGCCCTCGTCGCGCAGCACCCCGGTCTCGATCATCATGGCGACCTGTTCGTGGTAGCGGTCGGCGGATCCGAAGATCCCGACCGGGCCGGCGGAGGGCCACCGGTTCCACACCCGGCTGCGGTAGCTGGCGTAACCGCTGTCGCCGCCCTGCCAGAAGGGCGAGTTCGCGCTCATCGCCGTCAGGACCGCCAGCCAGGGCCTGATGCGGTCCAGGACGGCGACGCCCTCTTCGTCCGATGCGACGGATACGTGGACGTGGCATCCGCAGGTCAGCTGTTCCTGCGCCGTCAGTCCGAAGTGTTCACCCATCCAGCGATAGCGTCGGCCGGCGCTCAGCGAAGGTCGCACGGGCAGCGGTGATGTCGCGACCGCCGCCACCACGGCGCCGGCAGTGGCCGCGTGCCGTGCCGCCTCGCCGCGTATGCGGATGATCTCCGCCTGGAGCTCGGCCATCTCCGTGACCGGTTTGGTGGCGAACTCCAACTGCTCCTTCTGCAGTTCCTTCTCGAATTCGTGCTTCGGACTGCCGTCGGCCCCGGGGCGGTCCCAGGCCAGACGGTCCGCCGCGGCGAGGACGACTCCCGCGACGGCGAGCGGGGCACCACTGTGCGGATCGACGAGCAGCAGTTCTTCCTCCACTCCCACGCTTCGCATGTCGCCGTCCCTCGATCCGGCCGTCAGATGTCCCGCACCTTCCCTGCCTCCCGCCGACCATTCCGTCGCACGGTCTCCCCTGCCTCGTGCCATGGCGAACCCGTTCAGCAGGAAGGCGCCTTCGGCCTCGGCCAGGAGCATCCCGTCGTGCCCGAAGCGGTAAGCGTAATGGTCCTCGGTGAGGTCGGCCGTGGAGGCGCGCAGGGTATGGACCGTCCGTGGGGCATCCGCGGGAGCGCTCCGCGCAGGGGCGGCAACAGCGGCGGCGGCCTGACCGGCATGGCCCTGATGGTGGCGGCTGGCTCCCGGCCTCCGTGCCCGGCCCCATGGCGCGCATGCTGCGCCGGCGGGCGGGTAGCCGGGCCTCGAAAGGTCTCTGGAGGGCGGCGGCAGCATCCACCGGGTGCGGCGACCGCCCTCGACGCCGACACGGAAGGGATGCGCATGTCGCACGTCGAGGAATACGTCGAGGTCAACGTTCCCGTACGCACGGCCTACAACCAGTGGACGCAGTTCGAGGACTTCCCCGCCTTCATGGAAGGGGTCGAACGCATCGACCAGCGCACGGACACGCTCACCCACTGGGTCACGAACGTGAACGGTGCACAGCGTGAGTTCGATGCGCAGATCACCGAGCAGGTCCCGGACCAGCGCGTGGCGTGGATGACGGTGGACGGCGAGACGCGCCAGGCCGGACTGGTCACCTTCCAGCCCGTCGACGCGTACACCACCAAGGTCGTCCTGCGGATGAACTGGGTTCCCGAGGGAATTGCCGAGAGCGCCGCGGACAAGCTCGGATTCGTGAGGCGCCAGGTCGCCGGGGATCTGAAGCGCTTCAAACTGTTCATCGAGGGGCGCGGGGTGGAGACGGGCGGCTGGCGCGGCGAGGTCACGGGCTGAGCGGGCCCCGACCACGGTGAAGACCTCCGGGGTGAGGGGATCTGTCGGTCACTGACCGCCCCCGGGGGTCTTCCCGTGCGGAGCGGGCCTTCCCGCAGTCGCCCTCACACGCACGCGGTCGCGCCCGTGATCAGTCCGAGGAGTCCCGGCAGTCCGCCTTCGGCGAGAGCCCGGCGCTGGCGGTCCGCGGGGGTGCCTTCCTGGAGCAGCCGGTGCACGAGGGAGCCGACCTGCCTGAGGTCACCGGCCTCTTCCAGGGCCGGGGTGATGTACTGGAGGAGGGAGCACAGGACGTCACCACTGCTGCGCGGCCGACCCTCTGGATCCACCAGGACGGAGTTCAGGCCGTGCCGGGCCGCGTGCCAGTTTCCCACCTGGAGCAGCTCCGGCGCCGGGTGGGGCACGGGCAGGCCCGCCTTCTCGTCGGCCATCGCCGTGGCGACGAGCGCCCGGACGATGCCTGCGAGCATGACCGCGTCCTCGACTTGCAGTTGCACGTCCAGGCACCGGATCTCGACGGTGGGGTAGCGCTCGGAGAGTCGTGCCTGCCAGTACACCTGCCCCCGGTCGGCGATCACGCCCGACGCCACGAGCGCGTCCAGTCGCCGTTCGTAGTCCTCGGATCCGTCGAAATACGGAGGCGGTCCGCTGACGGGCCACCGGCCGAAGACGATCGTGCGCCAGCTGGCGAACCCCGTGTCCTGCCCCTCCCACAGCGGCGAGTTGGCGGACATGGCCAGCAGCACCGGCAGCCATCCGCGGATGCAGTTCAGCACCGCGACCCGCGTTCCGGCGTCGGGCACGCCCACGTGGACGTGCATCCCGCTGATCAACTGCTCGTCGACCAGCCGGCGGGCCCTGCCCTCCATCCGCAGGTAGCGCGACGAAGGGGTCACGGGGACCGGCCGGTCCCCTCGCAAGGGGGCGGCGCCCGTGGCCGCGATCCGGCAGCCGTTCTCCTCCGCCGCCGAGCCGATCGCGTGACGCAGGCGCAGCAGGTGCCCGCCCACCTCCTCCAGCTCGGTGCACACCGGTGTGGCCACCTCGATCTGGGCCTGCAACAGCTCGTCCTGGACCTCGTCGCGCTCTGCCAGTGGGCTCAGGCCCGCTGTGCGGCGTACGCCCTCGACGAACGGGGCGGGCAGCCCGTCGGCCGGGTCCACCAGCAAGTACTCTTCCTCGACGCCTACGGTGATCACACCTTGCGGCTTCCCCGTCGCGTCATGATCAATCGTTCTCAGGCGAGCCGGAGGGCCACCAGGCAGGTGTCGTCCTCGTGGTACTCGGGCGTGTAGGCGGCCATGATGCGGTCGAGAGCCGCCTGCGCGTCGAGCCCGTCGCATGACAGCAGCTCCGAGCGGAGGGCGTCCACGCCGTCGGTGATGTCCTCGCCGCGCCGTTCGACCATGCCGTCGGTGTGGAGCAACAGCAGGTCGCCGGGGCGCAGGGCGAGGGTGGAGGTCGCGTACTCGTGTCCGGGCAGCAGCCCGAACAACGGTCCCCGGTGGTCGGTGTCGAGGGCCGAGGCCCGGCCGTCGCGCAGCAACAGCGGTGCCGGGTGTCCCGCGCACGCCCACCGGTAGTGACGCCGCGCATCCAGGTGGCCGATGATCCCGGTCGCGGTTTCCGCGGCCGGGTCGGCGCACAGCAACTCGTCGAGCCAGGTCGCCAGCTGTCCGGCGTGGGTGCCCGGGGCGTGCGCGAGCCCCGCGAGGGCGTGCCTCTGCTGGGCCATCCGGGCCACCGCGCCGAGGCCGTGGCCACAGGCGTCACCGATGGCGAGGAGGATCCGGCCGTCCGGTAGCAGCCGACATTTGTACCAGTCGCCGCCGACGGCCGATTCCGCGGGCAGATAGGCCGCCGCGAAGGACAGGTGACCAGATGGTGCTTCCGGAGAGCAGGTCCCACGTACCCCAGCCCATCGAGGCGATGTACTGGGCGTCGAGCGAGAGCAGCTCCGTCCGGTTGCGGGCCGGTCTCCACGTGACCAGTACCTTGTCCCCGCAGGACGCCGCGTCGTACAGGAGTTGCGTACGGTGCAGGCCGTCGCTGCGCTGCTCCGTGTAGTCGACGGCTTGCGCCTGCAGGGGTCGGCCCGTGCCCAGGACCCCGGCCGGCGCGCCGATCAGCCCACCGGCCGCCGCTCCCGGCTGGACCTCCAGGATCCGGCGCCCGATCTGCCGGTTCGGCGCGTCGAGCCACAGGGCCGAGCGGACGTGGTTGCCCGCCTTGACGGTGAAGTCCACGGTCGTGCCGTCCCCGTCCCGAACGGGTTCGAGGAGCGCGGCCGAGACGGGGATCGCGGGCAGGGTCGCGCACACGCATCCCCAGTGGTCCTGCTCTCCTTCCGCTCCGTCCGCACAGGCGTGACCGTGGCCTTCCGGGCCACCGCAGGCACAGACGGGCGCCCTCTCATCGCCCTGCGGGCCGGTCTCGGCCCCGTCGTCCAGCCGGACTCCGGCGTCCCGGCGGGCGGCCGTACGCAGGGCCGTGACCTCGCGCCTCACGAGCTGTTTGAGCGAGTCGCAGTCCTGCGGGATCAGTGGCGTCATCGTCCTCACCAGCCGGAAGCACGTGTGGTCGTACGGTGCTGCGAGGCTGCGCCTGCCCCCTCAGCGGAGATCCATACGCGCCCGGACGGAGGCCTGGCCGTTCGGCTCGCCCGACGGCGACCGCTGCGCGGGGCGCCGTTCGTCCTCGGTGCCGCCCCGCTGCGGGCCCACGGTGACGCGTGGCAGGGCCTCCGGGTGCTTCTGCGCGAGCCAGGCGACCAGCTGCTCCCGTACGGCGCAGCGCACGGTCCACAGGTCGTCGGCGTCCTTGGCCGTGACGATGGCCCGGACCACGATGGTGGAGGGAGTCGTGTCGGTGACGGCGAGGTCCCAGCCGCGGCCGTCCCATTCCCGGCAGGTGTGCAGGATCTCCCGGACCTTGTCGCGCATGAGGGCGATCGGGGCGTTGTGGTCGCAGTGGACGAAGACGGTGCCGGTCATCTGGACTCCGCCGCGGGACCAGTTCTCGAAGGGGCGGGTCGTGAAGTAGGAGACGGGCATGGTGATCCGGCGTTCGTCCCACGTGCGCACGGCGAGGAAGGTGAGGGTGATGTCCTCCACGACCCCCCACTCGCCCGCGACGACGACCGTGTCCCCGAGGCGCACCATGTCGCCGAAGGCGATCTGGAAGCCGGCGAACAGGTTCCCGAGGGTGGACTGGGCCGCGACGCCGGCCACGATCCCGATGATCCCGGCGGAGGCCAGCATCGACGTGCCGAGCGCGCGGAAGCTCGGGAAGGTGAGCAGCATCGCCGCGACCGCGACGACGCCGACGACCGCGGTCACGACCCGCATGATCAGGGTCACCTGTGTACGCACCCGGCGGACCCGGGCCGGGTCACGGGTACCGGTCGCGTAGCGGGCGTAGCCGGATTCGACGACTGCGGAGACCACTCCGACGATGAGCCAGGCGCCCGCGCCGATCAGGACGAGCGAGAGGATCCTGGCGACGGTGTCCGCGTCGTCCTGGAGCGGCCGCCAGGCGGTGTGCCCGTAGGCACCCCTGAGCAACGCGGCGAGCAGCACGATCCTCAGGGCCGGCCGGCACCGGCGCAACAGGTTCCACAAGGGCGTTTCGGGGTGCCGTGCGTCGACCCGGCACAGCAGCCGGTCGGCGGCCCAGTCGGCCGCGAAGGTGAGCAGGAGCGAACCCCCCAGGACGGACAGCAGGCGAATGACGCTGTTCATGACTCCTCGGCAGATGTATGGGACAGGGACTTCCACGCCCCTGCCCCGAGCCGGGGACCTGACACGAGGGGTGGGCGGAATCACGGCTTTCACAGGGCGCGCAGTGCGGGGAGCAGTTTCGCTTCGGCCCATTCCAGGAAGGGTTGTTGGTGATCGCCTCCGATCTGGACGAGGGCGACCTCCGTGAACCCCGCCTCCGCATAGGGCCGGACGGCGTCGACGAACGCGTCGACGCCGTCGCCGCAGGCGATGGACTCGGCCACGTCCTCGGGCCGTACGTACTGTGCGGCCTGCTCGAAGCCCTCGGGGCCGGGGAGTTCGCCGTTGACCCGCCACCCGCCCAGGGCCCATCGGAACTGATCGTGCGCACGGGCGACGGCTGCCTCGCGGTCGCTGTCGTAGCAGACGGGCACCTGGCCGATGCGGGGTTTGCCCGCGCCGCCGTGCTCTTCGAACGCCTCCAGGAGTTCCCGCTTCGGTTCCGTGGCGATCACCAGGTCGCCGCGGGCGCCCGCGAGTTCGCAGGACCGGGGGCCGGAGACGGCGATGCCGATCGGGGGCGGCCGATCGGGGACGTCCCAGAGGCGTGCGTTCTCGACGTCGAAGTGGGCACCGTGGTGGCTGACGTTCTCGCCGTCGAGCATGCGCCGGATGATGTCGACGGCCTCTTCCAGCATCTCCAGCCGTACGTGGGCGGCGGGCCAGCCGGCTCCGACGATGTGCTCGTTGAGGTTCTCCCCCGAGCCCAGCCCCAACCGGAACCGGCCCCCGGAAAGGATCTGCATCGTCGCCGCCTTCTGCGCGACGACGGCGGGGTGGTAGCGGAAGGTCGGGCAGGTCACGTACGTCATGAGCGGGATCCGGGCCGTGGCCTGCGCGGCGGCGCCCAGCACGCTCCACGCGTAGGGCGCGTGCCCCTGGGACTCCAACCAGGGGAAGGAATGGTCGGAGATGACGGAGAAGTCGAATCCGGCGTCCTCCGCTCCGACCACGTGGGACACCAGCTCGCGGGGTCCGGCCTGTTCGGTCATCATCGTGTATCCGATTCGCACCATATGGGGCGCCTGCCACGATCCCGGCTGCCGAAACCCTTCACGGCGCGAACACCTCGTACGGCGGCTTCGGGGTCAGAGTGCGGGTGGGAACCGGTCCCAGGCGCGGTGACGCGCCAGGACCTCGCCCAGCTGCTCCACGGCCGGGGCACAGCTGTCGGCGACGGCGATCCCGGCGTCCTCCGGTCCGATGCCGGCGGCCCCGAGGAGTGCACGGGCGTCGGTCCACACGCCGATGGCCTTGCCGTGGCGGTACGCCTCCGTGATCAACAGCAACACCCGCGGATCCGAGCCGTCGGGTGTGGGAGACCCGGCCTTGGCGTCGCGCGCCCCGTAGGCGTCGGCGCCCGCGGCGGGATCGCCGGCGCAGAGGAGGGCGTCGAACTCCACGGAGCGGGCGGTGGCGAAGGTCCGCTGGACCGCGATGGGATCACCGCCACCGTCGAGCGTCCCGCCCTTGGGCCCTATGACGAGGGGCACCATGCCCGCGTCCAGGATGGCTTGCCGAGCGGTTCGCACGCCGTCGAGGTCGGCGTCCTCGTCGGCGACGATGCCGATCACTCGGCCGTCCGTCGGCCAGGTCTCCCCCAGTTGGGACAGGGCCGGGCTCGGCTCGGCCGCGACGAGCGGCACGGTGGCCTCCGGAGCCGGCAGACCCAGGCCTTCCGCGACCTGCTCGCACAGCTCCGGGTCGATGTTCGCCAGCACCTTCAGGGTGCGCTCCTTGACGGCCCGCTCGAAGCATTTGCTCAGTTCGAAGGTGTAGGCGGCGACGATGTGTTCGCGCTCCGGCGGGGTCATGCTGAGCCAGAACAGCCGGGGTTGGGTGAAGTGGTCGGAAAACGATGCGGACGCTTCACGGACCTTGCTCGCTTCGGAGACCTGCGCGGGCGCTTCGACGAAGGCGCCCGTATCGGCTCCGGCGAGGAAGGGACAGCCGCCGTCCAGGCTGTTGGGCCGGTACGGTGCGACGCCGGTGTGGACGGCGGTCTGGTGCATCCCGTCGCGGAGCATGTCGTTGACCGGGGCGTGTGGCCGGTTGACCGGGATCTGGCCGAAGTTCGGTCCGCCCAGCCGGCTGATCTGCGTGTCGAGGTAGGAGAGCAGGCGGCCGGCGAGCAGCGGGTCGTCGGTGACGTCGATGCCGGGAACGAGATGACCGGGATGGAAGGCGACCTGCTCGGTCTCGGCGAAGTAGTTCTTCGGGTTGGCGTTGAGCGTCATGAGTCCGATGGGCTGGACCGGTGCCAGCTCCTCCGGGACGATCTTCGTGGGATCGAGGAGGTCGATGCCCTCGTACGTCTGCTCCGGCGTGTCGGGGAAGACCTGGATGCCCAGCTCCCACTGCGGGAACGCGCCCGCTTCGATGGCGTCGAAGAGGTCCCTCCGGTGGAAGTCGGGATCCATCCCGCCGATGAGCTGGGCTTCCTCCCAGACCAGGGAGTGCACGCCCAGCTTCGGCTTCCAGTGGAACTTCACCAGGGCGGTGTCGCCTACGGCGTTGACCAGGCGGAACGTGTGGACTCCGAAGCCCTCCATCATCCGGTACGAGCGGGGGATGGCGCGGTCCGACATGTTCCACAGGGTGTGGTGGGTGGCTTCGGTGTGCAGGGACACGAAGTCCCAGAAGGAGTCGTGGGCGCTCTGCGCCTGGGGGATCTCCCGGTCGGGGTGCGGCTTGCCCGCATGGATGATGTCGGGGAACTTGATCGCGTCCTGGATGAAGAAGACGGGGATGTTGTTCCCGACCAGGTCGAAGGTGCCCTCGTCGGTGTAGAACTTCGTCGCGAACCCGCGGGTGTCCCGCACGGTGTCGGCGGAGCCCCGCGAGCCGAGCACGGTGGAGAACCGGACGAACACCGGCGTCTCGACGTCCTTGGCCAGGAAGGCGGCCCGGCTCACCTCGCCCGCGGCCCCGTATCCCAGGAAGACGCCGTGCGCGGCCGCGCCGCGGGCGTGCACCACCCGCTCGGGGATGCGCTCGTGGTCGAAGTGGGTGATCTTCTCACGGAGATGGTGGTCCTGGAGCAGCACGGGCCCGCGCGGTCCCGCCTTCAGGGAGTGGTCGCCGTCGTACAGCCGGGCGCCCTGCGCGGTCGTCAGGTACGGCCCGCCCTGCGCCACCCGGGCCTGGTCCGCGCCGGTCGCCTGACCGGTGGGGCTCACCGTCCGCGGTCCGTCCTGATCCGGCTTCGGCGGCAGCGGCGCCGCGACTCGCTCGGGTTCGTCCGCGGGCGGGGACACCGGTCCGGGTGCGCCCGGCAGGGGGCCGGCGCCGCTGTCCGAGGTCGTGTGGGAACGCTCAGTCGTCATGGTGTCTCCCGAAGGTCGTCTCGCACCAGGCACCCGAAGCCCGACTGTTCCCGCGCATGCCCCGCAGCCGGGCGAGCATGCGTGCCGCGGGGGCAGGCGGGGATCACCGGACAATCATTAGGAATATCTTCTCGGGCCACTTTGCCGAAATGAGACATTTCCCGCCGTGTCCCACGCCCGCGAACGCGAACCTTTCGGGCAAAAATAGGCGGTCGTCGGGAGCCATTACGCAGTCACCGAGAACAGCCGCCGTCAAGGGCCTGTTCCTTATCTGAATGCGGAGGTATCGCGATTGCCGAAAATAAAAAAGAGCCTCGTCAAGCATTGCCGTCCCGCCGTGGTCCTCGCGATTTCAGTGGCAATCGCGTGCACGCCCGCCGCGCCGGCCCAGGCCGCTTCCTCTTACGGCATAAAGGCCGTCGCCATCGCAGCCTCGAAAAAAGGCGCCCCTTACGTCTACGGCGCCACCGGGCCTAGGGAATTCGACTGTTCGGGCCTCACCCTCTACGCCTTCCGGAAGGCCGGCCGACCCCTTCCCCGTACCGCGGACGCGCAGTACGAGGACACCCTCCACATCTCGCGCGCCCAACGCACGCCGGGTGACCTGGTCTTCTTCCCCAGAGGGAGCACCATGGGCCACGTCGGCATCTACGCGGGGCACGACAGGATCTGGCACGCCCCCAAACCCGGCACCCGCGTGCGCCTCGAACGCATCTGGACCGACACGGTCCATTACTCCCGCGCGAATTGAATCAGCGGCGCGCCCGCGCAGCGGCCCGAGGGTCACTCCACTCGACGACGGTCCTCATCGCTCCACGCCTTGGTGTCCCGGGGCTCCACGTACGGCTCCTCGCCTTCGGGCAGTCCGCCCGCGACCGCGCGTTGGCGGGTCAACTCCGCGTCGAACTCGAGCCCGAGGAGGATGGCGAGATTGGTGATCCACAGCCACACCAGGAAGACGATCACTCCCGCGACCGTGCCGTACGTCTTGTTGTACGAGGCGAAGTTCGCGACGTAGAAGGCGAAGCCGGCCGAGGCCGCCATCCAGATCACCAGGGCCAGGAAGCTGCCCGGAGTGACCCAGGCGAAACCGCGACCCTTGGCGTTGGGCGCGGCCCAGTACAGGAGCGCGATCATGATCGTGACGAGGAGGACCAGGACCGGCCATTTCGCGACGGACCACACCGCGAGCGCGGTGTCTCCGATGCCGAGTGCCTCGCCGGCCTGCCGGGCGAGGCTTCCGGTGAAGACCACGATCAGCGCGCTCGCGCAGGCCAGCAGCATGAGCGTGACCGTCAGTGCCAGACGGAGCGGGAGCAGCTTCCACACCGTCCGGCCCTCGGGCACGTCGTAGACGGCGTTCGAGGCGCGGATGAACGCCGCGACATAGCCGGAGGCGGACCACAGGGCCACGAGCAGGCCGATGACCGCGATCAGCGATCCGGTGCCACTGTGGCCCTGAAGCTGTGTCACGGCGTCGCCGAGCACGTCCCGGACCGAGCCCGGCGCCAGCTTCCGCAGGTTGTCCAGCACCCGGTGCGTCGTCGACTCGCCGGCGATGCCCAGCAGGGACACGAGGACCAGGAGGGCGGGGAACAGTGCCAGCACCCCGTAATAGGTCAGGGCCGCCGCGCGGTCGGCCAGCTCGTCGTTGCCGAATTCCCTCACGGTGCCGCGCAGCACGGCCCGCCACGCCCGTTTCGGCAATTCGGTGGGTCGATCGGGAGCGTCTTCGAGTTCGTGTGCGGGCGCCCGACCGCCGACCTGATGATCCGGTTCGAGGGCGGTGTCGCCACCGGTCCGGGAGCGTTCTCGTTCCGGCCCGCCGCCGGACTGCACGATGCGTGTCATGCCCTGCGGCTGTCCACCCGGGCGTCATCCATGCGCCTACGGGGCCGAGCCGTGGTCGAGCCGCCGGCATGCCGATGACGGGCCCGCCTCCGCGCGCGGTGACGGCCCGGCCGTGTCGCGGTGTGGGGCCCGAGCATGAACTCCTCGTACCGTCCGAGAGCGAGAACGGCGCACAGGAGCGCGGGCAGGAGCAGCAGCGCGGCGATGAGCACGGGAGTGCCTTCCCTTCGGGCTTCTCCCCCGCGCATGCCCCCGACCTGCCGTGGCACGCACGGGGGGCGCGCCGACCCGACCTGCCGTGGCGCGCCCGTCAGGAGATCCGCCGTTCCGTGGGCCGGCCACACGATGTTCGGCGAAAGGCGTGTAGGGCCGAGGGGAACGGGCAGGCGCGCCCGAGCAGCCGTCAGTCGATCGGGAGGGAACGGCCACCATGTCTCACTCGGCCACCGCCGTGAGCCCCATGCGCGCAACAGACGTGCGGAACGCCCCCGACGTGCCACAGTCGGCGGGTTCCCAGACGCAGGACGCGGCACTGCCCGAGGTGATCAACCCCGCGGAGATGGCCCCGTCGGACGCGCGCGAGCTTTCGAGGCTCTTCTTCAGGAGCCTTCGAGTCCTGGAGGAGGGCACGGGCGAGTACCAGTACGCCCGCAACACCCTGATCGAGATGAACCTCTCGCTCGTCCAGTTCGCCGCGCGGGGATTCCGCGCCCGTGCGCGGGGCGGCGGCCTGGACATCGACGACATCGTCCAAGTGGGGATCATCGGGCTGATCAAGGCCATCGACCGCTACGATCCCGAGCGCCAGGTCGAGTTCTCCACGCTCGCCCTCCCGTACATCACCGGTGAGATCAAGCGCTACTTCCGCGACACCACCTGGGCCGTCCACGTACCGCGCCGGCTCCAGGAGCTGCGTACGGAGCTCGCCAAGGCCCAGGAGGCCCTGACGGACGACCTGGGCCGCGCACCGACGGTCAGGGAACTCTCGCGGTACCTGGAACTGTCGCAGGAGCAGGTCATCGAGGGACTGGTCGCCTCGAACGGCCATACGAGCGGGTCCCTGGACTACACCGACTGCGACGAGTCGGCGCCGACGAGCCGGACCACATCGGCCCCGGCGGACCGGCTCGGTGAGATCGACCCGGCCATGGAGCTCTTCGAGGACTTCCACGTGCTGGCGCCCCTGCTGCGGGAGCTGGGCGAACGCGACCGGCTCATCCTGCACCTCCGTTTCGGCCAGGACAGGACCCAGGCCGAGATCGGCGCCGAACTCGGCATCTCGCAGATGCAGGTCTCGCGCCTGCTGTCCCGGACCCTGACCCGGCTGCGCACCGGAATGCTCTCGGAGTAGGAAGCGGCCATGCCATCACCCCACTCACACGCGGCGTCCGTCCCGCGCGAAGACGCGCGGGGGCGCCGGGGCGACGTGCCGGGGGCGGACGCGGTCGTGCGGTGCGCGCACGCGGGGTCGGGGGCGGGGGCCAGGAGCGCGGATCCGTTGCGCGACCGTACCGACGGCCTCGTGACCGGCCCTCCCGCGACCACCGCGGGAACCTTCGTCCACCGGGCCCTCTTCTACCGAGGCGGGACGGAGTACCTGGCACGAGTCGGAGGGTTCGTACGCGGCGCACTCGCGGCCGCCGAGCCGGTGCTCGTGGCCGTGCCCGGTCCGCGGCTGGACGCCCTGCGCGAAAACCTCGGCGCGAGCGCGGCCGCCGAGGTCACGTGGGCGGACATGACGCGATGGGGCCGCAACCCCGGCCGCGTCCTGGCGGCGTTGTCGGATTTCGCGGACCGGTGCGCCGACCGGCCCGCCCGGATCCTGGGCGAGCCGATCTGGCCCGGCCGCACCCGGGCCGAGGTACGGGAAGCCACGCGCCACGAGGCCCTCATCAACACCGCCTTCGCGGGCCGGCGGGCCACCGTCCTGTGCCCGTACGACGCCGTGGGCCTGCCGACCGCGGTGCTGGCCGACGCCCGGCGCACCCACCCCACGCTGATCGACGGGGGCCGGCACCTGCGGAGCACCGTCTACGCCGACGCGTCCGCGGTGTGCGCCGACTGCGATCCCCCGTTGGCGGAACCCGACGGGGCGGTCTCCCGGTTCGAGTACGCCCCCGGACAGCTGGGAGCGGTACGCGAGTACGTGGTGGCCTGGGCCCGCGGCACGTCCCTGGGGCCGGGCCGGCGCGGCGACCTCGTCCTCGCGGTCAGCGAGGCCGCGGCCAACTCCCTCTCCCACGGTGGTGGGAGAGGGACGCTGAGGCTGTGGAACTCGGCCGGTTCCGGGGGCGTGGCGGAGATCCGCGACGGCGGCCGCCTGTCCGATCCTCTGGCGGGGCGCCGCCGCCCATCTCTGGCGTCGCCCCATGGAGGCAGGGGCCTGTGGCTGATCCATCAGCTGTGCGACTTGGTGGAGATCCGCGCCTCGGCCGACGGCCTCACTCTGCGGCTGCACATGACAGCCCGGTGAGAACAGCGGTCCCGGTGAACGTTTCCGGTCACGGCACTAGACTGCGCTGGACCTGCTCGGGCGGGCCGTGACAGTTCCCGCGAGCGGACTTCGGCATCAACGACGGGGGGTGGGAGAGCACCGTGCACACCATCGGGCCGGCAGCCGGCGATCCACCGGACACCGGGCCCTCCGCCGCGGGGCAGCGCCGCAGGCTCGCCCTGTCGGGCGTCCGCGGCCACGTGGGCAAGGGCCGGGACTTCGCGCGTCAGGCCCTGCTGGACTGGGGCTGGGACGGGACCGAGACCTCGGAGGACGTCCTGCTCCTCGTGTCCGAACTGCTCACCAACGCATCGCTGCACGCGGGTGGTTGCATCGAGCTCGCGCTCACGGGCGGGTCGGTCCTGCGGATCGAGGTCTTCGACGGCACGACGACGCCGCCCCGCCGCAACCCGTCACCGCAGCGGGGAGTCCCGGGCGGGCACGGCCTCCACATCGTGGAGCGCGTCTCCGACCGCTGGGGCACCCTCGTCCACGAGCACGGCAAAGCCGTCTGGGCGGAGATCGAGGCGTCCCGACTGGTCTCGGGCCGGGCCACCGGCCGGTGACCCCGCGCGGGCCGCCCGCCCCGCATGTCGGGCGGCCGGTCGATTGCGCCGGCCGGGTGATTCCGATCGGCGCACACACGTTCACGGGGAGCTTCATTCCGTCGAACGGGGGCAGGCGAGCGCCATGACATCGAATCCGTCCTTCGTCCTGGCCCTGACCCCCGCCCCCGGCCCCGCCTGGCTCCACCTGGTCGTCATCGGCTTCGCCCTCGTCGTCCTCGTCCGCTCCCTGGCGCGGCACCGGTAGGAGCGCTCGGTCAGGAGCGCAGGCGCAGCCCGATCTCCTTCTCCTGATCACCCGAGACGGTTCCGGTGTCCTCGACGGCGAATTGCCCGGCGAGCGCGGCATGCACCCGCTCCACGGCGCGAGGTCCTCCCTGAAGGGTGACGCTGACCGTGCCCTTCAGCCGAACGGGGGCCTCCCGCCGCTCCGCCGGCTTGGCGGCGTCGAGGGTCGCGCTCCACACGGTGGCGGCCCCGGTGCCCTTCGCCGGGCCGCTCGCCACGGCTTCCGCGGGAAAGGAGTGCTCCAGCAGGTCGAGGACGGTGCGGGCGTCCTCCGGTGCGCAGTCGCCGACCGCCACCACCACTTCGGCCGCGGGGTTCTCGTCGTTCCGACTGTCCATGGGCTGCCGCCCCTTTCGTGTCGTGCATCGCAACAGACCTGGAAAAGGTGATCCGCCCGTCCCGGGCACGCAGGACGCGGCCCCACGGTGCCGTGGCACCCGGGGCCGCGTCCTGTCAGCTGCGAGTCCGGAAGGCGGACCCGTCGGGGCAGTTCAGCTCCTGTCGCCCTTGCGTCGGGTGGAGTCCTTCATCTCGCGGGCGCGTTCCTCGGTTTCGCTCATCGCTTCCTTGGCCTTGCCCTTGGCCTCGTCCATCTTGCCCTCGGCCTTCATCCGGTCGTTGCCGGTGACCTTGCCGACGGCCTCCTTGGCCTTGCCCTTGGCCTGGTCCATCTTTCCCTTGTCAGCCATGACGATCTCCTTCGTATCGGAACTTCGACGGGTTCAAACTAGGCGGAATCCAGACATTGCGCTCGGCGAGCGGCCTCCTCACACCCGGGGGCAGACAGCCATCGCCCACGAGAACACCCCGAACAGCAGCAGGCCGGCCGCCACGACGACCATCAACCACGGGCCGACGGGGGTCTGGGCGAAGGCGCGGAGCGTGTCGTCCATGCCCTTGGCCTTCGCCGGGTCGTAGGACACGGCCGCATGGACGAGGACCGCGCCGGCGGCCGCGAACACGGCGCCGCGGGCGATGCCGCCGATGACGCCGAGCGCCTCCACGCCCTGGCGTACGCGCCGAGGCAGTCGGCCCAGGTCCATCTCCTCACGGAAGGTGAGGCGCGCCGCGCCGACGATGATGACGATGCCGCCGACGGCGATGCCGATGCCCACCAGCGCCACGAGCCATGGGCCCGCAGGGACGTCCAGCACCTTGGCCGTCACGTCCCGCGACTGCTCGTCGCTGGAGCGCCCTCCGCCCCGGCCGGCGGCGAAGGCCAGGACCGAGAAGGCCGCCACCGCGTAGAAAACGGCTCGCGCGGCGGACGCGCCGCGTTTGGCGAGCTTGCGTCCCTTCGGTCCGGCGGCGCCGAAGGCGGCCTCCGAGAGGCGCCAGAGCATCATCGCCACGAGGCCGAGGCCGATGGCCCATACGAGCACCCGCCCGTAGGGGTGGCCTGCCAGCTCGCCGAGCGCACCCGAACGGTCGGCCACCTTCCCCGTGTCCCCGAACGCGATCCGCAGGGCCAGCAGGCCCACCAGCACGTACAGCAACCCGCGCGTGGCCAGGCCGATCCGGGCGGCGACGGCCACTGCCTCGTGGGTGCCGCGGGCCCGGACTCCGCCGGTGGACGCCGTCGCGAGTGACCCTCCTGGAGGTCTCATACGCCGCGCATGCCCGCTCCGGCCGACGCCATGCGGACCGCGTGGGCCCTTCAGTGGCCGTGGAACCGCCTGTTCAGGGTGTTCAGGGTGCGGGCCAGGAGTCTGGAGACGTGCATCTGGGAGAGTCCGGTCTCCGCGCCTATCTGCGCCTGGGTCATCTCCTGGCCGAAGCGCAACTCCAGGATCCGGATGCTGCGTTCGTCCAAGTCGGCGAGGAGGGGCGCCAGGGTGTGGCGGTTCTCGACCATCTCCATCGCGGGGTCGGGACCGCCCAGGGTCTCGGCGAGGAGGCGCGGGTGGCGCCCATCGGGCTCCCGGCCGGCGCCGCCCGCGGAGTCCCGGGGTGCGTCGAGGGAGTGGGCGGAGTACCCGTTGGCCGCGACGAGGCCTTCACGGACCTCGTCCTCGGTGAGGTCCAGGTGGTCGGCGAGTTCCGCCGGGTTCGGGGCGTGGCCCAGTACGGAGGTCAGCTCCTCCGTGGCCTTGGCCAGCTGCGAGCGCAGCTCCTGGCAGCGGCGCGGGACCCGTACGGCCCAAGTGGTGTCCCGGAAGTGGCGTTTGATCTCGCCCCGGATGTAGGGCAGGGCGAGCGTGCTGAACTGCGTGTTGCGGTCGACGTCGTACCGGTCGATGGCCTTGATCAGGCCGATGATGCCGACCTGGACGATGTCCTCGTTCTCCGGACCGCCGGGGCGGTCGCGGAACGGGCGGGCGGCGAAGTGCACCAATGAGACGTTCATCTCGATCAGCGTGTTGCGGACGTACTGGTACTCGCGGGTCCCCTCTTCGAGGCTCCGCAAGCGTTCGAAGAACACGCGGGTCAGCTCTCGGGCCTCGCCGGTCGACAGTTCGGAGGGGCAGGGCACGTCCGGCAGGCCACTGAGCGCGGGGGCTGCCGAGATGCCCGAGACGCCTGCGGCGTCCGTGGCGTCCGCGGCGTCCGCGGCGGAAGCGGCGGGGGTCGTACGGGTCCGGGCCTCGGGTGCGGCCGTCAAAGTCATCGTTTTCGCTCCTTGGGCACGGGGCTTGCGGCGCGATGCGCGATCGCTCGGTCGTGCGGGGAGGTCCCGCTCGGCTCTACAGCACCCTGCCCGGCCAACGGACACACGTCAAGCAATACCTGAAATGCAGTTCCGGATTGGCTTTTCGTGCGTCGTGGCTCAAGAATGGGCGGGGTGGAGAGCGAGCACACGAGTCACCGCAGGAACCGCTGGACGTTCCTGACGAACCACGCCCGGGTCCTGATCGCCATCGCGCGAGACCCGGGCGTCCGCCTGCGCGACATCGCCACGGGCTGCGGGCTCACCGAGCGCACCGTGCAGACGATCGTCACGGACCTGGAGGCGGACGGGTACCTCACCCGGACCAGGGACGGCCGGCGCAACCGCTACGTCATCGCCCCCGGCGCGCGCTTCCGCCATCCGGCGGAGGCCGGCCTGGAGATCGCCGGCCTGCTGGCCTACCTGGCCGCCCCGCTGACGGCCCCGCCGGCGCTCGCCGTCGACGGCGCGGAGGAGGTGTCGGGCGACGGAACGCCGCGCGCGACGGCGTAGGTCGCCGCGATGCGCAGGGCTCGGCCCTGTTTCGACCGGGGCGGGGCGGGTAGCCGCGCGGACGACCAACCGACCCTCTCGTGAGGAGGCAACTCGTATGGGTGGCATAGGCGGTTGCATCGCCTTGATCGTGGTGGGAGCCACGCTCACCTTCGCCAGCGACTGGCACATGGACGGCGTGAACCTCGACGTGGTCGGCCTGATCATGATGGGCGCCGGATTCCTCGGCCTCGGCGTGTACGCGAGCGTCGCGAGGCGCCGCCGCGCGGGCGCACTGCCGATCGTGGACGAAACCCGCGACCGGACCTGACCCGCCGCCCCCGCACAGCCCTGGGCCTCGTGCATGCCGGGCTCCTGTGCATGCCGGGCTCCTGCCCTTGCCGGGGTCCCGCCGACCGACTACCCCACGGCCGCGATCGGGACCGCGGGATCGTCCGTCAGGGCCGGGCGGTCGGTTCTGTGCTTTCGGACACGGACGAATTTGGCCCTGGTCGCCCAGGTGCCCAGGTCGGCGGTGTCCGCGTCGTACTCCTGCCAGGTCCTGCCCCGCTCACCGTCATGGGGCGTCCAGGAACGCGGCTCGGATTCCCAGACCGTGACCGTGGTGACCCAGCTCAGTTCCTGCCTGAACGGAGCACCGGGTTCGGCCGCGGAGGCCCGCGCGCGCAGGGATCCGAGACGGTTCAGGCCCAGGCGCGCCAGCGAGAACGCGACCGCCTCGCCGCCCTCGTCCCCCCGGTCGGACCACACCGCGACGGCGGCGCCCGTGAAGTGCGTCGCCTCGTAGAGCGTCGCCTCGCACTTCGGGCCGGTCTCGTCGGCCATGGGTCATGGCACCTCCCGCCTGGCCTGCGTCTTCCCTCGCGGCGCCCGTCGCATTCCCTGCGGGACAGAGGTTTGGAGCGCGGCATGCGGGCAGATGGAATTGCACAAGACGTGTGCGGGAAAGAGGCGGGCCATGGGGATCATCGGCTGGATTCTAATGGGGCTTTTCGCCGGACTCATCGCGAAGTTCCTGATGCCGGGCCGAGACCCCGGTGGTTGCATCGTGACGCCCCTCATCGGCATCGCCGGCGGCGTTCTCGGAGGATGGCTCGGAAAAGTCATTTTCGGAGTCGACTCCATTGACGGATTCTTCGAGCTCTCCACCTGGATCGCGGCCATTGTCGGTTCTCTGATCATCCTGGTCGCCTACCGGTTGCTGTTCGGGAGGAAGCACTCGTGAGGTTTCCCCGTGGACGGCGTTCCCGTCGGAGGTTCAAGCGCCGGGTCCTGCGCCGTATGAGACCTCGCTCCCTCGTGAGCCGGGTCTTCATGCGCATGTCGATGTGGGGTATGGGCGCGATGATGTGGGTGATGCGTCGGACGTTCCGGCGAATGGTGCGAGCGGCGATCATCGGCCGCCTCCTCCTCGAATGAGGAATACGTGAGGCCATGGCGGGTAGCGGCCAGGCGAGTCAGGGAGGTGACACGGCATGGCCACAGGGAAGAAGGTCAAGAACACCGGCAAGAACGTCAAGGGCAAGATCAAGGAGACGACGGGAAAGGCCGTGGGCAACGAGAGCCTCGAGGCCAAGGGAAAGACCGAACAGAGGCTGGCCGACGCCAAGCAGGCGGGGCAGAAAGCCAAGGACGCCCTGTCCTGACCGTTCCGGAACCGAAGGCCGTCGACCGGCGCGGTCGGCGGCCTTTGCGCATGAAAGTTCCGAATACGAGGTGTGATGTGGGTGGTTCGGGGGAGGCGCTCTAGCCCATGGAGGTCGGAGTCACCGAGGAAGCCGTGGGAGGAGGGTGAATCGATCTCCTACGAACGGAAGGAAAGCGCCATGATCATGGTGCCTCAGGGGGCGACCGCAGGACTCGGCCGCAGCGGCACGGCCATGAGCAGCCTCTACGACGTCCCGGACCTCGTTCTCGGTCGCGAGCCGGCCGCCCGTGCGCCGATCACGATCGAGCGGGGCGGGGTCGGCGGCGCTTCGTCCTCGCCGTCGTCGGCACGTGCGTTCGCTCCACAGCAGCGCGCAACCGGCTGGATGGCGACCGCGAGGCTTCCGCGCAGCCGTCGCAGGCGCCCGGCTGCGCGGACCAGGGCGCTCGGAGCCCTCCCTTGGCACCTGGCGGGCGGAGGCAAGGACGAAGGGGACCAAGAGGAAGAGGACGCGGACCCTCCTGCTCTGCCCGGGCGGGAACGGCATCGGATCGGAGGCGAGGGCAGGTGACGAACCCCCTGGACCGCAGGTTCGGAACGGGCCCGCCCATGACGGGGTACCCGGCGAGCTCCTCGTCCAGCCTGGCCGACATCCTGGAGCGGGTCTTGGACAAGGGAATCGTCATTGCCGGAGACATCCGCATCAACCTGCTCGACATCGAACTCCTCACCATCAAGCTGCGCATCCTGATCGCGTCGGTGGACAAGGCCCGGGAGATGGGCATCGACTGGTGGGAGCACGACGCGTCGTTGTCCTCCCGGCACGCCGAGGACTCTCTGTCCGCGGAGAACCAACGCCTGCGCGAAGAGCTTTCGCAGCTGCGTCGGGAGAGGCTCACCGCCTCCGAACCTCAATCCCACACCCTGGACCTGGCCCCGGAGCAGGAACGGGAGCCGGCGCGGGAGCCGCGACGGCCCGTTCGGGGCACTGGCGGACGGAGGGCCGAGCAGTGAACCCCGCAAGCGATCCGACGCTCGTCTACGTCTACGCCGTCACGCCACCCGCCCCCGTCCCGGACGGTCTTCTGACCCACCTTTCCGGGGTGTCCGGCAGCCCCGTCACTCTGCTGGCACCCGCGGGCGAGGGGAGGGCACCCGTCGCGTTCGTCATCAGCGACGTGGCGTACGCGGATTGGGCGGAAGAGGTGCTCGAGCAGCGCTTCGAGGACCTGCAGTGGCTCGAGGAGACCGCCCGAGCCCACCACCTCGTGATCGAAACCCTGGCCGCGCACACCACCGTGCTGCCCCTGCGGATGGCCACCCTCTACCAGGACCGCGTCCGGGCACTGCGGGCGCTGGAGCAGCAGGGTCGGAACTTCGCCGTGCAGCTGGACAGGCTCAGAGCCCACACCGAGTACGGCGTCAAGATCTACGTGCGCCCCGCCGCCGGCCCGGAACCGGCCGCAGCCCCGGCGCCGACCAGCCCCGGCAAGGCGTACTTGCAGGCCCGGCGGGCCCACCATGACGCTCGGGAGGAGCACTACCGGCAGGCGCAGCTGGCCGCCGACCGGATCGCCGACATCGCTCGCGGCCATGCGAGCCTGCACGTACGCCATGCACCCCAGAGCGGCCCGCTGGCCGCACGAGCGGACGGGGAGAACGTCCTCAACGACGCCTTCCTGGTGCCGGACGGCGAAGCCGACACGTTCCGGGCGGCCGTGCACGCCGTCGTCGAGGGTTTCGAGGGGATCCGCCTCGAGGTGACGGGTCCGTGGGCCCCGTACTCCTTCGCCGCCACGCCTGTGACTCCCCCGCCCCCGGGTGCGCCCGCGCCATGAGCACCGTCGACCGCCATGACGCGCCCCTGTCCGGCCGGCAGGTCGCGCTCGTCGATCTGCTCGACCGGCTGCTGGCCGGGGGCGTCGTCATCGCCGGCGACATCGTCCTGTCGATCGCGGACATCGACCTCGTACGGATCTCGCTGCGCGCCCTCGTCAGTTCCGTCTCCACCGCCGTCGACACTCCCCGACGGGCTCCGGAGGGTGGGCCTCGCCATGAGCCGTGAATCCCGGGAGCGGCAACGCCCCGGCCCCACCACTCCGGACCTGGAGGCCGTTGGCGGGGCGATGGCCGATGCCGTGACACTGCTGCCGGCCTCAGCCGCCGATACGGCGCGCTCCGCGCGCTCCGGCGGCCACCGGATCCGGACCGGCCCGGACACCGTCGGAGAGGACCTGGTCAAGCTCGTCCTCACGGTGGTGGAGCTCCTGCGCCAGCTCATCGAGCGGCAGGCGCTGCGCCGCGTCGACGCCGGGGACCTCAGCGACGCACAGGAAGAGGAGCTCGGAGCCACCCTCCTCGCGCTCCACGACCGCATGCTGGAGCTGTGCGAACGGCACGGCTGCACCCTCGAAGACCTGAATCTCGATCTGGGCCCTCTGGGGCCCCTGCTTCCGCCGCCCGAGCCCTGATCGGCCACGGGTCACGCGCGGCGCACCGAGCCCCGGCCCACCCACAGAGCGGCTTCTTCCACCTGGTCGTCCGTGAGCCCGGACTCACGGGCGAGTTCCCTCACGCTGATGCCGGCGGGGTGCGCGGCATGAACTCGGGCGAGGCGCCCGGCCCAGAGTTCGGCGTACGTGAACGGCCGCTCGCGCAGGGCGGCGGTGAGGCGGCTCAGATGGTCGGGCGCGCATGCGGCGACGGGCCGCCGGCCGTCGTGGGCGGGGTCGGCCGGGTCCAGGTAGGAGGAGTCGGCGACGCGGGCGTACCGCCCGGATCCGGCGGCGAACGACGCGCCGCACAGGCCGCACTCTTCGGGGTCCGCCGGAGTGACGTCCGCGGCGGTCACCGAGCACCGCCGAGCAAGGGGTTCATGAGCCCTCCAGGACCTGATCGAGCCGGTTCGGCCACACTGGCTCTCCTGCCCGATGACGCGCCGGTGATTACCTGAAAACCGCCACGGGTACGTCCACGGATCCCGAACAGGGGGCAAAATGGGATCCATGCCAGAGCAGCGTGACCACCGCTCGGACTGGACGTTCCTGACCACGCACGCTCGCGTCCTGCTCGCGATCTCCCGCGATCCCGGGGTACGTCTCCGGGACATCGCCCTCATCTGTGGCGTGACCGAGCGGACGGCGCAGGCGGTCGTCGCCGATCTCGAAGAAGCCGGATACCTCACGCGTGGCCGCGCCGAGGACGGCCGCCGCAACCACTACGCGATCGTGCCGGGCGCCCTCTTCCGTCACCCCGCCGAAGCCGGCCATGAGATCGCCGGTCTCCTCGCGCTCCTCGCCGAGCCGCACCACACGGCCCGGGGCGACGCCTGACGGCAGTCCGGCCGGCCTCCTGCTCCCCCTCGCCGCACCACGCGGTCAGAAGGCGCCCCGGGGCAGAGAACGCGCCCTCGCCTGCCGGACCGTGTCCGCCGGGCCGCCTTGGCCGGGGCCGAAGACCCGCACGGCACACCGCGTCCGTAGCTCTTCGAGGATCTCGGCCTGTTCCTCGGCCCGTTCCAGGAGCCACGCCAGCCGCGCCGCGTCGATTCGGTCGTCGCTCTCGGCCAGGGAGTGCAGGGTCAACCAACAGGACCGCTTGCCCTGGACGCCCAACCGCATGGCCTCCAGCTCGATGACGTCGCTGAGCGGAGACCGGGAGAAGACCCGTCCGTTGAGCTTGAGGCGGCCCGCCTTCTCCCCCAGCCGGCCCAGAGCGGCCCTGGACCGGCGCTCGGACACGTCCAGGCTCCGCATGATCTCCTTCAGGTACTCGCGGTCCTGTGCGACCTCCCGCGCCAGGCGTTCCAGCAGCGGGCCGAAGGGTTTGCCGCTGTGGCTCTTGGCCGCTCGCTTCAGGAGCGCGGTTCCTGCGCCGGCTCCCGCCAGGTGGTCGTTGAGGTAGAGCTCGAGCAGGTGGTGGGCATCGCGTTTCGAGGACGTGCGCATGGCCCGCTCCTCCCTTGGATCGTGTGCGGGACGTCTGGGTGCCCCCCGGTGCGTCTGCCCCGGCCCGGCCGCCCCGCCCGGCGGCCGCTGTCGGCTCAGGCCGCCAGGGGGGCCGTCGGCATCCCGGCCCGCTCCCGCAGGCCGGCGAGGAACTCCTGGACCGCCTCGACCGAGCTGTACCAGGGCCGCCACCCGAGCACCTCCCGAGCACGGGAGGAGTCCATCAGGGGCAGCCGCAGCACCGCGTCGAAGAGGTCCGGGGACGCCGGTACGAAGTGCAGGCGCCAGGCCGTGGCGAGCGCCGCCCGGACCGCCGTCTCGGGTACGCGCACGGGCCGCGACGCGAGGATGCCCGCAAGGACCCGGGCGTCCAGGGCCGGCTCCGCGGCGAGGTTGAAGGCCCCGTGGACGGGACGGGCGACCGCCGCCGCGTAAGCGGCCGCGGCATCGTCGGTGTGGAGGGCCTGGAAGCGCAGTCCCGGCAGATCGGGGACGGCGGGGATCAGACCGGGCCGGACGAGCCGACCGGGAAGCAGCGACCCGGCGAAGATGCGCCGCTGCTCGCAGGCGGCCTCCCGCTTGAACAGGAAACCCGGGCGCATCCGTACCACCCGGACCGCCGGGTGGGCGGTCTCGAAGCCGTCGAGGAGCCGTTCCACGTAGGCCTTCTCCCGGCAGTACGCGGCCCCGGGCCACCCGTGGGTGGGCCAGGACTCGTCGACCGCGTGGTCCTTGGGACCGGGCGAGTAGGTGCCGACCGAGGAGGCGTAGACGAGGGCCGGTACGCCCGCGGCCACGACGGCGTCGAAGACGCGGATGCTCCCGAGGACGTTGGTCCGCCAGGTTTCGGCCGGATCGTGCGTGGGCCGGAACTTCCACGCGAGGTGGATCACGGCGTCGGCGCCGTCGAAATGGTGCGTGAGATCCGCTCCGCCGGGTTCGATGTCCACGGCGCGCCAGCGGGTCTTCGCCGGCCGCCAGTCGGGCAGTCTGCGGGCCAGGCCCAGGACCGACCCCACCGAGGGATCGGCGGCCAGCGCACGCACCACGCTGGTGCCGACGTTGCCCGTGGCGCCCACGACCACGACGTGGCGCCCCGGGCGGGTGGTCGAGCTGTCCGAGCCGGGCTCGGAAGGCGGGAGGTGCGTCATCGGACATCCCCTTCCACGGGGGTACGGTCACCGCTCACCGACCGGCGCCCTGCGGCGGCGGGTCGGCGAACGGACTGCGGTCCAGTTGGTCGAGCAGGTCGGCCGGCCCGCCGTACACCGCACGGGCCCCGGCTTCCTCCAGGTCGCGGCGGGGTATCCCGCCGCAGAGCAGGCCCACACCGGTGACACCGGCCCGGGCGGCGGCTTTCATGTCCCATACGGTGTCCCCGACGAAGACCGCTCCGCGAGCGGGCGCATCGGCCAGTCCGAGGGCATGGTGCACGGGGTCCGGCGCCGGCTTGCCCGCGTCCACGTCGTCGGCACTCGCGGTGGCGGTGATGGCTTCGTCGGCGCCGATGGCCCGAGTCAGCGCACCGAGTTCCGAGCCCCCCGCCGAGGTGACGAGGACGACCCGCCAGCCCCGCCCGTCGAGAGTGCGCAGCAGCTCGTCCGCCGAGTCGAGGCGGGGCAGGCGGTCGAAGTACGTGCCGTAGAGGGTGTCGTGCGCGGCGCTGAGTTCCGCGTCCTCACCCGTATCCCTGCCGTCGCCGAGCAGGTGGGCGAGGAGGTCCTCGCCCGGCAGCCCGATCGCGCGGTGGATGGCGTGCATCGATACGTCGTGCCCGGCTTGCCGCAGGGCCTCCCACCAGGAAGTGACGTGCAGGTGATTGGTATCGGCGAGGGTCCCGTCGATGTCGAACAGCGCGGCGCGGTTCACGGACGGTCTCCTTCGGTCGGGGGCACTGTCGGCTCCGGCTGCACGGCTGCTTCACCGTTTCCGGACCTCCCGCGACTACCCACCCTGTCCGGCAGCACTCGCGGGGCCCGGCGGTTCTTGCGCCGCGGATGGGGGGCCGGTGCGGACCGGGAAAGGCGTCCGCGGTGTCGCGCTCCCTTCGGATCTTCCACAGGACCGCGACGCATGCCCCTGCCGCACGGTCCGGCCGATTGATCCGTCGACGGGAATGGAACGACGGGCCTCGGGTAGCCGCAGCTCAGACAGGGGCGAAACCCCTCGGGACGACGGAGGTGACCATGGACCTGCTCGGCAGCACCGATCACTCGGCTCAAGTGCAGGAGCGTCTGGTACGCCTGCCGGGGGTCTATCGCCCCCAGGAGGACACCCGCCTGCTGCAGGAAGCCCTCTCGGAGGAGCAGCTAGGGCGCGGCCAGGAGGTTCTGGACATCGGCACCGGGACGGGGGCGGTGGCGTTGCGCGCGGCCGCGACCGGAGCCCGGGTCACCGCCGTGGACGTGGCCTTGGCCGCGGTCGTGGCGGCCCGCCTCAACGCGTGGCTGCGCCGCCTGCCCCTGCGCGTCCTGCACGGCGACTTCGCCGCCCGGGGCTCCGGAAACGGCTATGACCTGGTGCTGGCGAATCCCCCGTACGTGCCCTCCCCGGAGCGGGAGCTGCCGTCCAGGGGGCCCGGTCTGGCCTGGGACGCGGGGCGCGACGGCCGGGCGGTCATCGACCGCATCTGCGCGCTCGCACCCGTCCTGCTCCGCCCGGGCGGGGTGCTGCTGCTCGTCCATTCCGCCCTGTGCGACAGCGACCGGACCATCGACCGCCTGGAACGGGCGGGAGTCCGCGGGCACGTGACCGCGCGGCGCCGGGTGGCCTGGGGCCCGGTCCTCCGCTCCAGGCGGGCTTGGCTGCAGGAACGCGGGCTGGCGGCTCCCGGTGAGCAGTGGGAGGAGTTGGTGGTCGTCCGTGCCCGCAACGCCGTCTGACCCCGAAGTCCGCCGTGTCCGCATGGATCCGGCGGGTCCGCTGCTGGTCGAGGGCCCGGTGGAGGTGCTCCTCGACGACGGCACGACCGCCGTGTCCGACCGCTTCGTCGTCGCCCTGTGCACGTGTCGCAGGACGCGTACCCCGCCGTGGTGCGACACCAGCCACCGGCCCCGGCGCCGCGCCGTCGACGAGCCGGCTCGCGGATCCGACCCCGAAGCGCGAGAGGAGCCCCACCCGTGATCCCGACCGATGCCGCCACCGGGGGCGCCGGCCCCGAACCGGGCTCGGAGCGCCGCGATGGACCGGTGCTGCCGGCTGCCCGCGGTCCCCTCTCCGGCGCCGTACTCGGCGCGTTGCGCGACCCCGGCGGGCTTGCGTCCTCCGGGCCCGCCACCGCGGCCGTCGCCACCGCGGCCGACCCGTGGGGGGAGGACCTCCAGCTCGCGCTCTACGTCCTGTACGAACTCCACTACCGGGGTTTCGCCGGCGTACCGGACGACCTGGAATGGGACGCACGGCTGATCGACCTGCGGGGGCACCTGGAGTCGCGCATGCTGGGCGCGTTGCGCGAGGAGCTGACGGGCGCCCCGACCGACGTGGACGCGGCGTTCGGGCCGCTGCTGGAAGAGCCCGTCGACCTGAGCGGCAGCCTGAGCCATTTCCTGGCGACCGAGGGCGAGCTGTGGCAGCTGCGGGAGTACGCGGCCCTGCGGTCCCTGTACCACCTCAAGGAGGCCGACCCGCACCTTTGGGTGGTGCCGCGGCTCACCGGACGGGCCAAGGCGGCGATGGTGGCCGTGGAGTACGACGAGTTCGGCGCGGGCCGACCCGAGCGCATCCACGCCCGGCTGTTCGCCGACCTGATGACCGACCTGGGCCTGGACCCCTCGTACGGCAGCCACGTGGAGCGGGCCCCGGCCCCCGTCCTCGCGACGGTCAACCTCATGTCCCTCTTCGGCCTGCACCGGGCCCTGCGCGGCGCGTTGATCGGCCACTTCGCCAGTGTCGAGGTGACCTCCTCCCCCGGTTCCCGTCGACTGGCCCGGGCGATGCGCCGTTGTGGGGCCGGACCGGCCGCCGAGCACTTCTACGCCGAGCACGTGGAGGCGGACGCGGTCCACGAACAGGTCGTCCGGCACGAGGTGATCGCCGGACTGCTCGCCGTCGAACCCCATCTGGAGGCGGACGTCGCTTTCGGGTGCGCGGCCACGGGGTTGTTGGAGGACCGTCTCTCGGATCATCTGCGGCAGAGGTGGACCGCCGGGAAATCGGCGCTGCGCGTTCCCCTTCCCCTGTGATCGAGCGGGGGGGAGCCGTCACGCGCCTGCCACGCGGAGTGCCTGCGCCGGGCCGATGTCCGCGGTGGGGGCGATCATGCCCGTGGCGGTGTCCAGGCGGTTCGGGGCGCCGACCCGCTGGTTGCGGACCCGCAGGCGCAGTGTGTGGGCAGCCCGGAGCGGGGACGTCGACGAGCGGCGTGCAGGCCGACCGGCGCTCCGCGTGGTCGGCGAGGCCGTCGGCGTGGACCGGCTACCCCGTGGCGTGGGCGTCGACGCGGGGACCCTGCGCGAACTGCGCCTGGAACATCTCGGACGCGTCGTGGACGTCCTCGTGGTCCGTTTCCGCCGCGTCCAACCGACTGGCGGCCCGCTCGCCCCCCGTTTCCTCGTGGACGTGCGGGGCGACGCGGGCGGTGGTGATGGTGTGCGGCCCCGCCGGGGCCGCATCCCCAGGTGTACCGCGCCTCCGCCAGGCGGTCGGCCCGATCGTCGGAGGACCACCGCAGCACGCTCGCGTCGTCGTCGCCCACGAGGGAGACGGAGGCACCCGTGGTGCCCGGAAGGTCGAGGCGGGCCCGGCGCAGAACGGCGGGCACGTCTCGGGCCGGGACGCTCGAAACGCCCCGACGAAGGCCTCGGAGAGACGTTCGGGGCACGACCTGCGCAGGTCCCGACCCCGCTCAAGGATGGGTTACGACACGGGTGCCGCCGACCGCCGACGCCCGCAGCCCACTGGACGACCCCCCGTCACCCAACCGACGCCGGACGGCGAGCCCCCCGGCCGGCGTACGGGATCACCGGGCTTCCCAGCCGTCGGATCCCGTCCTCCCGCGAGCCTCAGCGCCGACGACGCGGGCGTCTGTGCTGCTCTTCCTCGTCCTCGTCCTCGTCCTCTCCCCCGCCTTCCTCTTCTTCCTCCTCGTACTCTTCCTCGTCCTGTTCCTCCGGGTAGTCCTGCTCCTCGTCCGCGTAGTCCTCGTCGGCTTCCGCGTCCGCGTCCTCGTCGGCTTCCGCGTCCTCGTCGGCTTCCGCGTCCGCGTCCTCGTCCGCGTCCTCGTACTCGTCCTCGTATTCCTCTTCGTCGCCTTCGCCCTCGCCGGATTCCGAATCCTCCTCGCCCTCGGGCTCTTCGGCTTCGGCTTCCTCTTCTTCGAGGGCTTCTTCGTGGGTGACGACGACTTCGCCGTCCTGGATCTCTCCGCGCCAACCGTCGGGTTCCGCGTTGGAGAGGGTGACGTGGCGATCGAAATGCTTCAGGTCGAGGCGCAGTCGTCGGCCCTGGGCGCGCCAGATGTTTCCCGTCTTCTCGAAGAGTCCGGCGGGGTAGTACTCGACGACCACGAGGATCCGGGTCAGCGAGGGAGCGAGTTCGTGGAAGCTCACGCAGCCGCGCGTCGTTCCCTTGGGTCCCGAGGAGGACCAGACGATCCTCTCGTCGGGAACCTGTTCTTCCACGGTGGCCTTCCAGCTGCGCGTGGAGGGGCCGACCTTCACCTTCCAGTCGGTGGTCGTGTCGTCGCTTTGCGAGACGCTGCGCACGCCCTTCGCGAAGCTGCTGAAGTCCTCGTACTGGGTCCAGTGGTCGTAGGCGGTACGCAGCGGTACCCCGACGTCGATCGATTCGACGATGTTGATGACTTTGGTGCCGCCCTTGCGGCCCTTGCCCTTCCCCTTGCCGCCGAGCAGGTTGGTGCCGACGTCGGTGACCTTGTCCTTCAGGCCTCCGAACGCTTGCCCCAGAACGGCTTTGACCGGAGAGTCCCCTTTGAGGAGTCGTCCTCCGATGCCGGCGAGCGAGCCCCCGTTCTCGGCCACGTCGTAGAGGCCGTCGGTGAGGTCGCCGACCTTGTCCACGGCCTTGTCCGCGAGTTGATCCGCCTGCGCGGAGAGGTAGCTGGTGACCTCGGACATCAGTTTGTCGAGACCCGACTGGGCGCCTTCGGCGCCACGCTCCGTGGTAGCCATGGTTCACCTCCTCGCGGTCGGCTTGCGGCGGGCCGTCGTCTTCTTGGCGGCGGTCTTCTTGGCGGTGGCCTTGGAGGGCGGGCGGCCGGCGGTGCTCTTCTTCGCGGCGGCCTTCTTCGCCGGCGGCTTGGCCGCCTTCTTCGCCGCGGCCTTCTTGGCGGGGGCCCGACTCCTCGTGGATGACGAAGCCGGCTTCGCCCTCGTGCCGGCGGCCTTCTTCGCCGGGGCACGCTTGGAAGCGCCTCCGGACGCGGTCTTCTTGGCAGGGGTCGTCTTCTTGGCGGCTGCGGCCTTCTTCGCCGGGGCAGCCTTCCTGGACGGGGCCGCCTTCTTCGCCGGAGCCGCCTTCTTGGCCGGGGCCTTGCGGGTCTGCGTTCTGCGTGACGCCGGCGTGGCGGCTCGGGCGTGCGAGGTGCGGCGCGCGGGCCGACGGCGAGCTCGCGGTTCCTCCTCCTGCTGCTCCTGCTCTTCCTCTTCCTCCTCGGGTTCCTCTTCCTCCTCGGGCTCCTCTTCCTCGTCCTCGTCCTCGTCCTCGGGCTCGCCCTCGTCTTCCGGCTCTTCCTCCTCGGCTCCGTCGTAGGACTCCTGCTCGGGTTCCTCCTCGTAGCCTTCTTCCGCGTCCTCGTACTCCTCCTCGTCGCCTTCCTCTTCGGGGCCACGGGTCAGAGCGAGGGTCCTGTCGTGCAGCGTGTCGGCCAGCTGGGAGAGCTGACGGTTCGCGGCGGCCGTTATCGCCTTGCGGCCCGCGTCCATGGCTTCGCCCTTGATCTGCTCGCCGAGTTCGGCGACCTGCGGCATCTCGCTGAGCTTCTTGACGCCCTGCATGGCGAGCTCTCGCGGGTCGAGGCCGAACTGGCGGCCGAGGGCGTACGTCGCCAGGCTGATGGCCAGGCGTCCCTTTTTCGCCCGCCCCAGTACGTAGCCTCCGAAGATGGCGGCAGCCAGGGCGATCTTGGTCGTGTCCTCCATGAGCCTTTCCCTTCACCAAGTGCGCGGGGCCGCCGTCACCTCTCCTGCCGGTCCGAGTGCCGCCGCGGACGCGCGTTCGGGTGACGGGACATCGTTCGCACGGTCAACAGGCGGCTGCTCGACCTGGCACCAGTTATGCCTGTTATCGGAAGAGAATCTACGTTTAATCCGAATAGACCCGTTTGGTGTCATTGTGATCGGGCAGTCCCCAAGTCAACCCGTGAGGGGAGTGCGCTCATGGCCGCAGCAGAGCCGACGCGCCGCCGCCGTTCTCCGAACGACGACTACGACGCCTCGGACGCTCGGGCCGCCCGGCCCAGCCGCAAGGGCCCGGTCCGCAAGACACCCGCGCGCCATGGCGTGACCGGAGCGGCCACAGCCATGCGGCTCGCCGCCGAACAGCTCTCCCAGCTGCTGGGGCGGATCCCGGACTCGGTCTCGTCGCTCAAGCCCACGGAAGAGGGCTGGGAGGCGCAGGTCGAGGTCGTCGAACTGGAGCGCATCCCCGATACCACCAGTGTCATGGCCAGTTACAAGGTCACGATCGACGAGGAAGGCGAGTTGATCTCCTACCAGCGGACCCGACGCTACAGCCGGGGCATGATCGACCGACCGGCCTGACGGGCCGGCAACCCTGAAGGGAAGCGGCCATGACTGTGATGCCGCAGGGGGGAACCAGCCTCGGCATGAGCCAAGGCGGAGGCGGGAACACGAGCAGCCTCTACGACGTCCTGGAACTGATCCTGGACCGAGGTCTCGTCATCGACGTCTTCGTCCGCGTTTCGTTGGTCGGGATCGAGATCCTGAAGATCGACGCGCGCATCGTCGTGGCGAGCGTCGACACCTACCTGCGTTTCGCCGAAGCGTGCAACCGGCTCGATCTGGAAGCCGGCCGCAAGGCTCCCGCCCAGCTGACCGACGTCGTGGGCAACATGGTCGAGAGCGGTGCCAGTGGCAAGAGCAAGGGCGCGCTCAGCGGGGCCATCGAGGGAGTGAAGCAGTCCCTGACCGGCAAGTCCGACCAGGAAGAAGAGCCGGAGGAGGAAGCCGAAGAGGAAGAGGCTCCGCGCCGCCGTCGGCCCGCTCGCCGGCCCGTACGCCGCGAGAAGGACTAGACGATGGCTCTCTACGTGTACTCGATCACCGCTGCGACACATCCGCAGCGCCTTGACGGTCTGACCGGAGTCGGGACCGACCCCGCGCCGCTCCGCACCATCACCGCCGGGCGACTGAGCGCGGTCGTCAGCGACGTCGACGAGGAGATCAGGCCCAAACGCCGGGACCTGGCCGCCCACCAGGAGGTCCAGGAGCGGCTCATGGCCGACGGCACGATCCTTCCCCTGCAGTTCGGGTACACCGCCCCGGACGACGTGGCGGTCACACAGGTGCTGCAGGAGCGCGCCGACGCCTACCTGGACGCCCTGGAGAGGCTGGAGGGCTGCGCCGAGTACAACGTCAAGGCGTCCCAGGACGAGGAGGCGCTGCTGCGGGAAGTCCTGGACGATTCCCCGCAGGCCCGGGAACTCAACGACCGGATCCGGGCCGGCGACCCCGATCCCCGGCTGCCGCTCGTGCTCGGCGAACTCGTCGCCCGCGAGGTGCGCGACAGGCAGGAGGCGGTGGCCGCCGGTCTGGTCCAGGCCCTCATTCCTCTCGCTCGCGACCACAGCGTCCGGCCTCCGGCCAACGGTGACATCCTCAGCCTCGCCCTCCTGGTCCCCGACGACCGGAAGCGCAGCTTGGTCGAGGCCGAAGCGGACCTCGCCCGGCAGACCGACGGCATCGCGTTCCGTTTCGCGGGGCCCCTGCCGCCCTACAGCTTCGTATAGAGGCCCGGGAGGAGCCATGGGACTGCTGAGCGCTTTGCTGACCGCGCCGCTGGCGCCGGTGCGGGCCGTGGTGTGGGTGGCGCAGAGGATCGCGGACAGGGCCGACGAGGAGTACTACGACCCCGCGCCGGTCTGGGCCGCCCTCGCCGAACTCGAAGCCCGGCTCCGGCGCGGCGAGATCGATCAGGACGCCTTCGACCGCGCCGAAGACGAACTCCTGGACCGCCTCGACGAAATCACGCGGTTCCGGCAGGGCCTGCGGTGACGAAGGACCCCCTTCAGCGGAAGGTGTCCCCGGCCTTCTCCTTCGTCTCACGGGCCTTTCCCCGTGTTTCCAGCGCAGCGCCCTTGGCGGCCAAGGTCTCCTTGCCCAGCGCGTGCGCCGCTTTCCTCAGGGCCTTTCCCGCGACCTGTTCCACCTGGGCCATGACCTTCTGATTGGCGCTCATGTCGGCCCCCTTTCATGAAACCGCCCATGCTCTCGCCTGGCGTCCGTTCACGACTCCAGGCGCTCAGGCGTCTGTCCCCGTATCTCGCATTCAAACGGTTTCCCGGGCACACACCGCCCGCGCCGTCACATTCTGTGGCGCGGCCCGGTGCATGGGGAGCCTCACGAGGGGCAGGAACCTGACGTATCAGGAGGCACATCATGGTCATCGGCAAGGGGGACACGGACCGACCGAGGACGCTGCGAAATCAGGACCCGTACGTGCTCCGTGTGATCGGCGACATGGACCTCGACCACGCGGATCAGCTGCGTGGCTCGCTGGATACCGCCCTCTCCGAGGCCCCGGAAGGCTCGGACGTCATCGTCGACCTGCAGAACTCGTCGTTCTGCGACTCGACCGGGCTCAACGTGTTGCTGGCGGCGCGGGAGGAGGCCCGCGCACTGGGCCATCATCTGCTGCTCGCGGCGCCCAGCCACCAGATGATCAGACTGCTGGACCTGACCGGATCGGACGGCCTGTTCACCCTCCTCCCCTCGGTCGCGGACCGGCGGGAGTAGCGCGCGGGGTCAATCGGTCGGTGACCAGAAAGCCGTCACGGTGCCGCTGCCCGGGGACAGTCGCTCCCAGCCGCCGTACACGTCCAGCACCACTACGCCCGAAGTCGGGAACCCCGCCCTGACGCGCTCCAGCAGATCCTCGGGGCCGCTGCCGCACAGCCCGACGGCCAGCTCGTGGATGCCCGAGTTGTGGCCGACCAGTGCCAGGCATCGAAGGCCCGGGCCCCGCTCCGCCAGTACGGTCACCAGCATGCTCGGGGGCGCGTTGTAGAGCCGCTCGTCGTACACGGCGGGCGGCGGGTCCTCCAGCGCGGCCGCGGCGAGCTGCCAGGTCTGACGCGTCCTGCGGGACGGGGAGCACAGCACGAGGTCCGAGGTGAAACCGGAGTCCGCGAGCCAGTGACCCGTCCGGGGCGCGTCGGTCTTTCCGCGCTCGCACAAGGGACGGTCGAAGTCGTCCAGGGGTTGGTCCTTCGGCACGGCCTTCGCGTGCCGGACCAGCAGCAGCCGGCGCCGGTCCGCCCCGTCGGTCGCCGGTGGCGCCGGCCGGGACGCGGGGGGTTGGTTCATCTCCGTCTCCTTCCGTCCGCCTGCTCAGGCTCGGTTCGCAGGAGGAGCAGCGCGATGTCGTCGGTGGTGTGGAAGCCGGGGCCGGAGCTGTCGAGGATGGTGTCGACCAGCTCGTCGAGGCCGATGCCCGCGGGCTCGGCGAGGACGGAGGCCAGCGCCTCCGTGCCCCGCTCCGCGTCGACACGGCCCCGCTGCTCGGCGTCGGTGTCCACGCCCCCTGCCCGGTCACCCGCCTCGAACTGCCCCCGGGCACGCTGATCGCCTTCTACACGGACGGTCTGGTGGAGAAGCCCACCACCGCCGGCCTCCAGCAGGCACTCCTTCCGCACCGCCTGCCCAGCGTGCCCGGACTCGAGATCGCCGCACGCTACCTGCCGGCCGGCCACGGGATGGAGATAGGGGGCGACTTCTACGACGTCATCGTCCTGGACGCCACCACCGTCGCCGCCGTCATCGGAGACGTAGAGGGTCACAACGTCGCCGCGGCCGCACTCATGGGGCAGCTGCGCACCGCCGTGCGCGCCACCGGCGTGCGCGAGGTCGTTCGCGGTGTCGTACAGGCGGGCGCGGTCCAGCGCTTGGGCGATCAGCCCGGCCGGCGCGGTGAGGACGGCGCGCTCGTCCGCGGTGAAGGCGTGCGGCAGCTCGTAGGAGAGGATGCAGCAGCCGACGGGGCGGGCGGAGATCATCAGCGGGAGGAAGGCCCAGGCCTGTTTGCCGCTCAGCCAGGGGGCGCGGGGATAGGCATCGGCCATCTCGCGCGGGCTGCCGAAGAAGGCCGGGGCGCCGGTGGCGAGCACCCGCCCGGCGGGGGTCAGTTCCGTGTCCAGGGGCAGGGCGTCGAGGCGGTCGATGACGGCTGGGTCGTACCCGTGATGGCCGGTGATCTTCAGTCGGCCGGAGTCCGCGGCGGAGAGGACGACGGCGTCCGCTCCGAACGCGGGGAGGATCTGGTGGGCGACGAGATCGACGACGTCGCGGACGGCGATGGTCTCGGTCAGGGCGGCCGACAGGTGCAGGAGCTGGTAGACCCGTCCCGCGTCGACGCCGGGCTTGACCGGGCCCGGTCGGGGCCGGGTGGAGGCGGGGGCGCCCGGCTCCGGCGGGGCGGCCGCGGGGTCGGTGATGCGGACGCTGATGCCGCTCGCGTCCGGGTACAGCTCGAAGCGCAGTCGGCCGTCGGGGGGCTTGCGCGTGGTGACCTCGACCGGCTCCCGGCTGATCACGGCCGTCCGGTAGCGGTCCTCGACCAGGGGGACGTCGAGCCAGGGCAGGGACTGCCAGGGCCGTGTGCCCACCAGTTGGGCGGCGCTGCGGCCGAGCAGCTCCTCGGCGGTGCCGTCGAGGAAGGTGATCCGTCCCTCCAGGTCCAGGGCCAGGGCGCCTTCGGGAAGCCGCTCGGCCCAGTCCGCGGCGGGCCCGGGGCCGGTGCCGGGGCCGCCGCGGACCGGACCGGGGTTTGGGCCTGGGCCGTCGTACGGGCGGAGCGGTGCGGCCGGGACCACGCGCGGCTGTTCGGGAACCACGGCCATGGCCTCGGCTCCGGCCCCGTCCAGGATCCGTGCCAGGCGGTGGGCCTCGGCGGTGAGGTGGTCCAGTTCTCGGCGGGTGGCGTCGGCGGGGTGCCGGGCGGGCCACAGCAGCAGCACCGCTCCCCGGCGGCCTCCCCGGCCCGGCAGGGGCGCTGCGGCGAGCGAGAACCGGTAGGGCAGGGGCACGGCGACCCGTGGGTAGGCGTGCGCGAGGTCTTCCTGGGATCCGACCCACACGAGCCGGTCCTCGCGGACCGCGTCGGCGACCGGGGTGTGGCCGTCCACCGGAATCCGCTGCCAGGGACGGGCCACCTCCACGGGGATGGCGCAGAGCACCGCCGGCCCGAGGCCGCGGCGCCCCGTCCGCTCCCACAGGTACACGGCCCCGCCGGAAGCTCCCGTGCGCCGGACCGCCTCGGCCAGGGCGCCGTCGAGCGGTGCGGTAGCCGCCGGGTCCGTACCGGCGCCGCCCGTGTGCTCACCGCGGCGGGTCAAGGCTCACCTCCGAGGACGGCTCACCACTCGTGTGGGCCCTCTCCGTACTCGCCCGTCGGCAGGGGCCCTCGAATGGTCCATACATGCCGCGTGCCCGGACCTCCGGGCCTGAAACGGCAGGGGCTCCGGTGACAGCCGGCGTCCGGCGTCCGGCCGCGATGGTCCCGGTGAACGGGGGTAGGCGCCCCGAGAAGGAAAGGAGATGGCCATGCCCCGTGGATCCTCCCCGAAGCGGGAACGCCAGTACGAACACATCAAGGAATCCGCCGAGCAGCGCGGCGAATCGGAAGAGCGCGCCAAGGAGATCGCCGCCCGGACCGTCAACAAGGAACGCGCCCAGGCCGGAGAGTCCAAGACCGCCAGTCGGTCGTCCATCGAGGACATGCCCTCGCCGAAGCGCGGCGGGCAGCACTCCCACAGCGGTTCCCAGGGCCCCACGAAGGACCAGCTGTACAACGAAGCCAGGCAGCGCAACATCAAGGGGCGCTCGCAGATGGACAAGGCCGAGCTGAAGCGCGCCCTGGGCCATTGACCACGCCCGCCCACACACAGGCGCCGGGCCGGCCCACGTCCGGCCCGGCGCCGCGGTCGCCGTGTTCGGAGCCGGTCCCGTCGATCTCGTGGCGCCGCACAGCGCGATGCCGCTCGGTGCGGCGCGGGTGCCATGGGCTCGCCCCACCCCTGGGTCCGGGGCGAGCGGTGGCGGCTTGACGGGGCGGCGTCACTCCTTGCCGCTGCCGGGCAGGAATTCCTGGATCTTCGCCTTGATTCCCTGGCGGACCATGGCGCCCCGGCCGCTGTCCCCGTGCAGCACGGCCGCGGCCGTGGCCTTCGCCTGGTCGAACGTGGAGTGCGGTGGGATCGGGGGTACGGCCGGATCCGTGCGGAAGTCGATGACGTAGGGGCGGTCCGCCGTCAGCGCGTTGCGCCAGGCCGGGTCCACGCCCTCGGGAGACTCGACCCGCTCCCCCGCAAGGCCGATGCCCACGGCGAAGTCCGCGTACCGCAGGTCGGGCAGCGCTTGGGATTCCTCGAACTGCGGCACTCCCTCCATGGCGCGCATTTCCCAGGTGACCTGGTTGAGGTCGTGGTTGTTGAGCACCGCGACGATCAGACGCGGATCCGACCATTCCCGGTGGTACTTGGCCACCGTGATCAGCTCCGCCAGGCCGTTCATCTGCATCGCGCCGTCGCCGACGAGCGCGATCACCGGCCGTTGCGGGAACGCGAACTTCGCCCCGATGGCGTACGGCACCCCCGGGCCCATCGTGGCCAGGGTTCCGGAGAGCGATCCGCGCATGGAGCCGCGCATCCGCAGGTGCCGCGCGTACCAGTTCGCGACGGACCCCGAGTCCGCGCACAGGATGGCGTCGTCCGGCAGCAGCACGTCCAGCGCGTGGACGACGTACTCCGGGTTCACCGGGTCGGCGGGCACCTTGGCCCTGCGCTCCATCACCTCCCACCATCGCGCGGTGCCCTGTTCGACGGTGTCCCGCCAGGCCCGGTCGGTCTTGGGTTCGAGCAGCGGGATCATGCGCTTGAGCGTCTCCGCCGCGTCGCCGACGACGTTGACCTCGAAGGGGTAGCGCAGACCGACGAGGGAGGGATCGATGTCGATCTGCACACCGCGCGCCTGGCCGAATTCGGGCAGGAACTGGGTGTAGGGGAAGCTGGAACCCACCACGAGCAGCGTGTCGCAATCGCGCATCATCTCGTACGAGGGGCGGGTGCCCAGCAGCCCGATCGATCCGGTGACGTACGGAAGGGTGTCGGGCAGCACGTCCTTGCCGAGCAGTGCCTTGGCGACGCCCGCGCCCAGGATCTCGGCGACTTCCTCGACCTCGGCGCGCGCGCCCCGGGCGCCCTGGCCGATCAGCATGGCCACCTTGGAGCCCGCGTTCAGGACTTCGGCGCACCGGGCGATCTCGCCGTTGGCGGGCACCGGCGCGAAACGGCCCATGCCCTGACTCGACGGCACCATCTTGAAGGCGTGCCCGGGCGCCTCGTACTCGAGGTCCTGGACGTCCGCCGGGACGATGATCGCCGTCACGGTGTGGCGGGCGGCGGCCACGCGCATGGCCCGGTCGAGGACACCCGGCAGCTGCTGCGGCACGGTGACCATCTCGCAGAAGTCCGATGCCACGTCCTTGTAGAGGGAGAGCAGGTCCACTTCCTGCTGGTAGGCGCCGCCCATCGCGGACCGGTCGGTCTGGCCGACGACGGCGACCACGGGCACGTGGTCGAGCTTGGCGTCGTAGAGGCCGTTGAGCAGATGGATCGCCCCGGGGCCGGAGGTCGCGGCGCAGACTCCGGTGCGGTGGGAGAACTTCGCGTATCCGACGGCCTGGAACGCGGCCATCTCCTCGTGCCGGGCCTGGATGAAGCGGGGCCTGTCGCCTGCCCGGCCCCAGGCGGCGAGCAGACCGTTGATGCCGTCTCCCGGGTACGCGAAGACGTACTCCACGTCCCACTGTCGCAGTCGTTCCAGCAGATGGTCCGAGACCTTCATCGCGCGAACTCCGTTCGCAGCCGAACGTCGGCCCCGTGAGGACCGGGGGCGCGATCCACGCCCTGTTGCGCGGCTAACCCGTGAGCACCGCGGCAAACCCCTGCGAGGTGATCGACCGGCGGGCCGGGCCGGACGTACGGTCCGGGCGGCACGACCGACCCCGTCCGGCTGTTCCTCTCCTGGCTGTCCGACGCCGTCGCGGACGACCTGCGCGACCCGCACGCCATGACCCTGTCCACGGTCGACGAGGTCGGCGACCCGGATGCCCGGGTGCTGATCCTCAAGGACGTGGACGCGTCCGGGTGGCGGTTCGCCGGGCACGCGTTCAGCCCCAAGGGCAACCAACTGGCCGTCCATCCACGGGCGGCACTGACCTTCTACTGGCCGGAGCACGGTCGGCAGGTGCGCCTGCGCGGGCCGGTCACGCCCGGCTCGGCCCGCGACAACGCCGAGGACTTCCTGGCCCGGGCGGCCTCGGCGCGCGCCGAGGCCCTGCCGGGCCGCCAGAGCCAGTACCTGGCCGACCCGGCCGAACGGGACCACGCCTTGGAGAAGTCCCTGGCCCTGATCGGCAAGGAGCCTTCGCTCGTCGACTCCGCCTGGACCCTGTACACCCTCGCGCCGACGGTGGTCGAGTTCTGGCAGGCGGCGCCGAGCCGCGTGCACACGCGGCTGCGCTACGAACGGACCGCGGACGGCTGGGGTCGATTCCAGCTCTGGTCGTGACGCTCCGGACGAGGGAGAACGGTGCTCGACGCGGTCCGAGGATGCCGCGATCAGCCCGCCGTCGTCAGGAGCAGGGAGGCCGAGCGGCCGTCGCTCCAGCCGGGCGGGAGCGCCGCGAGGGCATCCCCGACGGCGGCCCCTCGGAGGAAGGCGGCGCGGTGTCCGTCCGCGATCCGGGCTCCTGCCTCGCCCCAGGCGACGGGGACCAGTCGGGTCTGGCCGGGGGCGGGGCGGGCCTGCCCGTGGACGGGTACCCGTGGGAGGGACGGGAGGGGGCGTCCGGTCAGGCCCGCGAGCAAGGGGCCGAGCAGGGTGTGGGCCGCGACCAGGGCCGCGTACGGGTTCCCGGGCAGTCCCACCACCCAACGGTCCGCCCGGAGTTCGGCGAGCAGCATCGGGTGCCCGGGACGGCAGGCGACCGTGTCGACGACCATCCGCGCCCCGGACTCGGCGAGCAGCGCGCGCAGTCGGTCGGTCACACCGACGGACGTGGAGCCCGTCACCACGACGACGTCCGCGTCCCGCAGTGCGTGGACGGCCTGCGCGGACAGCGCCGCCGGCCGGTCGGGGACGTACCGCAGTCGGCAGACCTCGCCGCCGAGTCGGTCGATCAGGGTCGGGAGGAGCGGGCCGAGGGCGTCGCGCACTCGCCCGGGGGCGGGCCGCCCCGCGCGCGTGATGCGGTTGCCCGCCGGTCGGGGGTTGACCTCGACCAGCCGTGACCCGTCGGCCGTCAGCTTGAGCTCGGTGTGGCAGACCACCTGGTCCAGTCCCAGCGCCTCGACCGCCCGGCGCGTGGTCTCCGCGGCCTCTGCGGCTTGGGCCTCGTCGATCCCGGCCGGGAACATGTGCCCGGTTTCGACGAAGGCGGGCGCGCCGCCGATGCTCTTGTCGGTGACGCCCACGACGTGGGTGGACCCGCCGAAGGAGACGGTCTCGACACTGACTTCGGGCCCGCGCAGGAGCTCTTCGAGCAGGATGACGGGCGCCCTGTCCTGGCCGCGCGCGTTGACCGGGAACTCGGCGAGGGCCTGGCAGGCCCGTTCCCGCTCGTGCTCGTCGCGCACCGCGCGGACCAGCATGCCCGCGCAGAGGTCCACCGGCTTCACGACGAGCGGGTAGCCGATCCCGCGGGCGGCGGCCGCCGCCTCCCCGGCGCCCGCGCAGATCGCGAACCGGGGCCCGGGGACATCGGCCGCGGCGAGCACACGCCGCGTCAGGTCCTTGCGGCACGCTGCCTCGACGGCCTCCGGCGCGGGCCCGGGCAGGCCCAGCCGGTGGGCGGTGTGTGCGACGGCCGGCAGGTAGTAGTCGCACGAGGAGACGACCCCGTCGAAGCCGAGCACGCTGTGCAGGCCCTCGATCCGGGCGAGGAGGCAGGCCGTGTCGTTCGTGTCCGCCGTGATGACGTGCGGGCCGTGAGGAGGGGGTGCGGGCCCTCGCCCTCCGGGGCCGCACGCAGGTAGTGGTGCAGGTCGCGGGTGACGAACGTGCACTCGTGCCCCTCCTCGCGGATCGCTCCGGGGAGCAGCCTGCTCATCGACCCCACCCAGCTTTCGATCACCAGCAGATGTCCCACCGGACTTCCTCCCGGACTGCCGTCGGTTCGGTGCGACGCAGACGTCATCGGAAATCGTTTTCATTTCAATATGGCTGTTTTCCGGTGGCGCGTGGTCTCCCCGAGCCGGACCTGGGCACTCACGCTCACCGAGCCGACGGCCTGACGTCGACGGGACGGGTACCGGGCGGGCAGAGCGCCCGGCGCCGTCCGCGTTTTCGGCATGTTCGAGCCGGTGATAACCCTCTCGACACCGCCCGCGTGCCGACAGGGGGCGTGATGAAGTACGACCTGTCCGACCGCCTCGTCATAGGGATCGCCTCCAGCGCCCTGTTCGACCTCACCGACGGCGACGCGGTGTTCCGGGAGCAGGGCGAGGACGCGTACCGGACCCATCAAGAGGCCCATGTGGACGACGTCCTGGCCACCGGGGTGGCCTTCCCCTTCGTCCGGCGCCTGCTGTCGCTGAACGACCTCGCGGATCCCGTCGATCCGCTGGTCGAGGTCATCGTCCTTTCGCGCAACGACCCGGACACCGGGCTCCGCGTCATGCGCTCGATCTCGGCGCACGGCCTGCGCATCAGCCGGGCCGTCTTCCGACAGGGCCGGCCGTCGCACCGGTTCATGCCCGCTCTGAACATGTCCTTGTTCCTCTCGGCCAACGGCTCCGACGTTCGCGAGGCGGTGGCCGACGGGATGCCGGCGGGTCACGTACTCGCGACGGAACGGGTCGACGACGACACCGACCGGGAACTGCGCATCGCCTTCGACTTCGACGGCGTGGTCGCGGACGACTCCTCCGAGCGGATCTACCAGGCCGCCGGCATCGCCGAGTTCCGCGCGCACGAAGTCCTCAACGTGACCACCGCGCACGACCCCGGCCCCTTGAAGGACTTCCTCGCGGGCATCAACCGCATCCAGCGCCGCGAGGACGAGGAGCGCCGCAGGAATTGCGACTACCGGCCCCGCCTGCGGGTGTCCCTGGTCACCGCCCGGGACGCCCCCGCGCACGAGCGTGCCGTGCGGAGCCTCAGGCAATGGGGGCTGCGCGTCGACGACGCCTTCTTCCTCGGCGGCGTCGACAAGGCCGCCGTGATGCGCGCGCTCGATCCGCACATCTTCTTCGACGACCAGGTCTCCCACCTGACCGGCACGGCGCCGGCCACCCCGAGCGTCCACGTGCCGTTCGGAATCGTCAACGCGCCCCCTCGCGGCGCACCCGCACCGATCAGGGACCGGCCATGACCTCCCGGGGGAAGGAGGGAGGGCCGCGGGGCACATATTGACTGAATCTTCAGTCGAGGAGAGGATGCGGACAGACCTACAGACCTCCGGTCGACGTCCCCCTCCCCCGCACCGCCGAAAGAGCCACCGCATGTCCGCCGAACGCCCCGGCGCGCGCGCCGCCGACCCGTCTCGGCGGCTGCCGCCCGTCACTCTGCGTCTGCTCGGCGACCTGCTGTTGATCGCCGCCGTGACCCTGACCGCGTTGGTCCTCTTCGAGTGGACCGACAGCTGGGGCGTCCGGGGGCTGATCGGTCCCGTGGCCTACTACGCGGCCATCGGCTGTGCGGCCGTGGCGGTACTGGTCCGGCGGCGGTGGCCCTCGGTCGCTCTCGCGACCGCCGCGGCGATGGTCGCGGTCGAGCCGCTGACCGGCGGGGCGTTGGTCGCGGCGGCCTACGCGGCGGGTTCCCGCTGGGCAGAGCTGCGTCACCGGTCCGTGCTCGCGGCGGTGAGCGTGACGGGGCCCCTGGTCCTCACCACGGCGATCACGACCGGCGCGAGCGGGCCGGTGCGCGAGTACCAGGCCATGATCGTGCTCGTCACCGGGATCGTGTGCGGAGCGCTGCCGGGTCTGGTGGGCGCGCTCGCCGGTCAGCGCGAGCGGCTGCTGAGCGCGCTGTGGGAGCGCAACGCCGTCCTGGAACGGGCGCAGCGCTCGGCGGAGGAGCAGGCCCGGGCGCGTGAGCGGGCCCGGATCGCCGGCGAGATGCACGATCTGCTCGGGCATCGGCTCAGCCTGGCGGCGCTGCACTCCGGCGGGCTGGAACTGGCGGGCCGGGCGGGTTCCCCGGAGATCCGACGGGCCGCCGTGCTGGTGCACAGCACGGTGCGGGAGGCGATGGACGAGCTGCGGGGCGTGCTGGGCGTGCTCCGGGCGGGCGACGCCGCGACCGGGGCTCCGGACCCGCTGACCCCCGCGACGGGCACCCACGCGGATGTCACCGCCCTCGTCGGCGAGTCCGCCGCCGCCGGCATCCCGGTGGACCTGCGCTGGACCGGCGGGGACCTGGTCGACGCCGCCCCGACCGCCCGGCGCGCGGTCCACCGGGTGGTCCGGGAGGCACTGACCAACGTCCACAAGCACGCCGGCGGCGCCCCGGTGGAGGTGATCGTCCACTGCGACACCGGCGAGGTACGGGTCGACGTCCGCAACGGGCCGCGGCCCGCGGGCCGCCACGCACGGCCCGCACGCGGCAACGGGCTCGGGCTGGCCGGTCTGCACGAGCGGGTTCGCCTGCTCGGCGGTTCGCTGAGGGCCGCCCGCACCGGCGAGGGCGGGTTCAGCGTCGACGCACGCATCCCGCTGGACGGCGGCCCGGCCGCTCCCCGCTCGGCGTCCGACCCGGCAGCGGGGCTCGGCGTACTGGTCGGCGCGCAGACGTGGCCGAGCCGGACCGCGGCGAGCGCGGTCATGCTGCTCGGCGTGGTGGGCGCGGTCGCCCTGCAGTTCCTGACGCTCTCCTTCGTCCCCTTTCCCGTGGAAGGGGGACCGGAGGAGTTCGAGCGGCCCGGGGTCTCCGTGGAGGACGACGCCCGCCGCGGCCCCTTCGACCGCATCGCCCCCCTGGACTCCCTCGACCCTCTCTTCCCGAGTTCCTTCCACACACCGTGAGGCCTGCCGTGATCCGTGTTCTCCTCGCCGACGACCAGGACCTGGTGCGTGCCGGGATCCGGCTGGTCCTGGGGCATGCCGAGGACATCGAGGTGGTGGCGGAGGCCTCTTCCGGCCACGAGGCGGCGGAGCTCGCCGTCCGGCACCTGGTGGACGTCGCCATGCTCGACATCCAGATGCCGGGTTCCGACGGGCTCGACGCGGCCGAACTGATCGCCGCCCGGGCCCCGTCCGTCCGGGTGGTCATGCTGACCACCTTCGGGGAGGAGGAGTACGTGGCCCGGGCACTGCGGGCGGGTGCGATGGGGTTCATGCTGAAGGACAGCACCCCGCAGGAGCTCATCCAGGCCGTCCGCACGGTCGCGGGCGGTACTCCGATGGTGTCGCCGCGAATCACCCGGCACCTCATCGACCGGTACCTCGAGTCGGACGAGGAGCAGGCGGATCCGCGGCTCGACCGGATCGCGGCCCTCACCGGGCGGGAGCGGGAGGTGCTCGCCATGGTCGGTACGGGTGCCTCGAACGCGGAGATCGGAAGGCGGCTGCACCTCGGCGAGGGCACGATCAAGGCGTACGTGAGCCGGATGCTGACCAAGCTGAGCTGTGCCAACCGGGTCCAGGCGGCCCTCCTCGCCCGCGACGCCCGGCTCCGCCCCGACCGGTGACACGACGGGTGACACGACCGGCGCCGTACCCCGTCAGGGCCGCTTGGAACCGCTCGGGGACGTTGACGGGCGCACGGTCGGCGACGCGGACGGCCGCCCCGACGGCGACGCGGACGCCTGCGCGGACGCCTGCGCGGACGGCGACGCGGACGCCTCAGTGGACGGCGGCGCGGCGTCGTGGTCGGACGCGGGCCGGGGCGGCTCCGCGCGTACGGCGCTCATCGTGAGGAACGCACCGGCGAGTCCGGCTACGACGATCTTGGAAGCCAGGGCGAGCCCTCGCATCAGTGCCTCCTGTGCTGGTCGGACGACGCGGGCGCCAGACCGCGTCCCGTGACGTTCTGGATCTGGAGCCCCGGCCGGGCGTTGACCTCCAAGATCAACGGGCCCCGGCCGGCGTCCACGACGATGTCGGCGCCCAGGTAGCGCAGCCCCGTCGCCTTCGCGCAGCGGCGGGCCGCGTCGAGCACCTCGGGCCAGTGCGGGACGCTCGCGCCGATCAGGGGTTCCCCGGTGTCGGGGTGGTGGTCGGTGGGTTCCTTGCCGACCAGGGCGTGGGTGATGCGGCCGGTGGCGAGGTCGACGGCGGCGCCGATGGCCTTCTGGTGGAGGTTGGCCCGGCCGCCGCTGAACCGGGTCGGCAGCCGCAGCATCGCCAGCTGCGGCCGGTCGCCGCGGCAGATCACCCTGATGTCCGGCAGGCCCTGGTGCGAGAGCCTTTCGAGTTCCGGGTGGGCCCGGATGAGCGGCTCGAACATCGCCCAGTCGTTGGGCCGCGGGGAGAACTCCCCGTCCAGGATGCGCCGCAGGTGGTCGGTGACGGTCTCCCGCGCGATCCGTTTGCCGGAGGAGGAGTACCAGGTGTTGCGGCGTCGGCCGAACGACAGCAGGATGCCGTTCCCACCGAGGCTCTGGTTCGGTTTCAATGCCCACGAGTCGGGCAGGCCGGCCCAGTCGAGGGAGGCGATCTCCCGCCGGGAGCGCAGCAGGCCCACGGTCGGGGAGGTCGGTGCGCCGACGGCGGCCAGGGCCTGCTTGGTCGCGTACTTGTCGTTGACCAGGCGGATCGCGGACGAGGGGTTCTGTTCGGCGATCCGGGCGTTGCGCAGGTTCATGCCGAGGACCGGGTCCCAGCCGCGGAGCCGGATCACGCGGCACCGCCCTGCGCCTTGGCGGCGGGGGCGAACCTGAACAGCTCGCTCAGCCGCAGCCCGCGGTAGGTCCCGACCAGCACCGCCCACAGCGCGCAGACGCCCGCCAGTTGCAGCGGTACGACCTCCGCGAGGTGGCGTACGAACGGGGTGAGGAGCAGCAGTGCCACCAGGACGGCCGTGCCCATGGTCACCGCGGCTCCGACGAGGGCCGAGCGGGCGCCGTCGAGGTCCCACTGCTCCCACAGGCGTTCGGTGATGATCGAGGTGACGACGACGGGCAGGGTCATGCCCCAGGAGTCGGACAGGCCGAGGCCGCCGAGGGAGAGCTGGGCCGCGATCAGGCCGGAGGTGACCACGCCGATCAGTACGCCGAGGCGGGCGACGCGCGGCAGGTGCAGGCGGCGCAGCAGCGGTTGGATGACGAATCCGAGCGCGAACAGCGCGAGCGTCAGGGGCACTCCGAGCAGCAGCCCCGACTGCGCGTAGGCCAGGGCCAGCAGGACGGGGCTGAAGGTGCCCAGGGTGTTCAGGCCGACGACCACCCGCAGCAGGACGATCACCAGGGCGGCGAGCGGCAGCAGGGCCATCATGGACACCGGGTCGATCGCGGGGGCCTTGGCGAACAGGATGCGCAGGGCGGAGGGGGCCTTGGCGGCGTCCGGCTGGGTCAGCAGCCGCTTGCCGACGACGACGTGGAGTCCTTGGACGTCCTGTCGGCCGAGCAGGACCGGCGTCTCCCTCTTCGAGCGGTTGTTGACGGTGGTCTTGGCGACGAACGACCGGCCGGCGAGGCGCACCGTGGAGTCGACGACGGGCCGCTGTTCGCGGCCGAGCGCGGAGGCGACGGTGACCTTGGGGGCCGCCTTGAGGTCGAAGCCGAGTTCCTTGGCCAGCTTGGTGTCCATCGAGGACGCCGACGCGCCGGTGTCGACCATGGCGAGCACTTCGAGCGTCTTGCCGTTCGGTCCGCTGACCCGCACCATCTCCCGTTCGCCGATCACTTCGGGCGAGTGGCCGAGGGAGCGGTCGGGTGAGCCGAGGACGCCGAGCAGCAGTACGCCCAGGGCGGCCACGGCGGCCAACACCTTGAGGAGCACCGGCGTCTTCCCCCGGTCGCCCCGGTGTTCGCCGCGCGGTGTGCGGTCCGCGCAGGCCGGCCCTGCTTCGTCCTTACGAAGGTCATTCACATGAAGGTCGTTCACGGGACCAGCTTTGGCGAGCGGGAACGGCGCGCAGTAGTGGCGATCGGCCCGGCGGGTGCAACGAAAGTGCACAGTCGTCCGCGTCCGGAACGACAATGACCGCAGCCCGGCCCCACGTCGTGCGACGTGGGGCCGGGCTGCGGTCGGGGAGCGGCTCGGGGAACGGTTCGGTCAGCCGATCGCGGGCTGGTCGTGGGTGGCGCAGTGGATGCCGCCGCCGCCGGAGGCGATCGCGTCGATCTTCACCTGGACGATCTCGCGGTCGGGGAAGTGGTCCTTCATGACCTGCTTGGCCCGGTCGTCGGCCTTCGCGTCGCCGAACCGGGGCAGGTAGACGCCCTTGGCGCCGATGTAGAAGTTCATGTAGGAGGAGACGAAGGCGTCGCCGCGGCCGGTGATCCGGTCGGGGTCGGGCTGGGAGAGCTCGATGACCTCGATCTTCTTGCCGCGCGCGTCCGTGGCGTCCTTGAGGACGGACTTCGCCTGGTCGGCCGAGCGCGACCACACGTCGGCCGGGGTGCCCGGGAAGGCCTTGTCCAGGAGCACGACGCCGGGTGCGACGAAGCGCATCAGGCAGTCGACGTGCGCGTCGGTGATGTCCTTGCCCTTCACGCCGGCCAGCCAGATCACCTTGGTCACGCCGAGGGCCTTCTTCAGCTCCTGCTCGACCTGGTCGCGGCTCATGCCGGGGTTGCGGTTGGCGTTGACCACGGAGCTCTCGGTGAGCACGAGGGTGCCTTGGCCGTCGGTCTCGAAGGAGCCGCCCTCGGCGACGATCGGGGTCTCGACGCGGTCGAGGCCGTACTTCGCCAGCAGCGCGCGGGAGACCTTGGCGTCGTTGTCGTGCTCCTGCTTGTTGCCCCAACCGCTGAAGTTGAAGTCGACGCCCTTGACCTTGCCGCCCTCCTCGACGAAGACCGGCGCGGTGTCCCGGGCCCACAGGTCGTCGACCGCGAGCGGGATGACCTCGACGTCGTTCCCGCAGGCCTGCTGGGCCGCCTCCTCCTGGTCGGGCCGGGCCATGAGCACCACGGGCTCGCGGGCGCCGATGGCGGCGGCGAGTCCGGCGATGTCCTTGCGCACGCCGCCCAGCTGGTCCCCCCACACGTCCTCCGAGGCGGGCCAGGACATGAACGTACGGGTGTGCTTCTCCCACTCGGCGCCGAACCGGCGCCCGTTCGCCCCGCCGGGGCCGGGGGCCTGGCCGCCGTCCTGCTCCGGGTCGTCGAGCTCGGAGCAGGCGGTCAGGCCGAGGGCGAGCACGCTCGCGCCCGCGATGGTGCGCATCATGGCGCGGCGTGACAGGGCGGGGTTCGACAAGGGGTCCTCCGGAGGGTGAGGGGAGAGGGGAAGGGAGGGGTGACCGGGACCGGCACCCGGCCGGGCCGGCGGAGCGGTGCGCCGGCGGTGTCCGCGGGGACGCGGGGTCAGGGCATCGGCTCGTGCATGGTCGAGCAGTGGATGCCACCGCCGCCGCCCATCAGGCGGTCGACGTCGAGCTGGACGACCTCGCGGCCGGGGAAGGCCGCGGCCAGGGTCTGACGGGCTGCCTCGTCCTTGGCACGGTCGCCGAACTGGGCGGTGATCACGCCGCCGTTGACGAGGACGAAGTTCAGGTAGGAGTCGACGAAGGTCGAGCTCTTCGAGCGGACGGTGTCGGGGCCGTCCACCCGGATCACCTGGAGCCCCCGGCCGCGCGCGTCGGTCGCCGCGGAGAGGATCGAGAACTGCTCTCGGGCGTCGCGCGCCCAGACGTCGTCGCGGTCGGCGGGCGGCAGCTGGACCATCACCACGCCGGGGCGGACGAACCGCGAGGTGACGTCGACGTGGTCGTCCGTGATGTCCTTGCCCTTGATGCCGGGCAGCCAGATCATCTTGTCCGCGCCGTAGGCGTCGAGGACGGCGTCCTCGATCTCGGCGCGGCTCATGCCCCGGTTGCGGTTCTTGTTGACCAGGCTGCTCTCGGTCGCCATCACCGTGCCGTCGCCGTCCGTCTCCACGGCCCCGCCCTCGCCGACCAGGTCGGCGTAGGTGAGCCGCAGGCTCCGGCGGCGGGCGATCCGCTCGGCGACCCGGGCGTCGTCGGTGTGGATCTGCTTGTTGCCCCAGCCGTTGAAGTTGAGGCAGACCGCGTCCAGGGCCCCGTAGCCGTCGCGGCGGAAGACCGGGGCGATGTCGCGCATCCACAGGTCGTCGGTGGGGATCGCGGTGGTCACCTCGATCTGCGGGCCGCACATGCTGCGCGCCTCGCGGGCGCTGTAGTCGTCGGGGACGCACATCACGACGGGCTCGAACTCGGCGATGGTGCGCGCGATCAGTGCGATGTCCTCCTGTACGCCGCCCAGCTGCCGCCCCCACACCGACTTCCGGGACGGCCAGGACATCCAGGTCCTGGCGTGCGGGACGTCATCGGCGGGCACCCAGGGGCGCGCTCCGCCCGGACGCGGCGCGGCCGAGGCGGAGGATCCCGTCAGCGCCCCGGCGCCGAGGGCGAGGCCGGCCGCTCCGAGGCCGGCCGCTCCGAGCAGGCGTCGGCGGGAGGGCAGGAACCCGAGCAGGTGGTCGCCGAGCGAGCGCTCGTCGCGGTGTTCGGTCATGGCATCTCCAGATCAAGTCGACCATCGCCGGGTCGGCGCCGCCATCGCGGGCACGGGGGCACCGGCCGGCCAGGGCTCCAGCCCTGCCCTCACCCTCGCACTGACTGAAACTTCAGTCAAACTCGTCGACCTGAGCGGTCCCGGCGCGCCCGCACATGGGCGATCCCCGCACACCGTGCCGAGAACACGGTGTGCGGGGAGGCCGGCGGACGGCCGGGAGGGGCGCCGGGGCTCAGTCCTGCGCGGCACCCGGGTCGGGCCGGTCCCTCAGTTCCACGGCGCGGGTCGCGGTGGCGTGGAGTTCCAGGACGGTGATCTCGTTGCGGCCGGTACGGAGCACCGGCGCGGGGACGTACAGGGTCGCCTGCGGGCCCCGGGACCAGTAGCGGCCGAGCGCGAAGCCGTTGATCCAGGCATGGCCCTTGGTCCAGCCGGCCAGGGCGAGGTGGCCGTCGGCGGGCCGGTCGATCTCGAAGGAGCCCTGATGAAAGGCCGGGCCCACCAGGGGTGCGGCGGGGGCGAAGGCGATCCCGTCCGGGGAGTCCAGCGGCAGCGGCCGACTGCTCCACTCGGTGAGCGGCTCGCCATTGACGGTGACCGCGCCGAGCAGGCCCTTGCGGTCGTGGACACCGGGTCCGTAGTTCACCCGGCCCTGGTTCTCCACCAGGACCGCCAGGCGCGCCCCGGGCCCGGGGCTGGTGAAGGCGAGGGCGTGCTCGTGGAGCTCCCGCGCCAGGACGCCGACGGGCTGCCCGTCGACGAAGACCTGGGCACGGTCGCGGACCTCGTCGATCCGCAGCACGGTCGGCCCGGCGGCCGGCAGGGCCGCCTCGTACAGCACGAACCCGAAGGACTGACCGAGCTGCTCCATGGTCAGCGGACGGTCGCCGAGGACGGCCTCGCCGAACAGCCGCTCTTGCTCGAACAGGCCGGCGCAGTGGTCGAGTTCGACGGTGACCGGGGCGAGCTTCCGGGCCCTGGCGGGGACGGTCTCGTCGGGAACCGGGGCGTGACGGGCGAGGACCTCGCGGAAGGCCTCGTACTTGGGAGTGGGGTCGCCGGCCTCGTCGAGCAGCGCGTCGTAGTCGTACGAGGTGACGGTCGGGCGGTAGGTGCCCTTGTCGTTGGCGCCGTTGGTGAAGCCGAAGTTGGTGCCGCCGTGCAGCATGTAGATGTTGACCGAGGCCCCGGCGGACAGCAGCCGGTCCAGGTCGGCGGCCGCGTCGGCGGCGTCGCGGGTGGTGTGTGCGGCGCCCCAGCGGTCGAACCAGCCGATCCAGAACTCCGAGCACATCAGCGGCCCGGTCGGCTGGTGCCTGCGCAGCGCGTCGAGGCCGGCCTCGACCCGGCTGCCGAAGTTCACGGTGCGGAGCACGCCGTCCAGGCCGCCGCGGGCGAGGTCGCCGGGCTGGTCACAGGTGAACAGCGGGACGTCCACTCCGTGGGTGCGCAGCAGGCCGGCGAGGTCGGCGAGGTAGCCGGTGTCCTCGCCGAAGGCGCCGTACTCGTTCTCCAGTTGTACCGCGATGACCGGCCCGCCGGCGGTGGACAGGTACGGCTTCAGCGGCGGGAGGAGGGCGGCGAGATGGGCGTCGACGGCCGCCAGGAAGCGGGGGTCGCGGCTGCGCAGGGCGATGTCCTCCTCGGTCAGCAGCCACGAGGGCAGGCCGCCGCCCTCCCATTCGGCGCAGATGTACGGGCCGGGCCGCAGGAGGACGTGCAGGCCCTCGGCGGCGGCGAGGTCGAGGAAGCGGGGCAGGTCGAGACCTCCGTCCAGCCGGAACTCGCCGCGCCGAGGGGCGTGGAGGTTCCAGGGGACGTAGGTCTCGACCGTGTTGAGTCCCAGCAGGCGTGCCTTGCGGAGCCGATCGGCCCACTGCTGCGGGTGGACGCGGAAGTAGTGCAGTCCGCCCGAGAGGATGCGGAACGGTCGGTCGTCGAGGCGGAATCCGTCCTCGTCGATCTCCAGTCGGGGCATGCCGGGTGCTCCTAGCTGTGCGTGCGGGTGCGGAGGAAGGGGGTCAGGTGAGGGGGCGGCAGAGCAGGGCGTCCGGGACGCCGTAGTGCATCCACTTCCAGGTGAAGGCGACGCCGGCGAGGTACTCGTTGTCGGCGCACTGGCCCTTGTAGTAGCCGGGTGCCCAGTCACTGGCGTTCGAACCACCGGTGGCGGGCCGGTTGTCGCCGTGGTCGAACCAGAGCACGCGACCGGAGGTGGGCAGGGCGGTCGCCGCCGGGGCGCAGAGCAGCGCGGACATGGCGTTGCCGTTCACGCTGTAGCCGACGGCGAAGGTGCGGTCCGGGCACTGGAGCTTGTTGTAGCCGCCGGCCCAGTCGCCCCCGGTGACGTACCGCTCGTCGGTGACGACGGTCCAGGCGCCGCCTCCCTTGGCGGGCCGGCCCGCGTCGGTGCACAGGCCCCGGCTGTCGCTGCGGCCGAGGCCGACGAGGCGCTGGGTGTCGGGGCAGTTGCCCTTGCGGTTGCCGGGCGACCAGTCGGGCTTCGCGAGCATGCCGGCGGAGACGTCGTAGTCGCCGTAGTCGAGGTTGAGCATGTTCCAGCGCGGGGTCTGGTCGACCGGGCCGGTCTTGCCGGGGGCGCCCACGAGCTTGTTCCAGTCGCCGGCGCGCCAGTCGCCGGCGTCCATGACGCCGAGCCGTGTGCCGTCCGCGCGGTAGTTGACCATGGCCCAGTTGTCGTTCGGCGTGCCGTTCGCGTCGCTCCAGCCGACCAGCGGCCAGATGGCGAAGTCGGTGTCGTTCCGCACCATGATGTCGGTGAAGTTGGTGAACCACGCGCGTTCGCGGGCGTCGACGTCCCCGCGGCCGGCGGCACCGAACTCGCTGATCCACACGGGTGCGGTGAAGTGCTGCCCGGACCGGGTGACGAACAGCGCCTGGTCGTCGACGACCTGGGCGAGCTGCTGGGGGGTGAACTCCTCGTAGCGCGGGTCGTGGGTCTCGCCCGTGCCGGTGGCGCCGGTGTGGTTCGGGCCGGTGTAGCCGTAGAAGTGGGCCGCGTAGACGAGCTTGTCGGAGCGGATGAGGGTGTTGGAGAGGGTGGCGACCGGGGTGAGCGTCGGACGGCCGTGGGGGGTCACGTCCGTCGGGATGCCCTGCCAGTTGATGCCCTCCATGACGACCAGCATGTCCGGGTCGGCCTGGAGGATCCGGTTGCCGGCGTCTTCCAGGGCCTTGTTGAGGTCGTGGTCGTTGCCCCAGCCCCAGTTGGGGTCGTTCCAGGTGTCGCGGCGGACCTCGTTGCGCAGGTCGGCGCCGACGACCCGCTTGTCCGCCTGGTAGCGCTTGACCAGGAACACCCAGTCGTCGATCCACGCCTGCGTGGACTGGCCGCTGTTCCAGCGCTCGTTGCCGTCCAGGCCGCAGCAGAAGCGGTAGCTGGTGGTGTGGTTGTTGAGGATGACGGCGAACCCGTCGGCGGTCAGGGCCGCGACGACGGCGTCGAACACCTGGAGCGGTGTCTTGCCCTTCAGCTGCGGGTTGGCGGCCACGGCCGAGTCCGGGACGACGCTCGTGTCGTGGAGCAGCGCGTTGGCGAACGGCAGTCGGACGCTGTTGAGGCCCATGGCGTGGAAGTCGGCCAGGATCTGTGCGATCGGCTTGCGGTCCAGGCCGAGCGGGAGGTTGTGCGAGTTCTGCCGCGCTTGGTGGTTGGCCACGTCGCCGACGTCTCCGCTGCCCTGCCAGGTGCCCTGGGCGCCGGCCCAGTTGCCGGACTTCAGCTTGAAGCGGTTCCCGTCGGCGTCGACGACGTACCGGCCCCGGGTGGAGAGCGGGCCGCGCCAGGAGGCGGCGAGCTGCTCGCCCGTCAGGGCTACGGGGGCGGACGCGGTGGCGGACGCCGGGGCGGCGGCGACGGCCTGTGCCCCGGGAACGGCCACGGCCGCGGCGATCAGCGCCGCGGTCGCGAGCAGCGTGCGCAGGCCTCGTGTCACGGACCTCGGTGATCTTGCGGATCTCATGAGGGATTCCCTCCGGATGGAGTGGGGTGAGGGAGCGGGGTGGAACGGCGGTGCGGTGGTGCCGTGGTGCGGCGGTGCGGACCCCGGACGGGAGCTCCGGGGGGATTCGGGGAGGCGGGCCCGGTTCGGGTCAGCCCTTGAGACCGCTCGTGGCGATGCCCTCGACGATGTAGCGCTGGGCGACGAGGAACATGACGACCAGGGGCGTGATGGTGACGACGGCGCCGGCGAAGAGGCCGGGGAGGTTGACGGTCTGCGAGGTGAGGAAGGTGGACAGCGCGATCTGCGCGGTCCAGGCGGACGGGTCCTGGCCGATGACCAGCGGCCAGAGGAAGGAGTTCCAGCTCTCGATGAAGGACAGCGCGCCGAGCGACGCCAGCATCGCGCCGGAGCTGGGCAGCGCGATCCGGCCGTACAGCCCGAGCCAACCGAGGCCGTCGAGTCGTCCCGCCTCTTCGATCTCACTCGGGAACTGGAGGTAGAAGTTGCGGAACAGCAGCACCGCGAAGGGGTTGAAGAGGCCGGGCGCGATGATGCCCCACAGCGTGTTGACGCCGCCCATCGAACCGACGACGACGAAGGTCGGTACGAAGGTGACCGAGCCGGGGATCATCAGCGTGGCCACCACCAGGGCGAGCAGCACCCCGCGCCCCCGGACCGGGATCCGGGCGAGGGCGTAACCGGCGGCGGAGGCCAGGAGCGTGGAGAGCGGCGCGGTCACGGCGGCGATCAGCAGCGAATTGCCGAGGGCGCGGCCCATGGAGACGGTGGGGTCCGAGAACAGGGCGGTGAAGTTCTCGAAGTGCGCCTCCCGGGGCCACCACGTCCACTCCGGGGACGTCAGGCTCCGGGAGTCCATGAGGGAGTTGCGGAGCATCAGGTAGAAGGGCGCCAGGAAGGCCGTGGTGAGCAGGCCGACGAGCAGACCGCGGGCCAACAGGCGTGCGGTCCGGGGGATTCCGGGCAGGGTGATCACGCGCTTCTCACTCTCCGCTCCTGCCGAAACCGGTGAACCGGCCCTGGATCAGGGTCACTCCGACGATGAGGGCGGTCAGCACGAAGGCGCCCGCCGAGCCGAGACCGTAGTTCTGGCTTCCCATGGCGATGTTGTAGAGGTGGACCAGCGGGGTCTGCACCGGAGCCGTTCCGGTGCCCGAGAGCCCGCTGTTGAAGAGGTTGTAGAACTCGTCGAAGGCCTGGAAGGCGGCGATGAACAGCAGCATGAGGACGGCGACGGAGGTGTTGCGCAGCATCGGCAGGGTGATCCGGGTCAGGAGCCGCCGGCCGGTCGCCCCGTCGAGCGCGGCGGCCTCGTGGACCTCCCTGGGGATGGCCTGGAGCCCGGCGAGGAAGAGCACCATGTAGAAGCCGACCTGGAGCCAGAGGCGCAGGCTCACGAGGACGATCCAGTACAGCGGTGGTGAGCCGCCCTGCAACCAGGCGACGGGCTCCGCTCCGAACCATCCGGAGATCGTGTTGGCGACGCCCGCCGGCAGGCCGTTGAACAGGCACATCTTCCACAGCAGGGACGCGGCGACGTACGAGACGGCCGCCGGTATGAGGAACGTGGTGCGCAGCAGGGCCCGGCCGCGCCGGATCCGGTGCACCAGCAGGGCCAGCCCGAGGGAGGCCGTGAAGGTGACGGGCACGATGAAGGCGGTGAACAACAGGATCTGGACCAGCGAGCCGCGGAACGCCGGGTCGGACAGGAGGGTGTGGTAGTTCTCGAATCCGACCCAGTGGCCGAGGGCGATGGTGCCGCGGGCGTCGCTGAGGCTCAGCAGGAAACTCCAGCCGATCGCCACGTACTTGAAGACGCCGAGCCCGATCAGCATGGGCGCGGTCAGCAGCACGAAGGCGAGCCTGCCGGACCGGCCGGCGCCGGCCGACCGGTTCACGGGATTCACCGCGTTCATCGGTTTCACCGGCCGAGCTGCTTGTCTATCTCGCTCTGCGCCTTCTTCACCGCGTCGGCCAGGAGGGCGGCGGGGTCTCCCTGCCCGCCGGTGATCTTCGCCGCGGCGGCGTTGAACGTGCTGCTCACGGCGGTGTCCCAGGTCCCCGGGTAGTGCTTGCCGTACTTGGCCGCCAGCTCCACGGTCTCCTTGGCCGCGCCCGCGGTGAGCTTCTGCGCGGAGGCCGCCACGGAGGTGCGCGGCGGGACGTGGAACCCGTAGCTCTCGGCGAAGTCCTTCTGCAGGTCGGACTGGCCGACCCACAGCCACTGGACGAACTTCTTCGCGGCGTCCACGTTCTTGCCCTTGGCGTTGACGCAGCTCGTCCAGCCGCCGACGCGGACGACGGGAGCGGCGCCGGCCTTGAAGGCGGGCCACGGCAGCACGCCGAAGTCGTCGCCGAGCGCGGTGGAGACGGCGGGCATCGACCACAGGCCGCCCCACTGCATCGGTACGACGCCCTGGGTGAAGGCGGCGGGATCCCACCAGTCCGTGGTGAACCCGAGGAGCAGGGACTTGTCGTCGTGCAGGCGCTTCAGCCCGGTCAGTGCTTCGAGCGCCCGGTCGGATCCGAAGGCCACCTTGCCGTCGGGGGTCACGAGGTCGCTGCCGTTGGCGAAGGCGGCGATGCTCGGGGAGTCGCCGATGCCGTCGTTGCCGACGAACAGGCCCTTGTTCTTGTCGGTGGTCAGGGCCTTCGCGGCGGCGACGAGGTCGTCGAAGGTGGCGGGCGGGGTGATCCCGGCCTTCGACAGGGCGCTCTTGCGGTAGTAGAGCATCATGACGTCGTCGATCATCTTGACGCCGTAGAGCTTGCCGTCGACGGCGACCGACTCGACGGCGTTGGTGTTGAAGTCGCTCTTGGCGCTGCCGTACACGTCGTCGAGCGCGGCGATCTGGCCGCGGCGGGCGAGGGCCTCGCTGAAGTCGCCGATCTCGAAGACGTCGGGCGCCGATTCGGTCAGCAGGGTCGCGTTGAGCTTGGCCGTGTAGTCGCCGGGCACCCAGGTCACCTTGACGGCTGTGTCCGGGTTGGCCTTGGTGAAGGCGGTCGCGTAGCGGAGCACGGCCTGCTGGGTGCCGGCCTCGCCGTAGGCGTGGTACCAGACGTTGAGGGTGGTCTTCGCTCCGGAGGAGGAGCCGCCGGTCGGGTCGGTGCCGCAGGCGGTGGTCAGGACCGTTCCGGCGGCGACGAGCAGCGATCCGGTGAGGAATCCGCGTCGGCTGAGCTCTGGTCTGCGTGCGCTCATGTCGCATTTCCTTCTGTGAGGGGTGCTGAGGGGACTGAGGGGGCGCGGTGCGGACGTGCTGTGCTTCCCGGCCGCCCGCCCCCGCCGGTGCGTGCGGGGGAAAGGGGCGGGCGGCGGTCGGGGATCGGAGGGGCCTACGCGACGGCTGTGGGGACGGCGGCCCGCCGTCCCCGTCAGCCGGCGCCGAGCGTGGAGGGGGTGGCCGGCTGCGGGAACAGGGCCTGGATGGCGACGGCGGCGCCGCCGCGGGCCCACTCCTCCCACGGCAGCGGGCGCAGCGACAGGGAGCACCGGGACGCGGCGCCGAAGACGTGTGCGGCGTATGCGTCCTGGATGTGGCTGCCGAAGAGGTCGTAGGTGTCGACTCCTTCGCCGCTGACGACGACCCGCTCCGGGCCGACGAGGTTGACCAGTGCGGCGATGCCGACCCCGATGGCCTCTCCGGCGCGGGCGAAGGCCTCGCGTGCCGCGGGGAGGCCCTCGCGCGCCATGGCGACGGCCTCGTCGAAGGTGAGACCCGGGTTCGCGGTGGACCGGCGGACCGCTTCGACGATCGCTCCGGTCGAGGCGATCGCCTCGACGCAGCCGCGCGCGCCGCATCGGCAGCGCGGACCGGACGGGTCGACGCAGATGTGTCCGACCTCGCCCGCGACGCCGTGGGCGCCTCTGAGGAGGTGCCCACCCACGACGAGCGCGGAGCCGATGCCCGCGCCGATGGTGACCAGCGCGAAGTAGCCGGTGCCGATGCCTTCGCCGAACCAGTGCTCGGCGACGGTCAGGGCCCTGACGTCGTTCTCGACGGTGACCGCGAGGCCGGTGGAGGCGGCGAGCAGTTCGGCGAGCGGGACCTCGCGCCAGCCGAGCAGGCCGGAGTGGCGCAGCCGGCCGTCGTCGCGGTCCACGTCCCCGTTCACGGCGACGCCGAGGTGGCGGGTGCGGTCGCGGAACGCCGGTTCGGAGTCCAGGAGTTCGTCCACCAGTTCGGCGACGAGGGCGGCGACGGGTTCGGGGGCGCACACGTCGAGGTGCCGGACGGCTGTGGTCCTGATGCCGGCCCGCAGATCGCATACGGCGCCGAAGACCTGGTCTGAGCTGATCTTCAGGCCGATGAAGTACTCCCGGTCGGGTGCGACCGCGAGCGGGTTCACCGGCCGACCGGCGCCGGGCGCCGTGCGCTCCGGGGGGAGTTCGTACAGGTAGCCGTCGTCGATGAGCGGTCTGGCCGCCTTGGTGACGGCCGTCGAGGAGAGCCCGGTGCGGCGGGCCAGTTCCACTCTGCTGAGCGGGCCCTCCGCGAGGAGCAGGGCGAGGACCGCGGTCTCGGCGGGTGCGCTGACCAGAGGCTGGGCTTGATGTCGGAACACGGGTGAAACGTAGAGCAAATAAATAACTTCTTCCAGTATTGATTCGGGAGTTGGGCCGGCCCTACGCTCGGGGCCCAACTCCGCCCGCAGACAACCGCGTTCACATCCGCACGTCAGGGGACCCATCCGTGCTCGCCACGCTCCCGCTCGTCACCTTCGATCCCGATCCGGGCCTCGCGGTGCTGCGCACGCCCCACAGCGTGTACGCCCTCCGCGTCGGCGCGGACGGCAGTCCCCGGCACGTGTACTGGGGTGCGCCGCTCGACACCGGACTGCTGTCCGAGCTGCCGGAGGCCGTCTCCCCCGCCGCGAGCAGCTTCGAGGCCGATGCCGCCGCCGACGAACTCGCACCGCAGACCGGTGCGCGCTTCGGACCGGCCGGGCTCCAGGTCCGCTTCTCCGACGGCACCCGGGGCACCCAGTGGCACTTCGCCGGCCACCGCGTCGAGGGCGGCGAACTGCGGCTGCGCCTCGACGACCGCCACCGGCCGCTGCGCACCGAACTGTGCTACCGCGTCCGGGCGGGCAGCGACGTCATCGAGCGCTGGACGGAACTGACCCACACCGGGACCACGGACGATCCCGTCTCGGTCGACCGGCTCGACTCGGCCGCCTGGACCGCTCCCCCGCTGGCCGACTACCGGCTGAGCCATCTGGTCGGCGGCTGGAACAGCGAGTTCCAGCTCCGGCGCGACCGGTTGCCCGTCGCCGAGACCGTGCTGACGAGCCGTCGGGGACTCACCGGCCACCACGCCTCCCCCTGGCTCGCCGTCGACGACGGCACCGCGACGGAGGAGTCGGGCGAGGTGTGGAGCACCGCCCTCGCCTGGAGCGGGAGTTGGCGCGTCACGGTCCACCGCGATCCCGTCGGCCGCACCACCTGGACCGGCGGCTTCGGGCACGAGGGGATCGGCTGGACCCTGCGGCCCGGGCAGAGCCTTCGTACACCGGTGTACGCGGGCCTCCACACCCCGCACGGCTTCGGCGCGGCCAGCCGCGCCTGGCACGACCACGTACGGAGGCACGTACTGCCGGAGCCCGACCGGGACCGGCCGGTCCTCTACAACTCGTGGGAGGCCACCGGGTTCGACGTCCACGAGGCCGGTCAGATGCGGTTGGCCGGGCTGGCCGCCCGCGCCGGCGCGGAGCTCTTCGTCCTGGACGACGGCTGGTTCGGCACCCGCCGCGACGACCGTTCCGGGCTCGGGGACTGGACTCCGCGGCCCGAGGCCTTCCCCCGCGGACTGCGACCCCTCGCCGACGAGGTGCACCGGCTCGGGATGGCGTTCGGACTGTGGGTGGAGCCCGAAATGGTCAACCGGGACAGCGAGTTGTACCGGGCCCACCCCGATTGGGTCGTCCACTCCCCCCGGCTCGACGCGACCGAGCTCCGCAACCAGCTGGTGCTGGACTTCGGGCTGCCCGAGGTCGAGGCGTGGGCCCAGGAGACGCTCGACCGGCTCGTGCGCGACCACGACGTCGACTGGCTCAAGTGGGACGCCAACCGGGCCTTCACCGAGGCCGGCCGGCCGGGCGGGCCCGACCCGGACCGGCTGTGGATCGACCACACCCGCGCCGTCCACCGGATCATGGACCGGCTCCGTGCCGCCCACCCCGGTCTGCGCATCGAGGCGTGCGCGGGTGGCGGCGGGCGCGTCGACCTCGGGATCCTCGCCCGTACCGACCAGGCGTGGACCTCGGACAACACCGACCCGGTGGACCGGATCGGCATCCAGCACGGGTTCGGGCAGCTCTTCCCCGCGCAGGCCATGGCCGCGTGGGTCACCGACAGCCCGAACGGGGTCACCGGCCGGCGCACCCCGCTGCGGTTCCGCTTCCACGTCGCGATGGCCGGGGCCCTGGGCCTCGGCGGGGACCTCACCTCCTGGAGCGAGGAGGAACTCGCCGAAGCCGCCGGACTCGTGGACCTGTACAAGCGGATCCGCCCGCTCGTCCAGCGGGGACACCAGTACCGCGTCGCCCCGCCCGACGGCCCCGTGACCGCGGTCCACTACGCGGCGCACGACGACTCCGAGCACGTGGTCCTCGCATGGCGTCCCACGGCCCGCTTCGGCCATCCGCCCGCCCCCGTGCGGCTGCCCGCCCTCGACCCGGGGGCGCGGTACGTGGACGAGGACCTGGGCCGGGTGCACAGCGGCGCCGCGCTCGTCCGTCACGGCCTCGATCCGCGGCTGCCGGCGGGCGACCACGCCAGCAGCCTCATCCGGCTCCGCCGGGTCGCCCCCTGACCCTCGCGCGCGCCACCCGCTCGGCCCGCCCCGACGCCCCTCCCCACCCGCCCACGACACGTCTGGACCGGCCCATGGACGACACCACCCGGAACACCGCCCGCGTACTGGTGGTCGGCATCGACGGGGTGCGCCTCGACCTGCTGCCCGAGGTCGACACCCCGCACCTCGACGGGATCGCCCGTGCGGGCTTCCTGGCACCCGTCGAGGTGGACGCCGACACCCCCACGATGTCGGGCCCGTGCTGGGCCACGATCGTCACCGGGGTCGGTGTCGCCAAGCACGGGGTGTGGGGCAACCGCTTCGACGGCCACCGCCTCGACGTGTTCCCCGACTTCACCACCCGGCTCGCCGCCGACTGCGGTCGGCGCACCTTCGCCGTCGGGGGCTGGGAGCCGCTGTTCCTCGCCCGGCAGGGCGGCCCGCTCTTCGCCGCCCCCACCCGGCTCGGCTACGTCGCGCCCCGCGAGGACACCCCCGGGGCGTGGGAGGAGGCGGACGAGCGGGTGACCGCCGACGCGGAACACCTCCTCGGGCTGGACGAGGAGCTGCACGCCGGCTTCGTCTACCTGGGCGCGGTCGACGAGACCGCGCACTTCCTCGGCTGCGGTCCCGAGTACCGCCGTGCGATCGAGGCGGCGGACCGGCGCCTCGGCCGGCTCCTGGCCGCCGTACGCCGCCGCCCCGATCACCGGGGCGAGCGGTGGACGGTCATCGTGGTGACGGACCACGGTCACCGTGACGAAGGGGGCCACGGGGGACGGAGCCCGCTGGAGCGCACGGCCTGGATCGCCGCGTGTGGGCCCGGCCTGTCGCCCGCCACGGCACCGTCGGCCCTCCGACACGCCGATGTCGCCGCCCACGTCTACACCGCGCTCGGCATCACCCCCGACCCGCACTGGACCTTGGACGGCGTCGCCTTCGCGTCGGTTCAGACGCCGGTGATGGCGGTGACGGAGCCGTCGGCGACGGCGGCGGTCAGCAGGGCGTGATCCGCGGCGGTGCGGTCGGCGTAGCGCAGCGCGAAGCCGGCGACGGCCCGGTCGAAGGTGTCGGCGTTGCCCAGGTACCCGGCGATGGCGATGCGGTCGCCGGAGCGGGCGTGGGCGCGCGCCAGCGCCCGGCCGCACAGCGCGGCGTACTGCCCGAGGACGCCCCGGGACATGCTCGCGACATCGGCCGATCCCTTCATGTCGCGCAGCTGCCGGACGTAGAAGTGGCGTCCTCCGGGGCCGGTCATCCACCCGAGGAAGATGTCGCTCGTGGCCTGGAGCAGCCGCTGGCCGGCGACGACCCGGTGACCGTGGTGATCATGGCCTCCGGCCGGGAGGTGGCCCTCCAGGACGGACGGGCCGGCCTCCTTGATCTGCAGGAAGAGCGGGTCGTCGTCGTCCCGGCCGGTGAGCAGCACGATGTGGCAGCGGGTCCCCACGCTCCCGACGCCGACGACCTTGCGCGCCACGTCGACCAGCCGGTAGCGGTCCAGGAGCATGTGGCGCTCCTCGGGGAGCGTGTTGCGGTATTCGCCGAAGAGCTCGCCCACGGCCTGGGTATCCGCCCGGGTCAGCGGTTCCAGCAGGGGCGGGTCGTGGATGATGCGCCGGCCGCCGTCGCGCGCCTCCGTCAGCTTCTCGAGGGCGCGCAGGCTGGTACGGGTGCGGGCGCGCGCCAACGTGGCCTCGACTCGGCCGCGCAGCTTGGGCCTGCGGATGAGGGGCACCAGATCGGCGGTGTCGATCCGGTGGTACCAGACGTCCAGCTCGCCCTGCCCGGCGAGCTCCCTGATGGTCTCCCGGTAGGACCGGGCCGCCGCCAGGGCCGATTCCCGGGCCCAGTCGTCGCCGTGGCCGTTCTGACGGGCCGCCACCGCGACGCTCGCGACGAGCCGCTTGACGTCCCATTCGAAGGGGCCGGGCAGGGTCTCGTCGAAGTCGTTGAGGTCGAAGAGCAGGGCGCGTTCGGGTGAGGCGAACACTCCGAAGTTCAGCAGGTGCGCGTCCCCGGCCAGCTGGACGGTCAGGCCCGTGTCCGGTTGGGCCGCCAGGTCGGCCGCCATGACCGCGGCCGCGCCGCGCAGGAACGCGAACGGCGAGGCCGCCATCCGGCCGTAGCGGATCGGCAGGAGTTCCGGGACCCTGCCGGCCGCCTGCCGCCGCAGCACCGCGACGGGATCGGGGCGCTCGGGCGACACGGTCCACTGACCGTGCGAGGCACGGCTGAGGCTCTTGCGGACGGCCCGCCCGCGTCGGGACCGCTCGGCCGGACTGCTCATGCTCCGCTCCTTGTCACCGGTCCCCTCATCCTGAGCGCACCGCGCCCGGCGCGCACGTCACCGCCCGCCGCTGCCCCGGCCCCCGCACCCGTTTCCGCATGGATGAATCTTCAACGTGTATGAATCGGGCGTGAGTTGGCCGGATCCCGAGGTGACCGCCGTTGTGCGCACATGGCATGATCATTCGGACGTTACCTACGAGTAACGACTCCTCCTCCCCCACGATCCGAAGGTCACTCCGACGTGCGCACGCTCGCCCGACGCCTCCTGCTCCCCTGCCTGACGACCCTGGCACTCACCGCCACCGCCTGCTCCTCCCCCACCCACACCGGTTCCGCCGACCAGCCGAAGAACCCGGCCGCCTCCGCGTCCGAGGCCGCCGGCGACGGCCGGCTCGACGTCGCCTCCGCCCCCGAGGGATCCGCCGCGCCGACGGCCGTGGCCCGCGCCCGTGCCGGCCAGGGACGGCCCGAGAAGTCCTCCCTGAAGGTCGCCTCCTACGACAAGACGAGCGGCCGCGCCGTCATAGCGGCCACCCCCCAGGAGCACACGGGCGCGCCCAACCCCGTGGCGGTGGACGACGTCATCGCCAGCGCGCCGGCGCCCGGTGCCCCCGACGGTCTCCTCGCGAAGGTCACCGAGGTGGTCGGGAAGACCGACCGCGGCATCGAGGTGAAGACCGCTCCCACCACGCTGGCCTCCGTCCTCAAGGAGGACAAGGCCGACGGCAAGGTCCCGGTCGACCCGGCGTCGGTCACCGTCGAGCCGCTGATGAAGGGCGTCACCTTCTCCTGGGCCAAGGGCCAGGGCGCCCGGTTCGGCCCCAAGGGCGCGGAGCTGCCCCTCGGCAGCCTGCGCCTCGACGTGAACGCCGCGGTGGACACCGCCGAGGGTGCGCCCGTCTCGGCCGGCGCCTCGGTGTCGGGCTTCGTACAGCTCGCCCCCAAGGTCGAGTTCGCGTACGACGGCACGCCGGGCGGCGGCGCGGGCCCGCACTCCGCCTTCCTCGGGATGAGCGGCGACTGGTCCTCGCGGTGGGAGCTGAAGGGCCGCGCCGCCGCGAGCACCGGGGCGCCCAAGCGGATCCCGTTCGCCACGCTCCGCAGCGCTCCCGTGATCCAGGTCGGCCCCGTTCCCGTCGTGGTCAACCTGAGCCTAACCTGCTACGTCCAGGTGGAGGCCGACGGCCGGGTGACCCTCGACGTGCAGCAGGACGTCAAGGGCGACTTCCGGGTCGGCGGCGGTTACACGGCGGGCAAGGGCTGGGCCCCGGTCAGCACCTCGGCCGTGCAGAGCTCGCCGGTCAAGGCGGGCGTCACCGCCGCCGGGCGGGTCAAGGGCGCCCTCGGCGCGGAGGCCTCCGTCGGTCTGTACGGAGCCGTCGGCGTCAGCGCCGACTTCGCCCCCTACCTGCGCGGCGAGGCCGACGCCAAGGCGACCGCCTCCACCGACGGCAAGGCCTCGGTCTCGGGCGCCTGGGCCCTGTACGGCGGCTTCGACCTGAGCGGACAGCTCCACCTCCAGCTGTCCCTGTTCGGCACGCCGGTCTTCGAGCGCCGCATCCCGCTCGGCTCCCTCAACCGGGAGTGGCCCCTCGCCAACGGCGGCGTCACCCGCTGACCGCCCTCGGCCCGGCAGGACTTCAAGTACGACGCGGCCCCGTAGCCCCGGATCCGGGGCTACGCTCCACAGGATGGAACGCGCAGAGGTACTCAAGCGAGTGATCGGCATCCTCACCGAGGCCCAGGAGATCCGCCGGGCCGCCGAGGCCGGTGAGGACGCCGACGGCTACGACGCCGACCTGGCGGCGGCCCCCGGGGTGGCCACGACGCTCCTGAACGAGATGCTGCCGTCGATCAGCGTGCCGGCCGACGCGTCTCCGCAGCAGGTGGCGACCCTGGTGGCCGAGGCCCTCGGCCCGGCGCTGCACACCATGGTCTCCGGATTCAGCCTGGCGTTCACCAGCCTCGCCATCGCGCACGACAACGGGCGCACGGACGTTTCGGCGATCGAGGTGCTCCAGGAACTCGCCCTGGAGATCGAGGCGGGTACCTACGACGAGGGTCCGTAGGCACCCGCCCGGCTCCGGGGCGGGCCCGAGGGCTCGGGCATCAGCTGTCCCGGATGGCTGCGCCGCCGGCGCAGCCAGACGTACAGCAGCAGGCAGGGCAGCAGCAGCCCGGCGAGGGTGAAGGCGAGGAACGCCGTGAAGCTGCTGATGTGGCCCACCATCCACCCGAAGTTCTGCCCGAAGAAGCCGACGACGAACGACAGCGGCAGGAACACCGAGGCGAGGACGGTGAGCCGCTCCATCGTGGCACTCTGCCGGAGGTTGATCTTGTTCTGTTCGACGGAGATCACCGCGATGTTCGCCTCCAGCACGGTGGTCAGGAGGTCGCGCTGGGCGGCGACCTCCTCGTTGACCAGCAGCAGGTGGTCGTGCACGTCGCGGAAGTAGGGCAGCAGCGCCGACGGTGACTTGCCCGGCTGGAGACGCCGCCCGAGCACGGCGAGCAGCGGGTGCACGGCCCGGTAGAAATCGGTGGCCTCACGGCGCAGGGAGTAGATCCGCTCGGTCGGCGCGACCGCCCCGGAGAACACGGTGGCCTCGATCTGCTCGATGTCGCGTTCGAGCTCCCCTACGACCGGCGCGTAGCTGTCGACGACCTGGTCCAGGATCGCCCAGAGCGTCGCGGCGCTGCCGTTCTTCAGCAGTTCGGGGCGGCTTTCGAGCCGGCTCCGGGCACCGTGCAGCTCGCTCGCGATGCCCTGGCGCACGGTGATCACGAAGTGTTCGGCGAGGAAGACGCTGATCTCGCCGGTGTCGATCTCCTCGCGTTCGTCGTCGTAGCGGGCCGTGCGCAGGATGATCAGCTCGGTGCCGTCCTCGTACTGCTCGGCCTTGGGCCGCAGGTGGTAGGCGGTGGCGTCCTCGACCGCGAGTTCGTGGAGCCCGAAGATCTCCCGGATGCGGGCCAGCTCCTCGGGGCCCGGTTCGAAGACGCCCAGCCAGACGAACCCGCCCGTCGTGCAGCGCGCGGCCGCCTCCTCCAGCGGCATCGCGCCTTCGTGCTGGCGCCGCCCGTCCCGGTAGTGTGCGCAATCGACGATCATGGCATTCCTCCCTCATGATCGCGCGGCGGTCCCGGTGGTTCAGGAAACCTCGGGGACGAAGGGGAAGTAGTCGTCCCCGGAGTCCGACGGGATGACCGCGTAGCTGGCTTCCGGGAGCTCGTTCCAGACACCGGGCAGGTCTCCCAGCGGCTCGGAGACGACGATGCGGGAGGAGTCCGACACGTTGTTCAGGTAGTCCAGTTCCGGGTACAGACGCCGTACGGTCTCGGCCTTGCTGCTGTAGAACAAGGACCGCGTCTTGCCCTGGCTGGAGTACCGGAAGGCCCATACGCGGGTGCCGTCGCTGACCGCCACCGTCATCTGCAGGGGGTCGGCGACGCCGTGCTGGTCGCCGAGCCGCTCCACGAGACCCGCCATCCTGGCCACCGCGCCCGGCACGTCCTGGTCCAGCCCGAAGGTCACCGCGAGGTAGAACATCACCTCCGAGTCGGTGGAGCCCTCGATGGACGGGAACAGGGCCGGGTCGACCGCCATGTACAGGTCGCGTTGCAGCCGCTCGAACTCCGAGATGGCACCGTTGTGCATCCACAGCCACCGGCCGTGGCGGAACGGATGGCAGTTGGTCTGCTGGATGGCCGAGCCCGTCGAGGCGCGCACGTGGGCGAAGAAGAGGGGCGAGCGCACGTGGGCCGCGAGTTCCTGCAGGTTGCGGTTGTTCCAGGCGGGGCCCACGTCCCGGAAGATCGCCGGTGTCCTGTCTCCGTCCGCGGTGTACCAGCCGATTCCGAAGCCGTCGCCGTTCGTGGATTCCACGCCCATCCGGGCGCGCAGGCTCTGGTTGATCAACGAGTGCTCCGGGCGGTACAGCAGCGTGTCGAGGAGCACCGGCGAGCCGTAGAAGGCCAGCCAGCGACACATGCGCATCACCTCTTTCGTGGCCGGCTTCGAGCCTAACCCCGCATGCGCTCACGTCGCCGCAGGCACGGCTCCTGGCTGCGCGGTACAGGTGATCACCGCGCCTTCCCGGGTGCGTACGGCGGCCGGACCGACCCCGGCCCCGGGCCCGGGGTCGGGGTCGGGGTCGGGGTCGGGGTCGGGGTCGGGGTCGGTGGTGCGCGGTCCGTCGGTTCGGCCGATTCAGCCGTGCTTCGGGCTCACCCAGCGCGTCCCCTTCCCGCTCTCCTTCTCGGGCTGCTGCGGGCGGTCGAGGCGGCTGGCCTCGTCCGTGTCGGCGGCAGCCGTGCGCCGGTCGTCCCGGCGTTCGGCGTGCGGCTTGCGGTGCCGGGCCTGCTCACTGTCGTCGTGCAGCGGCACCCCGCCTGCTCCACCCTGCTCGTCCATCGTGGGCCTCCTCCCGTTCCGGACCCCCGCGGGGCGGCTGCCCGGCTCCGGGCACCCGAAACGCGGCGGGCCGGGGTCACAGCATGACGTGCTTGGCCTGGGTGTACTCCAGGAGGCCGGTCAGGGAGAGGTCGCTGCCGTAGCCGGAGTGCTTGACCCCGCCGTGGGGCATCTCGGAGACGGTGGTGCCGTGCGTGTTCACCCAGACGATGCCGGTGTGCAGGGCCCGGGTGGCACGCATCGCACGGTCGTGGTCCTTCGTCCAGACGCTCGCGGCCAGACCGAAGCGGACGCCGTTGGCGAGGCGCAGGGCCTCTTCCTCGTCCGTGAAGGGCTGGACGGTCACGACGGGGCCGAAGACCTCCTCCTGCACGATCTCGTCGTCCTGGCGGACGCCCGCGACGACGGTGGGCGCGTGGAAGAAGCCGGGGCGCGGGAGCCGGGCACCGCCGGTGACGATCTCGGCACGGGCGGGCAGCCGCTCCAGCAGACCGCGGACCGAGGCCAGCTGGGCGGCGCTGTTGAGCGGGCCGAAGGCCGCGTCGCGGTTCGCCGGCGCGCCGGCGGCCTCGGTGAAGGCCGCGAGGAACGCGTCGTGCACCCGCCGGTGCACGAGGAGCCGGGTGGGCGCGGTGCAGTCCTGGCCCGCGTTGTAGTAGGCGACCTCGGCCAGTGCCGCGGCGGTCGCCCCGACGTCCGCGTCGTCGTGGACGATGACGGGGGCGTTGCCGCCGAGCTCCAGGTGGACCCGCTTGAGATCGGCCGCCGCGGCGGCCGCGATCTCGCGCCCGGCCCGTACGCTGCCGGTGACGGCGATCAGGGCGACCTCGGGGTGGGCGGTGAGCTCCCGGCCGGTGTCCCGGTCCCCGCACACGACGTTGAGCACGCCGGGCGGGAGGTGGGCGGCCGCGATCCTGGCCAGCAGGACGGCGGAGGAGGGTGTGGTGTCCGCCGGTTTGAGGACGGTCGTGTTCCCGACGGCGAGGGCCGGCGCGATCTTCCAGGCCGCCATCATCAGCGGGTAGTTCCAGGGCGTGATCTGGGCGCAGACGCCGACCGGTTCGCGGCGCAGCAGGGAGGTGCGGCCCTCGGTGTACTCGGCCGCGGCGGCGCCCGGCAGGTTGCGTGCGGCGCCGGCGAAGAACCGTACGGTGTCGGCGATCGCGGGCAGCTCGTCGGTACGGAACCGCTCCGCCGGCTTGCCGGTGTCCGCGGTCTCGGCGGCCGTCAGCTCGTCCGCGTACGCCTCGATCGCGTCGGCGATGCCGAGCAGGGCGCGCTGGCGCGTGGCCGGGGTGGTCGCGGACCAGCCTGGCAGGGCCGCTGCCGCCGCCGCACAGGCGGCGTCGGTGTCGGCTCGGCCGGAGCGGGGAGCGCGGCCGTGTACCTCGCCGGTGGCGGGGTCGGTCAGTTCCATGGTCGCGCCGGAGGCGGCGGGGAGGTCGGCGCCGCCGATGTGGTTGCGCAGGGCGTCAGCCACGGCTCAGCACCTCCCGGGCGGCGTCGCGACCGGTGCGTACGGCGCCCTCCATGTAGCCGGCCACCCACTGGTCGGAGCCGCACACGTAGAAGGGCGGTTCGTGGGTGCCGTGCAGGGGGCCGACGCCCATCACGTCGCCGGGGGTCCACTGGGTGACGTAGCCCTGGGTCCACGGGTCGGTGCCCCACAGCCGCAGGTGGGTGGTGAGCGGCCGGTGGGCCTCCTCGCCGTAGAGGCGGGCGATGTCGGCCAGCAGCTCGGGGGTGCGCAGGGGGCCGGGGATGCCGAGCAGTACGCCGTAGCGTTCGGGCGGGACGAGGGCGGAGAGGACGCCTTCGCTCTGCGGCCAGGTGCTGCCGAGGACGCCTTCGCATTCGGAGAGCCCGCTCAGGCCCCGCTCCCGCCAGAAGGGGGTCTCGTAGCAGGCGGTGAACTTGGCGGCGAGCGCGTGGCGCTGTCGGTGGAGCGAGGCCAGGCGGGCTTCGGAGACGCCGCTGACGGCGACCGAGCGCAGCGGGCCCGCGGGCAGGGCGCTGACGACGGCGGCGGCGGTGAGGGTCTCGCCGCCCGCGATCCGTACGGCGCACCCCCTGGGCCGGCGTACCGCGACCGCCTCGACGGGCGCCCCGGTGCGGACGCGGGCGCCGAGGCCCTCGGCCATGCGCAGGGCGACGGTGGCCGAGCCCTCGGCGACCCGCAGGCCTTCCCAGGCCTCGTAGTCGTAGTGGCCGGGGCCGGGGACGGCGGCGTTCTTGCGCAGGGCGGCGAGCAGCGAGGTGCGCTCGTACGAGCCGTCGGCGAGGGCGAGCTGGCCGATCTCCCACAGGCGTACGACGGCCGGGCCGGCCCCCTCGGAGCGCAGCCAGTCGGCGACGGAGAGCCGGTCGAGGGCGGTGGCGTCGGGGTGGGACCACGGGTCGTCGGGGTCGACGGTCCGGGCGAGTTCGGTGAAGGCGGCGGTGACCTTCCGGTGGCAGGCGTCGTCTCCTTGCCGGAACCAGTGGGGCGGGTCCCCGGCCGAGACCCCTTCGGGGGTGGCGCGGGCGAGGGCGCCGGGCTCGGCGACGTAGCTGGGGACGAGGGTGAGGCCGAGTTCCTCGGCGAGGGCCGTGTAGGCGGTGTGGGCGCGGCCGACGACCTCGCCGCCGAGCTGGACGAGCCTGCCGTCGGGGAGTTCGGTCTGTTCGACGCGTCCGCCGACCCGGTCGCGGGCCTCCAGTACGAGGACGTCGGCCCCGGCGGCGGCGAGGTCGCGTGCCGCGGCGAGGCCGGCGAGGCCGGCGCCGAGCACGATGACGTCGTGGTTCATTGCGGGTGCCTCCGGTCAGGCGTCGGCGTGGTCGAGGACCAGGCAGTGTTCGGGCTTCCAGGCGATCTCGACCTGCTCGCCGCCGCTCCAGCGGTCCTCCATGCGGGAGCGGACGGTGTTCTGCTCCAGCACGGACACCGTGACTCCGGGGGCGAGTTCGATGAGGTAGGTGGTGGTGGGGCCGGAGTAGACGGTCTCGCGGACGACCCCGCCGACGGTGGCCATGCCCGGTTCGAAGTCGGAGAGCCAGATCTTCTCGGGGCGGATCGACAGGCTGACGCGGCTCCCGTCGGGGACGCCGGGTCGGGTGCCGACGGGCAGGGCGGGGCCCTCGTCGAGGACGACGCGGCCGGCCCGGTAGGTGCCGGGGACCAGGTTGGAGGTGCCCATGAAGGAGGCCACGAAGCGGCTCGTCGGGCGCTCGTACACGTCCTCGGGCGTGCCGCACTGCTCGATGCGGCCCTCGTTCATGACGGCGAGGCGGTCCGACATGGTCAGGGCCTCGTCCTGGTCGTGGGTGACGAAGACGAAGGTGATGCCGACCTCGCGCTGGATCTGCTTGAGCTCGATCTGCATCTGGCGGCGGAGCTTGAGGTCGAGGGCGGCCAGCGGCTCGTCCAACAGGAGGACCTGGGGCCGGTTGACCAGGGCGCGGGCCAGCGCGACGCGCTGGCGCTGGCCGCCGGAGAGGGTGGGCGGCTTGCGACCGGCCAGCCCGCCGAGCTGGACGAGGTCGAGCATGTCGGCGACCCTTTGGCGGATCTCGGCGCGGGCGACGCCCTTGCGCTTGAGGCCGAAGGCCACGTTGTCGGCGAGCGAGAGGTGGTCGAAGAGGGCGTAGCTCTGGAAGACGGTGTTGACGTTGCGCTTGTTCGGCGGGAGGCCGGTGACGTCCTCGCCGTCGAGCAGGACGCGGCCTTCCGTGGGGTCGGCGAAACCTCCGGTCATCCGCAGCAGGGTGGTCTTCCCGCACCCGGAGGGGCCGAGGAGGGAGAAGAACTCGCCCTGGGATATGTCGAGTTCGACCTGGTGCACGGCGTAGGTGCCGGCCGCTCCGGGGTAGTGCTTGCTCACGCGGTCGAGACGCACGGCGGGGGTCGGGTGCACGGGTGTCGGGTACATGGGGATCACTTCCCGGAGAGCAGGTCGAGGCCGCCGCGGCGCCCCATCAGGCGCGGAATGGCGAGTGCGAGGACGATCAGGGCGACGGATCCGGCCAGCATCAGCGTGCCCACGGCGTTGATGGTGGGCTGGACGCCGAACCTGATGGCCGAGTAGATGCGGACGGACAGCGGCTGCGGGTCGACTCCGGTGGTGAAGTAGGCGAGGACGAAGTCGTCGAAGACCAGGGCGAAGATCAGCACCGCGGAGGCCAGGATGCTGGGCAGCAGCGCGGGCAGGGTGACCAGGAAGAGGGCCTGCCGGCGGGTGGCGCCGAGGTCCATCGCGGCCTCTTCGACCTCCGGGTTCAGGGCGGCGATGCGGGAGCGCAGGATGACCGTCACGTAGGAGATGGAGAAGGTGATCTCGGCGAGCATCACGGTGGTGGTGGACAGGGTGATGCCGAGGCCCTTGAAGAGCATCATCGCCGCGACACCGGTGACGATCTCCGGGGTGATCAGCGGGACGAGCATGACCAGGCCCGCGAGGGAGCCGAGCCGGGAGCGGGCGCGGACCAGGCCGAGGGCCAGGGTCACTCCGAGGACGAGCGAGCCCACCATGGCGACGAGGGACACCTGAAGGCTCATGCCGAGCGAGCCGATCAGTACGTCGTCGTGGAAGAACTCCCGGTACCAGCGGAGGCTGAAGCCGTCGAGGACGGTGAGGGACTTCTGCGCGTTGAAGGAGAACAGGGTGACGACGCCGACGGGGAGGTAGAGCAGGACGAAGAAGAGCGCGGTGACGGCGATGGCGAAGCGGGGCCGGCGATCGGCTCCGCGGCGGCCGCTGCTCCGGCGGAGCTTCATCGGGCGGCCTCCGCTTCGTCCTTGCGGGCGCGGCGCAGGTATCCCAGCATGCCGAGCAGCAGGACCGCCATGAGCAGCATGGTCAGGGCCGAGCCGAGGGGCCAGTTCTGGCCCTGGAAGAACTTGTCCTGGATCAGGTTGCCGATCATGATCTGGTCGGGGCCTCCCATGAGCTGTGCGCTGACGAAGTCGCCCATGGCGGGCAGGAAGACGAGGACGCAGCCGGCGACGGCGCCCTGCCGGGTGGCGGGGACGGTGACGAAGAAGAAGGTGCGCAGGGGACCGCCGTAGAGGTCGCGTCCGGCCTCGATGAGGGAGGTGTCCATGCGTTCCATGGCCGCGTACAGCGGGATGATCATGAAGACGACGAAGCCGTAGACGAGTCCGGCGATGACGCCGGGGCCGGTCTGGAGGATCTTGGTGCCGTCGTCGGCGAGGCCGATCGAGCGCAGGGCCTTCAGCAGCGGCCCGTCGTCGGAGAGGACGACGGACCAGCCGTACATGCGCACCAGGTAGTTGGCGAAGAACGGTACGACGATCGCGGCGATCAGCAGGTTCTTGAACCGTCCGCCGCGCAGGGCGATGGCGTAGGTGACCGGGTAGGCCACGGCCAGGCAGATGATGCAGGTGATCAGCGCGTAGCCGAGGGAGCGCAGCAGGACGGTCCGGTAGGCCGGGTCGGCCAGTGCGGCGAAGTTGTCGAAGTTGAGCCCGAAGCGCGGGTTCCCGAGCGGGTCGGTGGTGCCGAAGGCGAGGGTGGCCACCAGGAGGAGGGAGGCGACGAGGAACCCGGTCATCCAGAGGGTGCCGGGGAGCATGAGCCCGCTCCACAGTCTCGCCTCCGAGGCCGCCGGGCCGCCGCGCGGCGGGCGGCCGGCTCCGGATCTCCCGGAGCCGGCGGCTCCTCCGGAAGATCCGGGTCGATTGCGTCGGGGCATGTCAGCCGGCCTTCACGTCGGTCCAGGCGGCGTCGCGGCGTTGTTCGCCCTTCACCGTGGCGTTGCGGAAGTAGTGGTCGTCCTTGAGGTCGTCGGCCGTCACCAGGCATTGGGGGAACGGCTCCACGAGGGCGGAGTAGGTGTCCTCCGTCCCCCGCACCGGCATCGGGTAGCCGATGTACTCGATGTTCTTCTTCACGTTCTCCGGGCGGAGCATGTAGTCGATGAAGAGCATCGCGGTGCCGGGGTGCTCCGCGCCCGCGGGGATGGCGTAGCAGTCGGAGTTGACGGGGGCGCCCTCCTTGGCGACCTCGAAGCCGAAGACGGCGGGGTCCTCGGCCTGGGCGAGCATGGCGGCCATGTCCCCGCTCCACGCCTGGGTGATGTCGGCGTTGCCGTTGAGGAGGTTGTTGTAGCTGTCGCTGGAGAAGCCGCGCAGGCGGGGGCGGAGCGAGTGCAGGGTCTCGGTGACCCGTGCGAGCTCGGCCGGGTCTTCGGTGCCGAGGCCGACGCCGGCCTTGAGCGCGCCCATGCCGAGCACCTCGTCGCGGTCGTCGAGCACGAAGACCTTGTTCTTGGCCTGCTCGTTCCACAGGTCGGCCCAGGATCCGGTGAGGTCGCCGAGCCGGTCGCGGCGCCAGCCGATGCCGGTCTTGTACATCGTGAAGGGAACGGTGTGCCGGGAGCCGGGGTCGTACCAGGGGTTGGCGAAGTAGTCGTAGCCGCCGAACACGGCTTCCGCGTTCTTCAGGCGGGAGTGCTCGATCGTGCGGAGCTTGCCTCCGGCGGCCAGGCGCTGTGCCCACTTGGCCGTGGGGAAGACGATGTCGTAGCGGTTGCCGGCGTTGAGCTTGGCGGCCATGCCTTCCATCGAGTCGTAGTTCGACTGGATGACCTTGACGCCGTACTCCTTCTCGAAGCCTGCGAAGACGGCCGGGTCGACGAAGTCGGCCCAGTTGAAATAGACCAGGTCGCCGTCGACCTTGACGTCGATCGGGGCCTCCTCGGCCGCCTTGGCGGCCGGGTCGTCACCCGATGCGAACCCGCATCCGGCGGCGGTGAGTCCGACGGCGGCGGCGGTGCCGGCCCGGAGGAAGGAGCGTCTGGTCAGGGAGTGTGCCTCGGGGGACATCGGGGTCCTCTCCGTAGGGGGGCCGTGGGGAACGGCGGGGGTGGGGAACGGTGGGGGATCGAACGGTGCTTCACGGGGCGTGGGGGGTTGCTGCCGTGCGCTGATCAGGGCCGGGGGGTGTCGGCGGCTGCGAGGTCGGCCCGGATGCGGGCCGCGAACCAGCCGACGGCCGACTCGCGGCGGGAAAGGGGCCCGGGTTCGAACCCGGGGGTGGTGAGCCCCTTCTGTACGCGGGCGACCAGCTCGGCGTCCTCGTCGTTGGTGATCCAACCGATGTGGATGTTCAGGCGGCGGGCCAGTCGGGTGCGCAGGCCCGTGCCGCGGCGCGTGTAGAACGCTCCGGGTACCGCGACGCGGTCCACGGCCGTCGGGATGGCGGTCCAGGCCAGCACGTGGTCGGGGTAGAAGTCGATGAGGGTGTTCGGATAGATGACGGCGTACCGCCAGACCCGGCGGTCGGCCTCGGCGAGGCCCGGCATCGGCGCGGCGATGCGCTGGTAGAGGCGTTCGGCCCAGTTCGAGGACGGCTTGTCCCGCAGGGGGGACGCGAACAGGGCGTAGGACTCGTCCAGTTCGCAGCTGTAGCCCTGGTAGTCGAGCAGGCGCATCAGACCGGGGTGGGCCACCGGGACGTGGTAGCCCTCCAGGTAGTTGTCGACCGCCACTTTCCAGTTGGCCTGCTGGACCTCGGCTCGGGCCAGGTCGTGGATCCGGTCGCGGCCCACCGGCACCAGGTCGGCGTCGGCGTAGTGGCCGACGGCCTCGGCGAGTTTGGCGCAGCTCTTGGCGAGCGGTACGGCGTCCATGTCGAGGTTGACGAAGACGAAGCCGAGGAAGGACTCGACGCGGGCCGGGAACAGGCCGAGCCGGGGCTTGTCGAGGCAGGGGATCTGGCGGGCCTCCGGGGCGCCGACCAGGCTGCCGTCGAGGCGGTAGGTCCAGCCGTGGTAAGGGCAGCGGATCGCCTTGCCGTCCGGTTCGGGAACGGTGACGAGGCGCGTTCCGCGATGGCGGCACACGTTGAGGTGGGCGGCCAGGGAGCCGTCCTCGGTGCGGACCACCAGGACCTCCCGGCCCGCGACCGTGGCGGCGAGGCGGGCTCCGGTGGCCGGCAGGTCCGATTCGTGGCAGACGAGCTGCCAGGACCGGGCGAAGACGTGCTCCGTCTCCGCGGCGGCGGTATCGGGGTCGGTGTAGTAGCGGGCCGGCAACGCGGGGCCGGGAACGTCCTGGCCGGGCGGGCCGAGCTGGGTTTCGGGGGCTCTGGACTGCATCGGATGACTCCTCCGTGCCTGCCGTGCGGCGATCGGTGTCCGCGATGCCGAGGCCGACCGGTGCCGATGGAGGCGGCGTGCGGCATGGCGGTCCGGACGGACGCCGGAATCTCGCTGACCGATTGGACAGCCAGATTGCTGGCTCGTTTCCGCCGGGTCAAGACTTGTGCGCTGACCGATCGGTCAGCTAGCGTCATTCGTGGCTGACCGATCGGTCAGTGAGCGTGCCGTCTGTCGCCTCTCCGGCTTTCGCGGGTGTTCGTCCCGCTGGAACCTGCCGGCCGGCCCCTCCCGGGTCTTCTTCCGGGCCCGCACGAACCGCACCGCCCTTCACCACCCGCACCGCGTGCCGCCCCCGGGCACCGCGTGCGCCACCCACCCCACTCCTCGCGGAGGCACCCATGAGCGGTCGTCGGCGTCTGGACTGGCTCGGGCTCACCCCCGAACCCGAGCGGGAGCTCCCCGCGGCGGTCGCCGCCCTGCGCGCTTCGGCGCGTACGGAGCGCGACGAGCCGGCCGCCGCCGAGCGGCGCCGCGTGGAACGCCTCGTACTGCACGGCAGCCGGCACGACTGGCTCCGCTACCTGGCCGAGGTCACCGAGCTGGTGACCACCGCGGCCGCAGGCGGGGCGCACGCCGACCGCGCCGCCGCCCTGCACGCCGCCGAGGTGGTCCTCGACCACCACCGCATGCTCATCGGCCTCCCGGGACCGGGGTACGACCGCACCGCCCAGGACCGCACCGCGCTCGAGCGCGCCGTACTGCACCTGCGCACCGACCCCCGGACAGGAGCCGGCCGATGACCTCCATCCGCCTCCCCACCACACGGTCTCCCGGCTCCGTACTCGGCGCGGCACCGGGCGTGACGGAGCGTGCCGAGGCCCACCGCGCCACCGGCGGCGACGCCGGCGCCACCGACCCGGACGCGCTGCTGCGCCACCTCGACGCGTCCGGTCTGCGCGGGCGCGGCGGGGCGGGCTTCCCCGCGGCCGTCAAGCTGCGCGCCGTCCGCGACCGGGGCGGCGTCCCGGTGGTGGTGGCCAACGGAGAGGAGGGCGAGCCCGGTTCGGTCAAGGACCGCTGGCTGCTGCGGGCCAGACCCCATCTGGTGCTCGACGGTCTGGCCCACGCGGCCGCGATCACCGGCGCCGTACGCGGCTACGTCTACCTCTCCGACCCGGAAGCGGGCGCGTCCGTACGCCGGGCCCTCGCCGAACGCGCGCCGCACCTGCCCGTGGAGGTCGTCGAGACCGACCACACCTATGTGGCGGGCGAGGAGAGCGCGGTCGTCCGCCGGATCGACGGCGGACCCGCCCTGCCCACCTCGAAACCGCCCCGGCCGTTCGAGCGGGGCGTCGGGGGCGCGCCCACCCTGGTCTCCAACGTCGAGACCCTCGCCCGCATCGCCCTCACCGCCGCCCACCCCGGGCTGCGCCGTGTCATCGCCCGCTCCACCCTGATCACGCTGTCCGGTGGGGACGCGGAGCCGGTGCTCACCGAAGTCCCCTACGGCGTCCCGCTGCGCACCCTGGCGGCGTGGCACGGCACCGCCGCCCCGGGCGGGGCCCTGATGGGCGGACTGTTCGGCGGGCTCGTCGACGCCCGGGCCCTCGACCTCCCCCTCGAACCCGACGCACTCGCCGCGGCGGGCACCGCGCTGGGCTGCGGAGCGATCCGCTTCCTCGCCCCCGGTGCCTGCCCGGTCGCCACCGCCGCCGACGCCGTCGGCCACCTCGCCGCCGAGAGCGCACGGCAGTGCGGGGTGTGCGTCTCCGGCACCGCCGCGATCCGCGACACCGTGCACGCCCTCGCCGAGGGCACCGCCGGTCCGGACGCCACCGCCCGGCTGGAGCGGTGGTCGCAGACCCTGCCGGGGCGCGGCGCGTGCGGCCTGCTCGACGCCGCCGCGGCCACCGCCGGCAGCCTCCTGCGCGCCTTCCCCGAACGGGTCCGGTCCCATCTGCGCGGGCCGTGCCCCGACTGCGCCGCCGGCACCGCGGTACGGCCGGACAGCCGCGGGCGCCGCCTGGCCGTACCCGTACCGGAGGTCGCCATGGCGCCGACATCCCGCATCCCGTTGCCCGTACTGAAAGGCACGTCATGAAACTCCTGCTGGACTCCACCCGCTGCCAGGGCTACGGGCTGTGCCAGGAACCCGCGCCCGAGCTGATCGAGCTCGACGAATGGGGCTACGCGAAGGTCATCGCCCTCGGGGTCCCGCCCGGCGGCGAGGAGGCGGCCCGTGCCTGCGCCGCGAGCTGCCCCAATTCCGCCCTCCGAGTGGAGAAGTGACATGGGACGCGATCTGACCGCGCTCTTCGACCCCCGCTCCGTCGCCGTCGTCGGCGCCAGCGACGACCCCGCGAAGTACGGCCACGCCGTCGCCTCCCAGGCGTTGCGCGCCGACGGGCGCCGCCCGGTGCACCTGGTGAACCGGCGCGGCGGCACCGTCCTCGGCAAGACGGCGGCACCCTCTCTGGCCGCGATCGGCGAGCCGGTCGACCTGGTGGTGGTCTCCGTCCCCGGCAGCGGCTTCGAGGCCGCCGTCGAGGACGCCCTGGTCTGCGGGGCGAAGGCGATCGTCGCCATCACCGCGGGCTTCGCGGAGGCCGGCCCCGCGGGACTGGCCCGCCAGCGCGCGGTCGTCGCCCGCGTCCGGGAAGCCGGGGCCGTCCTCGTCGGACCCAACTGCCTCGGCATAGCCGACAACACGACCGAGCTCTACCTCGCCTCGGACCGGTTCGCGCCCGGCGGCGTCGCCCTGCTGAGCCAGAGCGGCAACCTCGCCCTCGAACTCCAGCTCCGCGGCGCCCCGCACGGCCTCGGCTTCTCCCGGTTCGTCTCGCTGGGCAACCAGGCCGACGTCACCCTGGTCGATCTCGTCGAGGACTGCGCCCGGCACGAGGCCACCACCGCGATCGCCGTGTACGCCGAGGACTTCGGCGACGGCCGGGCCTTCGCGCGGGCCGCCGCCGCGGCGGGCAAGCCGGTGGTCCTGCTCACCGCCGGGCGCGGCACGGCCTCCGCGCGCAGCGCCCAGTCCCACACCGGGGCGCTCACCACCTCGGCGGACGTGGTGGCGGCCGCCTGCCGCGACGCCGGGATCGAACTCGTCCGCACGCCCCGGGAGATGACCGTCGTCCTGGCGGCGCTGAGCTCGGGGACGCGTACGACCGGCCGGCGTACCGCGGTGTTCACCGACGGCGGCGGCCACGGCGCGGTCGCGGCGGACGCGGCCGAGGACGCCGGGCTCGACGTACCGGAACTCGGCGGGTCGACGCAGGACCGGTTGAGGGCCGTGCTGTGGGAGCAGTCCTCCGTCGGCAACCCCGTGGACCTGGCCGGGATGGGCGAACAGCGGCCCCTCTCCTACGCGGACACGGTCGGGGAACTCCTCGCCGCCGACGAGGTCGACGCGGTCCTGATGACCGGCTACTTCGGCGGGTACGCCGCCTCCGAGGGCGGTCTGGGCGGCGGCCCGGCCGGTGGCTCCGTACTCGCCGACGGCGAGACCAGGGCAGCGAAGGAGATCACCCGGCACCTCGCGGCGGCGACGAAACCCCTGGTCGTGCAGTCGATGTATCCGCAGTCGCCGAGCTGCCGGGTACTGGCCGAAGCCGGGGTCCCGGTGTTCTCCGCCACCGAGGACGCCGCCCGGGCGCTGGCGGCGATCACCGGCCGGGCGACCGCGCCCGCGCCCGGGATCGCCCCGCTGCCCGCCCCGGCGGTCGAGCTGGGGGACCCCGGATACCACGGGGTGCGGGCGCTGCTGGCCGCCTCCGGGGTTCCCTTCCCGGCGGCCCGCGAGGTCATCGACGAGGGCGAACTGTTGGCGGCGGCCGCGGACTTCGAGGGCCCGTACGTGCTCAAGGCGCTGCACCTGCTGCACAAGTCCGACGCGGGCGGGGTGGCCCTGCGCCTGCCCGACCGGGCGGCGCTGCTGGCCGCCTACCGGGAGATGCACGCCCGGCTCGGCGCCGCCGCGTACTCGGTGGAGGCGATGGCCGACCTCTCCGACGGCGTCGAGCTGATCGTCGGGGTGAACCGGGACCCGCGGTTCGGGCCGGTGGCCATGGTCGGGCTGGGCGGCGTGCTCACCGAGACCCTGCGCGACGTGGCCTTCGCCCTGGCGCCCGTACCGGCCGCACGGGCCGAGCAGCTGCTCCGCGGCCTGCGGACCGGGGCACTGCTGGACGGCGTACGCGGCCGGCCGGCGGTGGACGTGGCCGCCGCGGCCGCCGTGATCGAGCGGATCACCGAGGTCGCCGCCGCCCATCCGGAGGTCGCCGAACTGGAGGTGAACCCGCTGCTGGTGCGCCCGGACGGCGCACTGGCCCTGGACGCCCGGGCCGTCCTGGGCTGAGGCCCGCCGCCCCCCGGGGCCCGTCTTTCGGATCAGGCCGCCCTGGATCCCCCTTCCCGAAGGAGAGCAAGAGGACCATGGACTTCCGCTACACGCCCGAGCAGACCGAGCTCAAGACGCGCGCCGCCGCCTACACCCGCCTGCTGACGACCTACGAGGACCGGTCCGAGGAGGCCGGCGGCCCGCTGCCCGCCGAGACGGTCCGCGAGCTGACCCGCGCCGCGATCGACGCCGGCGTCTACGCGATCAACATGCCCGCCGAATGGGGCGGCGCCGGGCTGTCCCTGCTCGACCAGGTCATCGTCGAGGAGGAGTTCGGCAAGGTCACCAACTGCCTCTGGGACATCCCCTGGCGGCCGGCGAACGTCCTGGCGTACGGCACGGAGGCGCAGCGGGAGAAGTACCTCCTGCCCGTCATCCGCGGCGAGCGGTTCGACGCGTTCGCGGTGACCGAGCCGGGTGCGGGCTCCGACCCCGGCTCGGGCACGAGCACCGCCGGCCGGACCGACGGCGGCTGGCTGCTGAACGGCGAGAAGTGGTTCGTGACCTGCGGTGACATCGCGGACTTCCTGCTGGTGCAGGCCGACGCGGGCCCCGAGCGGGCGGCGACCCTCTTCTTCGTCGACAAGCAGGCGCCCGGCGTGGAGATGACGCGGGTGCCCCGGTTCATGCACTCCGCGGTGAACGGGCACCCCGAGTTCACCTTCACCGACGTCTTCGTCCCCGACGAGGACGTGCTGGGCGGGGTCGGCAACGGCTACGAGCTGACCAAGGAGTGGTTCACCGACGAGCGGCTGATGATCGCCGCCCGGACCGTCGGCGCCGCCGAGCGGGCCCTGGAACTGGCCCGGGACTGGGCCGTCGAGCGGCGCCAGTTCGGCTCGCCCATCGCCGACTTCCAGTTGATCCAGGGCATGCTCGCCGACTGCGCCGTCGACATCGCCGTCAACCGCGCCTACACCCACCAGGTCGCCTGGGAGGCCGATCAGCCCGGCACCGACCCCAAGACCCTGCACGCCAAGGCGTCGACGGCGAAGCTCGCGGCGAGCGAGGCCGCGGGGCGGGTCGTCGACCGGTGCCTGCAGATCTTCGGCGGCCGCGGCTACGACCGCACGTACCCCGTCGAGCGCATGTACCGCGAGCTGCGCGTCGACCGGATCTGGGAGGGCACCTCCGAGATCCAGCGCCTGATCATCGCCAACGAACTCGTCAAGCGCGGCACCCGGGTCCTGTCCCTCCCGCGCTGAAACCGCCCCACCCGTACGACCACACCCGCCCCACCCGCCACACCTCCCGTGAACCGCCGAAAGGACCCAGAGGACCCCATGGACTTCCGACTCACCGCACGCCAGCAGGAGCTCCAGGGCGCGGCCCGCGAACTCACCGAGTTCATCATGAAGTACGAGGTCGACTGCGAGGAGAACAACGGCCTGCCCCCGCAGGCCCACACCGAGATCCGCGACGCGGTCCTCGACAGCGGCCTGCAGGCCGTCAACATGCCCGCCGAGTGGGGCGGCGCCGGCCTGACCATCCTGGAGCAGGTCGTCGTGCAGGCGGAGCTCGGCCGGCTCACCGGCGCGCTCTGGGACATGGTGTGGCGTCCCGCCAACGCCCTGTCGCACTGCACTCCCGAGCAGCGCGAGCGCTACCTGGTGCCGGTGATCCGGGGCCGGCGCCGCGACTGCTACGCGGTGAGCGAGCCCGAGGCCGGCTCGGACCCGCAGAGCATCCGGACCACGGCGACGCGCACCGCGGGCGGCTGGGTTCTGAACGGCGAGAAGTGGTTCGTCACGGTCGGCGACCACGCCGACTTCATGATCGTGCTCGCGGCGGCCGGGGAGGAGCGGGCACCGACCCTGTTCCTCGTCGACAAGGACACCCCCGGCGTGGAGATGACCCGGGTGCCGCGCTGGATGCACACCTTCGTCTACGAGCACCCCGAGTTCACCTTCACCGAAGTGCACGTGCCGGAGGACGCCGTGCTCGGGGAGGTCGGCAACGGCTACGACATCACCCGCTCCTGGTTCACCGAGGAGCGTCTGATGATCGCCGCGCGTACGATCGGCGCCGCCGAACGGGCCCTGGAACTGGCCCGGGACTGGGCCGTGGAACGGCGCCAGTTCGGCTCGCCCATCGCCGACTTCCAGTTGATCCAGGGCATGCTCGCCGACTGCGCCGTCGACATCGCCGTCAACCGCGCCTACACCCACCAGGTCGCCTGGGAGGTCGACGAGGGCCTCGTCGACCGCAAGACGCTGCACGCCAAGGCGGCCATCGCGAAGCTGGCGGCGAGCGAGGCGTCGGGGCGGGTCGTCGACCGGTGCCTGCAGATCTTCGGCGGGCGCGGCTACGACCGCTCGTACCCGGTCGAACGCCTCTACCGCGAGCTGCGCGTCGACCGGATCTGGGAGGGCACCTCCGAGATCCAGCGCCTGATCATCGCGGGGGAACTCGTCAAGCGGGGCACGGGCGTTCTGCAGATGCCGGCCGACGAGGGCGCGGGCGCCCGGTGACCGACGACGTACTGTCCACCGGCGGCGGTCGGGTGACCGCCGCCGGTCGGGCGGCCGAGGGGACCCCCGGTACGGACCGGGTCGGGGTCGTGGGCTGCGGACTGATGGGATCGGGCATCGCCGAGGTCTGCGCGCGCGCCGGACTCGACGTCGTGGTCGCGGAGAGCGGCCGGGCGGCCGCGGACGCGGGCCTGGAACGGATCACCCGCTCGCTGGCCCGCGCCGCGGCGGCCGGCAAACTCACCGCCGCCGAGACGGCGGAGGCGGCCGCCCGCATCACCGTGACCACCGACCTGAAGCGCATGGTGGACCGGGACCTGGTGATCGAGGCGGTGGCCGAGGACGAGCGGGCCAAGCTCGACGTCCTCGCCCGGCTCGACGAGGTCGTGGAACGCCCCGACGCCGTACTGGCGACGAACACCTCCTCCCTCCCCGTCATCCGCCTGGCGGCCGCCACCTCGCGGCCGGAGCGGGTGATCGGCCTGCACTTCTTCAACCCGGTCCCGGTGCTCCCCCTGGTGGAACTCGTGCCCTCCCTGCTCACCGGCGAGGAGACCGTGCGCCGGGCGGAGGCCTTCGCCTCCGGGGTCCTGGGCAAGCACGTGGTGCGCGCCCGCGACCGGGCGGGGTTCATCGTCAACGCCCTGCTGGTGCCCTACCTGCTGGCCGCGGTGCGGATGGTCGAGGCCGGGGCGGCGTCCGCCGAGGACGTGGACCGGGGCATGACCCTGGGCTGCGCCCATCCGCTGGGGCCGCTCGCGCTGGCCGACCTCATCGGGCTGGACACCGTACGGTCCATCGCGCGGTCGATGTACGCGGAGTACCCGGAGCCGCTGTACGCCCCGCCTCCGCTGCTGTCCCGGATGGTGGAGGCGGGCCTGCTCGGCCGCAAGACGGGCCGCGGATTCCACGTCTACCGGAGCACGGGGGACGGCATGGGCAAGGATGGGGGTACGGGTGGCTCGGGCGCGGCGGGCCGGACCGCCGTACCGGCGCCTTCCACCCACTCACCCGCCGACGGGCGCCGACACCGGGAGCAGCCGACGTGACCAAGGCCGAGCGCGCACTGGAGACTCGTGAGCGAATCCTCACGGCCGCGTGCGAAGTGATCGCCGAGATCGGTTTCGAGCACGTCAGCATGCGCAAGGTCGCCGAGCACGCGGCCGTGTCCAAGGCCCTGTTGCACTACCACTTCGACACCCGCGAGAAGCTCTTCGCCGAGGCGATGACGCACTCCTTCGCGAAGACGGGCACGGACACCGGCAGCGAGGACGATTCGCTTCCCGCGGCCGTGGTCCTGGCCCGGATCGTACGGAGCATGCTGCCCACGGACACGGAACTGCACCAGGACTGGAAGCTCTGGCAGGAGCTGTGGGTGCGCTCCCAGCGCGACGCGACGGCCCGGCACCTCGCCGTCGACCTGTACGACCAGCTGCACGCGTGGGTCGGCGGGGTCGTGGAACGGGGCATCGCCTCCGGGGAGTTCACCGACTGCGACGTCGCCGCGCTCGCCACCCTGGTGCTGGCCCTGTGCGACGGGCTCGGCATCCGCGTGATGCTGGAGGACCCGCGGGTCGACCTCGACACCGCCCAGTCGACGATCTGGCGGACGATCGCCCCGGCCCTCGGGATCCCCCCTGTCTTCCCGGCGGTGTGACCCGGGGCGGCAGGCCGATTGTTCGGGGAATGTACGGGCGGCGGCGCGCCCACCGGGTGGCCGGGTCGGTGCGGCTAGCATCGGCCATCGGCAGGGTGTGCCGCACGTGAGAGGCAGTGATGACGCAGTCCAAGGGCCTCGTGCTGATCGTCGAGGACGAGCGCCACATCTCCGACGTGCAGCGGCTGTACCTGGCGCGTGAGGGCTTCGGAGTCCACGTCGAGGCGGACGGGTCCACCGGGCTGGCGGCCGCGCGCCGGATGCGGCCGGTGGCGATCGTGCTGGACATCGGTCTGCCGGGCATGGACGGCATCGCCTTCTGCCGTGCGCTGCGCGACGCGGGCGACTGGACGCCGGTGCTGCTGGTCACCGCGCGCGGCGAGGAGGCCGACCGGATCCTCGGCCTCGAACTGGGCGCGGACGACTACCTGACGAAGCCGTTCTCGCCGCGCGAGCTGGTCGCCCGGGTCAAGACCGTGCTGCGCCGGGCGGCGGGCCCTCCGGGCCGCTCGCCCGACCCGGTGGGGCGGCTCAGCCTGGACCCGGTCAGCCGCACCGTGCGCCGCGACGGCGAGCCGGTGGAACTCACCGCCACGGAGTTCAACCTGCTCGAACACCTGCTGCGGCACGTGGGCCAGGTCTTCACCCGGGAACAGCTGCTCGCCCAGGTGTGGGGGTATCCGGGCTACCGCGACACCCGCATGGTCGACGTGTTCGTCTCGCAGCTGCGCTCCAAGCTCGGCGACGCGAGTCCGATCCGTACGGTCCGGGGCGTCGGGTACAGCGCGACGGCTCCCGGCGCGTGACCGCCTCCCGCCCCGAGGACCGGCGTCGAGGCTCCCTCGCACGCAACATCGTGGTGCTGACCACGGTGGTGGCGGCGCTCGCGGTGGCGTTGACCGGGCTGATCGCCTGGCAGACGGCGGCGCACGGTGCGGAGCAACGCGAACGGGACCGGCTGACGCGTCAGGCGACCGTGCTGAGCCGGCTGCCGGCCCTGTCCGAGGCGCTGTTCCGCGGAGCCCAGGTGCTCGGCGGGCCGAACGAGGTACAGCTCGCGGTGGTCGCCCCGGACGGCACGGTGAGCGGATCGGCCACCCCGGCCGTCGACCGCGCGTCGAAATCGGCGCTGCTGGCCGGGAAGCCGGTCTCCACGACGGGCATCCTGGGCGGTCGGGACGTCCTGCTGGTGGGGCAGCCCGGGGTGCGCGGCGGCGCGGTGGTGCTGACCGAGCCGTACACGGTCGTCACCGACAACACGAACCAGATCCGCCGCAACGTGCTGGCGCCGCTGCTCGCCGGCATGCTCGGCGCGGCGCTGGCCGGAGCGCTCCTGGCCCGCCGGATCGCCCGCCCGCTGGTGACGGCCGCGCAGATCGCGCACCGGCTCGCCGACGGCGAACGGGGCGTACCGGCACCGGTGGACGGGCCCCGGGAGGCGGCGGACATCGGGCGCGCCCTGAACGTCCTGGACGGGGCGCTGGCGCGCAGCGAGAACCGGCAGCGGGAGTTCCTGCTGTCCGTCTCCCACGAACTGCGCACTCCGCTGACCGCGTTGCAGGGGTACGCCGAGGCGCTCGCCGACGGCCTGATCGAACCGGAGCGGGTGTCCGAGGTCGGTGGGATCCTCGCCGACGAGACCCGTCGCCTGGACCGCTTCCTGGGGGACCTGCTGGACCTGGCCCGGCTGGAGGCGGACGAGTTCCGCCTCGACGTGGCCCCGGCCGACCTCGGCGCGGTCCTCGCCGAGGCCGCCGCCTTCTGGGAAGGGCCGTGCGCTCGCCACGGTGTCGAGCTGCGCCTGGAGCGGCCCGACGGGGCCGTCGTCGTCGACACGGACGCCTTCCGGGTGCGCCAACTCGTCGACGGCCTCGTCCAGAACGCCCTGCGGGTCACACCCGAGGGCGCGCCCCTGGTCCTCGCCGTGCGTGCCGCGGCAGGCGGCGGGGCCGAGGTGCAGGTCCGCGACGGCGGGCCCGGGCTCACCGAGGACGACGTGCGCGTCGCCTTCGATCCCGGGGCCCTGCACGAGCGCTACCGCGGCAGCCGGCCCGTCGGCAGCGGTCTGGGGCTGGCCATCGCCCGCCGCCTGACCGGCCGCCTCGGCGGCGCCCTCGGCGTCGAGGGGCACGGCCCGGAGGGCGGGGCCTGTTTCACCGTCGCCCTGCCGCCGGCGCCCAGGGGCGCGTGAGGGGGGTCGCGCGCCGGGCCGTGAGCCCGTACATTCCCCGAACAATGCGCCAACGTCCCCCTTACCCGCGCCGCGCACCGTGGGGCCCATGAGATCTCCATCGGCCGTACGGCCCGGCCTCCTCCACCGCAGCGGCCGCTGGTGCGCCCGGCACGCCTGGCGGGTCGTCGCCCTGTGGGTGCTGCTCCTCGTCGGCCTCGGGCTCGCCAACCGCGCCTGGGGCGGCGCCTTCGCGGACGGCTTCTCGCTGCCCGGGACCCGGACCCAGACCGGGGCCGACCTGCTCCAGGCCCACACCACCGGTTCCGGGGGCACGGCCGCCCCCCTCGTGCTCCGGTCCGACCAGGGGTCCGTCGCCGGGCACCGGGCCGCGATCGAATCGGCCGTCGGCGACCTGGGCCGGCTGCCGGACGTACTGTCGGTGTCCGACCCGTTCGCCACCCCCGGCGCGGTGTCCGCGAAGGGCGACATCGCGCAGGTGACGGTCCGCTTCGACGGCAATCCGGCCTCCTTCGGCTCCTCGTACCTCTCGGGGGTGGACGCGGCCGTCGAGCCACTGCGCGCCGACGGCGTCACCGTCGAGTACGGGGCCCCGCTCGGTCAGCTGGCCACGCCGAAGTCCGCGGACCGCACCTCGGAGGCCATCGGCCTGGCCGTCGCGGTGCTCGTGCTGCTGATCGGTTTCGGCAGCGTCGCCGCCACCGGACTGCCGCTGGTGACGGCCGTGCTCGGCCTGGCCGTCAGCCTGGCCGGTCTCGGACTGCTGGCCGGGCACTTCGACTTCGGGCAGGCGGCCCCGACGCTGGCCTCGATGATGGGCCTCGGCGTCGGCATCGACTACGCGCTGTTCCTCGCCACCCGCCACCGGGCCCTGTTGCACGCCGGAGCCGACCCCGCGGAGGCCGTCGGGCGTACGGTCGCCACCAGTGGGCGCGCCGTGCTGGTCGCCGCCGCGACGGTCGCCATGGCCCTGGCGGGGCTGTGCGTCTCCGGGGTGGGCTTCATCGGCTCCCTCGGTGTCGCGGCCGGACTCAGCGTCGTCGTGGCCGCGGCCGCGTCCGTGACGCTGACTCCCGCGCTGCTGGGCCTGCTCGGGCACCGCATCGACCGCTTGCACGTGCGCACCCCCGTCACCGAACCCACCGGCGAGTCGGACGTGTGGCACCGGTGGGCCGTCCTGGTCAGCCGCCGCCCCTGGTTGTTCCTGGCCTGCGGCATGTTGGTGCTCGGCGTCCTGGCGGTGCCTTTCGCCTCGATGCGGCTCGGGCACGTCGACGCGGGGGCGCAGTCCACGAGCCGTACCGACCGCCGTGCCTACGACCTGATCACCGAGGGCTTCGGCCCCGGCGCCAACGGCCCGCTCACGGTGGTCACCCAGCTCGACAGCCGGCAGGTCGCCGACGAGGCGCAGCGCCGGGAACTCGCCGCCTCGCTGCGCGGCGGCCTGGAGGCCGTGCCCGGGGTCGCCTCCGTGACGGCCCCGGTCACCTCCCCCGACCACGTCCTGCTCATCACCACGGTCACCCCCGTCACCGGCCCGCAGGACGCGGCCACCGGCGACCTGATCCACACCGTGCAGGACGAGACCCTGCCGCGGGTGCTGTCGGGCACCGGGGCCACCGGCTACGTCACCGGCACCGCGGCCTCCGGGCAGACCTTCACCGACACCCTCGCCGCCAAACTGCCCCTGATCATCGGGGTGGTCGTCGCCGCCGCGTTCCTGCTGCTGCTCACGGTCTTCCGCAGCCCGCTCATCGCGCTCAAGGCCGCCGTGCTCAACCTGTTCTCGATCGCCGCCGCGTACGGCGTGGTCGTCGCGGTCTTCCAATGGGGCTGGGGCGGTTCGCTGCTCGGTGTCACCGAGAAGGTGCCCGTCGAGTCGTACGTGCCGATGATGATGTTCGCGATCGTCTTCGGGCTCTCCATGGACTACGAGGTGTTCCTGCTCTCCCGGATCCGCGAGACGTGGCTGCACCGGAGGGACAACCACCTCGCCGTCGCCACCGGCCTCGCCGCCACGGCGCGCGTGATCACCTGCGCGGCACTGATCATGACCAGCGTCTTCCTGGCGTTCCTGCTCTCCACGAACGTCGCCGTCAAGATGCTCGCGCTCGGCCTGGGCGTCAGCGTGATCATCGACGCCACGGTGGTGCGGCTGCTCCTGGTACCGGCGTCCATGTACCTGTTCGGGCGCGCCAACTGGTGGATCCCCGGTTGGCTGGACCGTCTCCTCCCGCACCTGGACCCGGAAGGGCCTGCCCTCCCGACGCCGCCGGCGCCCGCCCCCGTGCTGGTACGCGCCCGGGGAGAGCGCCCGTGAGGCGACACCCGACGAGGATCCGTGCGGCGCTGCGCCGTCACCGGGCCCGCACCGTCACGGCCGCCGTGGTCCTGGTCGTCGTCCTCGGCGCGGGAGCGGCCGAGTTCACCGCCCGCGCCCTGGTCCGGGACCGGATCGCGCAGGCGGCGCCCGCCCTCGGCGACGACCTGACGGTCGATTCGGACGGCGACTGGGTCCTGTGGGAGCTGCTGACGGGACGCATTCCCCGGCTCGACGTCAGCAGCGACGACGCCCGCGCCGGCAGGCTCGACCACCTCCGGGTCCGGGCGCGGCTCGACGACGTGCGCCTCGGCGGGAAGGCCGGCGTCGGTGCCTCCCGCGCCCGGGTGACGGCTCCCACCGAGTCCATCGCCGCCGCGATCCGGGCCGCCGCACCGTCCGTGAGGGTGGGCTCGGTCACCACCGACCCGGCGCGGGGCACCGTCCTCGCCTCCGTCGGCCCGGGCGGCGCCGGGCAGCTGACGCTGCGTCCCGTACTCGCGGACGGCAGGGTCACCCTCGCGGTCGACGGGCTCACCCTGTTCGGCAGGTCGGTCCCCGCCGACCGTCTGGGGGCGGGCGACGGCGCACTCGGTGCGGAGCCGGGAGCACCGAAGGAGTATCCGCTCGGGCTGAAGGCCACGTCCGTACGCGTCGAATCCGACGGCCTGCACGTGGACCTGTCGAGCGGTCCGCCGGGTCCTGACCCGAAAGACGGGCCCTAACCCTGTGACCGGCCGCGTGGCCGGCCCGTGCGCCGTCGGGACGTGCGCGGTCGGCGGCCGGCCGGAGCGGGGGAGGCGAGCTCGAAGGACACGGTGATGTGCGCGCCGCCGCGGGGGCCGCGGGTGATCTGCGTCGAGCCGCCGGTGACGGCCGCCGCCCGGCGGGCGATGTCGAGGCCGAGGCCCGAGGATCCCGTACTGCTCCCGCGGGAGAGGGCCCGGTCCGGTTCGGGGATGCCCGGACCGCCATCCTCCACGACGAGTTCCACGGCCAGGGCGGTGCGGACGACGCGGACCCCGAACGGGGTCCCGGACGGGGTGTGCCGGAAGACGTTGCCGATGAGCGCGTCCACCACCGCGGCGAGGTCGTCGTCGGACAGGGCGACGGGCGTGGGCTCCTGGGTGATGTCGAGGGAGCAGGGCCGGTCCTGCTGATCGGCCAGGACCGCCCAGAAGGCGGTCCTGCGGCGGACGACGTCGGCCGCCTCGCAGCGCGGTCCGGTCGGTACCTCGCCGGTGGCGGGGTGACCCGTGCCCGGCTCCGTGCCGAGCATGCCCTGGCCCATCGGGCCCACTGCGAGCGGGGTGCGCGCCGCGGTGATGATGGCCTGGAGTTCCGTTTCCAGCTCGCACACGGCCGCCTCCACCCTGGCCGACTCCGGTGAGGCGCCCATGCGTTCCGATGCCAGGTGCAGGGCGGTCAGGGGGGTGCGCAGCCGGTGGGACAGGTCGGCGACCAGTTCGCGTTCGACGGCGAGCAGTTCGGTCATCCGGTGGGCCATCGCGTTGAAGGCGACGCCCGCGTCCCGCAGTTCCCTCGGCCCCATGGGCTCCACGCGGGCGTCCAGATTGCCCTGTCCCAGCGCCTGGGAGGCGTGGGCGAGCCGCTTGGAGGACCTGACGACCTTCGCGCCGAGCCGGTCGGCGACCAGTACGGAACCGCCGATCAGACCCACGGCGAGGAGCAGCATGACCGCCCACGAGGCCTTGACCCCGCGGGTCAGGTCCTGTTCCGGTACGAAGTTCTCGATGACGGCGACCCGGTCGCCGGGCAGCACCACCGGTTGCAGGCAGATCCACCCGCCGGGGATCGCCTGTGAGATGGACTCGCGCCCCTGCTGCGCCCGTTCGAGCAGGGCGGCGGGAGCCCGGGAGGTGCCGAGGGCGGCGGCGTCCGGCAGGTGCACGACGAGCCGCTCGGTCGCGTCGAGGCTCGCGGCGGACTCCCGCAGGGCGCCCGGGTCCGTCGTCAGCGTCAGCACGGGGGCCAGGGCCGCGGCCCGCTGCTCGGCCGCGGTGACGCTCTGCTCCTTGACCAGCGACATCACCAGCGCCGCCAGCGGGATGAGGAAGGACAGGGCGACCATGGAGGTGACGGCGAGCGCCACTCCGGCCAGGGAACGTCTCATCTCGGCTCCACCAGCTTGATGCCGACACCGCGGACGGTCAGCAGGTAGCGCGGGGCCGCCGCCCGTTCGCCGAGCTTGCGACGCAGGGACGAAAGGTGCACGTCGACGGTCTGGTCGTCCACGTACGGCTCGCGCCAGACCTCGGTCAGCAGCCGCCGTTTGGAGACGACCTGCCCGGTGTGGTGGGCGAGGAAGGCCAGCAGGTCGAACTCGCGGCGGGTGAGGTGGAGCTCCCGGCCGGCGAGGTGGGCGGTGCGCGCCCCGGGGTCGACCGCCAACTCGCCGACGATGGTGGCGCGCAGCGGTTCGGCCGCCGGTGCGGGCCACGAACCCTGGCCGGCGTGCGGCGCGGCGGGGCCGGAGGGGACGTGGCCGGCGCGCCGCAGGACGGCGGAGAGACGTGCGATGAGCTGTCCCCCCGAGAAGGGTTTGACCAGGTAGTCGTCGGCGCCCGCGTTGAGGAGCCGGATGATTTCCGTCTCGTCGTCGCGGGCGGTGGCCACGATGACCGGGACGGAGGATATGCCCCGGATCATGCGCAGTGCGTCCCCTCCGTCCAGATCGGGCAGCCCCAGGTCGAGGACGACCGCGTCGACGGGCGTCTGGGTGACCTCGCGCAGGGCGCCGAATCCGTCGCCGACGCTGCGGACGGCATACCCGTGTTCCGCCAGGACCTCTATGAGTGACTGGCGGATGCTGGGGTCGTCTTCCACGACCAGGACGCTCGGCATGCGCACACCTTAGGTGAACGGTCGTTCCTATCGGGCACCGAAGGTCGGGCCGTCGTCGCCGACGCTCAGGTGCACGGGACGGTCGGAGACCGGGATGGTGCAGCCTTCCTTCGAACTGCAGCTCGCGTAGCCGAGCAGGACCGTGGCCTCGCCGTTGCCGTCCGCGCGGATGGGCAGCTTGGTGGTGACGGGTCCGTCCGGGTAGACGGGGACCGGGGCCTCGACACCGGGCACGTTGATCGTCCGTACGCCCGCGGAGGCCGTCAGCTTCCCGTCCGCCCGCAGGACCCCGGTGACGTCCACGGCGGTCGGTCGACCCACGCCCTCGATCCCGGCGGCCGGCAGGTCGGTGCTGTAGAGGTGGAAACCCTTCCCCTCCGGGGTGAAGACGGCGGTCAGGGTGCCGTTCGGGGCGTGCCAGTCGGAGACCGTGAGCGTGACGGTGACCCCGTTCTCGGTGAAGCGCGTCGTGGGCGCGGCGCCGCCGCCGCCGGCCTTGTCGGACTGCCCGCCGCAGGCCACGAGGGCGGCCAGGGGGATCAGGGCGGCCGCGATGCGGGCCTTGCGGGAACGCCCGACGTACTCGGAAATGCTCATCGGTGGATCTCTGCCTCTGCGCGTTCGTCTCGGGAAAGGGGAGAAGGGGAAGGGGGTCAGAAGGCCGCGGTGAAGTCGGCGCTCCACAACTGCAGCCGGTAGACGAGGTCGTTCCACACTCCGGTGGCCAGCAGCACTCCGACGAGTACGAGCATCCCGCCGCCGAGCCTCAGGACCCACTGGTAGTGCCGTTTGACCAGGCCGAAGGCGCCCAGCGCCCGTCGGAAGGCCAGCGCCGCCAGCACGAGGGGCAGGCCCAGCCCCAGGCAATAGGCCGCCATCAGCAGGGCGCCGCGTGCCGCGCTCGCCTCGCTCCAGGCCAGTGCCTGGACGGCGGCCAGCGTCGGGCCGATGCAGGGCGTCCACCCGACCGCGAACACCGCGCCCAGGAGGGGTGCGCCCGCGAGGCCCAGCACGGGCCTGCGGTGGCTGCGGAACTCCCGCTGGGTGAAGCCCGGCAGGAGCCCCATGAAGGACAGCCCCATCAGCACGGTGAAGACACCGAGCACCTGGGTGACCACGGCCTGGTGGGCGAGCAGGGACCGGCCGAAGTACCCGAACAGGGCGCCCCCGGAGACGAGGACGGCCGTGAAGCCGGCGACGAACAGCATGGCTCCGGCCGCCATACGGCTGCGCTGCCCGCCCCGGGCGTCCGCCAGGTCGGAGACCGACAGGCTCGTGACGTAGCTGAGGTAGCCCGGCACCAGCGGCAGGACGCACGGCGAGAGGAAGGACACGAGCCCCGCGAAGAGGGCCACGGGGGCGGCGACGGCCAGTGTCCCGTGCAGCAGGGACGGGGCGTCCGCGGCGGCGAGGGTCACGCCCGCGAGGGCCGTCATGACGCCTCCTGCGCCACGCGTGCGACGAGCGGGCCCAGTTCCTCGTCGGTGACCGCTCCCCCGATGCTGACGGCGATGCGTCCGCGGCGGTCGATCACGAGGGTCGAGGGGATGGTCTGCGGGTTGAGGAGCGCGGGCGGGAAGCGGAGCAGGAGCTCGCCGTCGGGATCGTGGAGGCTGGGGAAGTCGATGCCGTGGGCGCGTACGAAGGACCGCGCGGCCGCGCGGTCCCGGTCACGGGTGTTGATCCCGAGGAACCGGACCCCCTGGGACCGGGTCGACTCGCCGAGCCGCGCGAGGTCGTCGACTTCCGCCCGACAGGGCCCGCACCACGAACCCCAGACGTTGAGCACGACGACCTGCCCGCGGAACCCGTCGAGGCTGACGGGCTTTCCGTCCAGGTCCTCGCCCGCCAGGGCGGGGGCGGCCGGCCGGGCGCCGGGGTCGACGATCCCGGCCGCGGCGGCGGCGCCGAGCGCGCCGCCGTCGGCCCGGCCGGCGTCCGCCGCGCCGGAGTGGGCGCCGCTCCCGGTGGCCGCGAAGAGGCAGCCCGCGGCCGCCACCACCAGCCCGCCGACCGCCAGGGCGGCGGGCCGCGGAACCGGTCTTCTCATGACGCCCACTTGCGCAGGAAGGAGTTGATCCCCTCCGAGGTGGGGCTGGGGTTGCCGGTGACGTGGGTGTCGACCTTCACCGTCCCGGACGGGCTGACGACGACCAGGACGGGCATCGTGTACGTGCCGCCCGAGGGGCTGTACTTGCGCAGGAGCGCGGAGTTGGCGGAGCTGTTGCCGCCGATGTCGATCTTGACCAGGTGGTACGAGGCCCCGAGGAGCGCCGCCGTCTGCGACTGGCCGAACACCTTGTCGGCCGCCTTGCAGTTGCCGCACCAGTTGGCGCCGAAGTCGAGCAGCACGTTCCTCCCGTCGGCCTTGGCCGAGCTCAGGGCCGCGTTGATCAGCTGCTGCGCGTCGGCCGAACTGTCGTAGCCGGGACCGGGGACCTTCGCCGGGGCGGGCGCGGCGGAGGTACGGGAGGGCTTGGGCGCGGCGGCCTGGGTCTGGGCGCGGGAGGGGCTCGGCGAGGAGCCGGCCGAGGCACTGGCCGACGCCGACGCGGAGGCCGAGGTGCTCGGGGAGGCGGACGCGGAGGCGGAGGCCGTGGCGTCGGGGGCGGGGGCGTCCGACGAGGATCCCGTCGCGGCCGACACGGTGGCGCCCGCGGACTGGGTGGACGGTCCGCACGCCGTGGTCAGCCCGACGGCGACCACGGCCGCGGTGACGAGAGCGGGTCGGAGTATGCGAGAACTCATGGCGAAGACACCCCAGGGCACGGTTCGGATTGCGGGAAGGCCGAGCGCCTCCCGGATCGGTGGAACCGGCGGCCCGTCGGATCGCCGGGGCGTCACGTCCGGGCGCCGAGGGCCACTCGGTTGACGCGAGCATAGGACCGCCCGGGGCCGCCGGAACCGTGTCGGCGCGATCTTGAGATTCCCCTAAGGAAGAGCTCAGATTCCGCTTCGCCGGAACCCGGGAGATGAGCGCATACGGAGGGGTGAAACCCCCAAACGGACCGGGAGCCGTCAGAACGACGTCTCCCGGACACTGGCCTTCGCCATCGGCTCGATCGTCGCCGTGATGACCGAGCGGTGGTCCGAGCCGGTGAAGGTGACCGTCAGGGTGTCGTTCGCGCTCTGGGACGTCGTGACCTTGAATCCGGGGCCGGGGATCGCGGAGATCAGGCACACGCCGCGGCTCCCGTACCGCACCGTGGCCTTGCCGCCCTCGGAGGGCACGGTGTGCAGCCCCGGGCCGCCGTCGCAGTCGACGGGGGGCTTCGGCGGCGTGGTACGGGGTGTTGCGGTCGAGGCCTTCACGGCGGTCGGCGCCGGAGCCGGGGAGGACGGCCGCGCGCTCTCGGTGGGCGAACCGGAGGCGGACGCGCTCGGGGACTGCGGCCCCGGTGACTGGCCCTGCCCCGCCTGCCACGCCGGCGGCGAATCGAAGACCATGGGGGCGGACTGCGCGACCGGGGGCGAATGCCGGGTCGAGCCGACGACGAAGCGGACCGTGCCGAGCACGGCGGTCACGCTGGCGGCCGTACAGGACAGCCATATGAGCAGGTAGCGCGGAATTCTTGGCACGGCCCCATAGTGGCCGACGCGCCGGGCCGCCCGTCACCTCCTCCCCCGAGCGGGCACGACCGCCCCGGGCCGGACGGGGGAACGCCGACGTCCCCCCGACCCGCGTACGGGTCGGGAGGACGGGTGCCGCCCGGCCACGGGGAGGCGGGGCCGGTGCGGGGACTGACGCTTCGGCGCCTGCTCCGCGCCTACTTCGGCGCGCCGAAGTCCTGCGTCCACCAGGGACCGCCGTCGCCCTTGTGGACGCCTATGCCGATCTCCTTGAAGCCGCAGTTGAGGATGTTGGCCCGGTGGCCGGGGCTGTTCATCCACGCGTCCATCACGGCGTCGGCGTCCGCCTGGCCGCGGGCTATGTTCTCGCCCAGACGGGACCAGCCGTATCCGGCGTCCTCCACGCGGGATGTCATGGTGGACCCGTCGGGTCCGGTGTGGGACATGACACCGCTGCGGGCCATGGTGTCGCTGTACGCCCGCGCCGCGGCGCTCAGCTTGGCGTTCGTGCTGAGCGGACCGCACCCCGCCGCGGCCCGCTCCTTGTTGACGAGGGCGAGGACGGCCGACTCGGAATCGGACGCCCCCGAGGAGCCGCCCGAACCACCGGAACCACCCGAACCGCCGGAACCACCGGAGCCGCCGCCGGTCGTGGCCGGGGGACGCGCGGGCTTTCCGGCCGGGGCCGGGGCCGAGCTCGACGGACGGCTCTCCTGCGCCTCGGACTTCGTGGGGGCGGCGGATGCCGTGGCGTCGGCGCCGGGAGTCCCGGTCGGCGTCGCGGCCGTAGCGGACGCCGAACCGTCGGGGAGCGGGGCGGAGGGGGTCGCCGTCGCGCCCCCGTCGGCGGAGCCCGCCGATCCGGAGTTCGTCTTCCCGGCGGCATCGGCGTGCCGGTCCGCGCGCCCGCCGCCGTCGGAGTCGGCGACCGCGACGCCGACCGCGACCGCCGCGGCCGCCGCGGTGAGGGAGAGCACGACGCGCGTGCGCACCTTCTTCTTCCGTCGCGCCCCGGCGCGGGACGGTGTTCCGGGAGTTCGGCTGCGACTCATGCCTGTGGCACCTCAGAGGGGAGGGGGTGGACGGGTGCGACCGAGCCTAGGGCTGTGACCAGCCAAAAGAGCTGCCAGGAGGCCTTCTTCAAGGTCTCTTAAGGAAGCCCGCAGGATCGGCTCAGGAACGAACCGGACCAATCGCCCACGTCACTGTGTGGACCGCGCTTGACTGCCATGCGGCACGACGGGTAGGGAGAGGCTGTTCATTGCACAACGTGTGAAACGGGGAACCCATGAAGCCGCTCGAAGCGGGCGATCCCACCTCGGTCGGCGAGGGCCGCTACCGGCTGCTGGGACGGCTCGGACAGGGGGGCATGGGCGTGGTCTACATGGGCCGGTCCCAGTCCGGCCGTGCGGTCGCCGTCAAGGTCGTACGCCCGGAGCTGTGCAACGAGCCGGGCTTCAAGCGGCGGTTCGCCGACGAGGTGGCGGCGTCGCGGCGGGTCGGCGGCTTCCACACCGCACCGGTCGTCGACGCCGACCCGGACGGCGATCCGGCCTGGCTGGTGACCGCCTTCGTACCCGGCCCGACCCTCCAGGCGGTGCTCGCGAGCGTGGGTTCGCTGCCGCTGGACACGCTCACCGTGCTGGCGGCCGGCCTGGCCGAGGCACTGGAGGCGATCCACCGGGTGGGAGTCATCCACCGCGACCTCAAGCCGGCGAACATCATCGTCGCGGAGGACGGGCCGCGCGTGATCGACTTCGGCATCGCCCGGGCGCTCGACGGAACCGCCCTGACGCAGACGGGCCTGCAGATCGGCACTCCGGGGTTCCTGGCACCCGAGCAGCTCACCGGCGGCACCGTGACCCCCGCCGTCGACATGTTCGCGCTGGGGGTGGTGCTCACCCAGGCGGCCGGTGGCTCCCCCTTCGGCAACGGCCCGTCCGCGGCCCGGCACTACATGGTCGTCCACGAGGAGCCGGACCTGACCGCCGTCCCCGGCGAACTCCGCGGACTGATCGGCGCCTGCCTGTCCAAGGACCCGGACGACCGGCCCACGCCCACCGACTTCCTGGGCAGCCTGACCGTCCGCCACCCGGCCGGTGACGGCTGGCTGCCGGACGCCGCCTCGCAACTGCTCCCCCCGCACGAACCGGCGGCACAGCCCGCCGCGGGGCCCGTTCTGAAGCCCACCGCCCAGGCCACCGCACCGGACGCCCCGGTTCCGGACCTCCGGAAGACCCCGGCTCCGAACACTCCGGCCGGGGACCCCCGGACGCCCGCCCGGGACGCCCCGGGCACCAACGCCCCGGCCCTGAACACCCCGGCCCCCGACCCCGCGCCCCGGGACCTCACCGCACCGGACTCCGTCGGCGTCGCGAAGACCCGTCCGGAGCGGCCGCTCACCGTGACGGGGCCCACGACACCGCTCTCCCCCGCGCCCCCGGAGGCCCCGCAGACCCCGGACCCGGCCGACGCGAACCGGTCCCGTCGGCGCCTCGCCGTGGTGGCGGCGGCGCTCGTGGTCTCCCTCGCGGCCGCCGGGCTGTTCGTGTGGCAGCCCTGGGACGGGCGCGGTTCCGCCGGTGACGGCGGCAAGTCCGGAGCCATCGCACCCACCGCCTCCGGCCCCGCCCCGCTCCCGACCGACTCCCTGCTCATCCGGCAGGACACCGCCCCGGGCTGGCCCGGCACCTGTCACGGCGTCATCTCCCGCCGCGACCCCGCCACGGACACGCCCGTACAGCTCGTCACGGGAAGCACGTGCGACGTACTGCCCCAGTGGTCCCCCGACCGCAAGTCGTTCGCGTTCACCCGCACCACCTCCGAGGGCACGGCCCTCTGGACCGCCAACGCCGACGGATCGAACGCCCGCCGGGTCGCCCCGGTCTCCGGCGGCAGGGCGTCCTGGTCGCCCGACGGCAGCCGGCTCGCCGTGCTGCGCAAGAAGGACGGCGTACAGCAGCTGTACGCGGTCGACGTGGCCGACGGCACGGCCCGGCAGCTCACCTTCGGCACGGGCCAGGTCGAGGACCCCGCATGGTCCCCGGACGGCAAGCACATCGCGGTCTCCCTGCAGACGGAACCCGAGAACTGGCAGATCCACCTCGTCGACCCCGCCGCCCCGGACCGCGCCCCGGAGCAGGTGACCCGGCTGCCCCATCCGGCGCTCGACGCGGTGTGGTCGCCGGACGGCAAGACGTTCGCGTACACCGCCGGGACCTACGGCAAGGGCACGCAGGGCGACATCCGCCTCGTGAACGCGGACGGCACCGACGACCGCGCGCTGGCGGCCACCGGCGCCCACGAGATGGACCCCACCTGGTCCGTGGACGGCAGCTGGGTGGCCTTCGTCCGGGGCCCGTACGAGAAGCCGGTGATCTGGGCCGTACGTGCCGACGGGACCGGCGAGCGCATGCTCACCACCGCCACCTCCGGCGAAGGCCACCCCTCCTGGCACTGAGGAACGGGACGTGCCGCGGGGACCGGGTGCGGGAGGGAGAAGGACGTCACCCGCCCCTGGCCTCCCCGACTGCACCCGGTGCTGCACGGCTACGCGGGCTGCCGGGACGCCCAGGCTGCCGTCGACGGATGCTCACGCGGCGCTCCAGCCCCCGTCGACGGGGATGGACGCCCCGGTGATGTAGCCCGTGTGCGGGCCGCAGAGCCATACGGCGACGTCGGCGACCTCCTCCGGTTCGATCAACCGCTTGATCGAGGAGCGGCTGAGCATCACCTCCCCGACCACCTGTTCCGGGGCGATGCCGTGGGCCTCGGCCTGGGCGGCGATCTGCCGCTCCACCAGCGGGGTCCGGACGTAGCCGGGGTTGACGCAGTTGCTGGTGACCCCGTGCGGTGCGCCTTCGAGGGCCGCGACCTTGCTCAGCCCCTCGATCGCGTGCTTGGCGGTCACGTAGCCGGCCTTGAACGCGCTGGCGCGCAGGCCGTGCACGCTGGAGATGTTGACGACGCGGCCCCAGCCGCGTGCGTACATGTGCGGCAGGGTCCGGCGGATCAGGAGGAACGGGGCCTGGACCATGACCCGTTGGAGGAGTTCGAACCGCTCCACGGGGAACTCGTCCAGGGGTGCGACGTGCTGGAGTCCCGCGTTGTTGACCAGGATGTCGACGTCGGTGGGGAGCTCCGCGAGGAGCCGGCCCTCCGCGAGGTCGACCACGTGGGCGTGTCCCCCGATGGAATCGGCGACCGATTCCGCCGCCGCGGCGTCGAGGTCGACCACGTGGACGAGCGCGCCGGCGGCGGCGAGCGCCCGGGCACAGGCCCGGCCGATCCCGCTGCCCGCGCCCGTCACCATGGCGGTACGGCCCTTGAGGTCGACGCCCGCGGCCGCGTCGGACGGGGGTGTGATTCCGCTTGTCATGCCGGGAATCATGCGCGACGGGCGGGTGCCGCTCCCATGTGTCTGCCCTCCACAGTCGGGACCGGCTCGGTGGTGGAGCCCACCAGTGGGTCTCACGGGGCGAGCGGACAGCTCGTCAGCAGTTCCTCGGGGCCGGCCGAGGCGGGACGGGGGACGGTGCGCCCCGGCGGCGGCTGCACGCCGCGGCCGATCCAGTCCTCCAGGGCCGTGAACGCGGCCCGGTGGCACGGGAGGAGGGGCCGGAGCCGGTCGGGGAAGGCGTCGAACAGCGAGTCGACGTGGGTGCCCCCTTCGACCCGGTAGTAACGGAAGAGCCGGCCGCGGCCGGCGTCGGCCACCATGCGGGCGTAGACGTCGGAGTCCCGGCCGATGGGCAGGAGCACGTCGAGGGTTCCGTGCACCGTGATGAGGGGTTTGCCGATCCGGCCGGTGAGGGCGATCTTCGACACCGCTTCCCGTACTCCGTCGGGACGTGACGCGTAGTCGTAGTCGGCGTCGCAGACCGGGGTTCCGGGGGCGCAGAAGGGCCGTCCGGCCTCCAGCGCGCCGTCGAAGTCCGGGTCGAGCTCCTCGCGGTAGATGCGCTGGGTCAGGTCCCAGTAGTACTGGTGGTGGAAGGGCCACAGGAACTCCGAGCCGGCGGGGAAGCCCGCCGCGATCATCCGCCGGTGGGCCTCCTCGGCCCCCTCGCCCCCCGCCGCGTAGGCGGGGTAGGCGGCCAGGGCGGGCGGCAGGAAGGTGAGCAGGTTCGGGCCCTCCTCGCGCCAGAGGGTGCCCTCCCAGTCGACACCGCCGTCATAGAGCTCGGGGTGGGTCTCCAACTGCCGGCGCACCAGGTATCCGCCGTTGGACATGCCGGTGGCCAGCGTCCGTGCGGGGGGCCGCGCGTAGCGCTGGGCGACGACGGCGCGGGCGGCGCGGGTGAGCTGGGTGACCCGGCGGTTCCATTCGGCGATCGCGTCACCCGGCGTACGGCCGTCGCGGTGGAAGGCGGCGCCGGTGTTGCCCTTGTCGGTCGAGGCGAACGCGTAGCCGCGGGCCAGCACCCAGTCCCCGATGGCGCGGTCGTTGGCGTACTGCTCCCGGACGCCCGGTGAACCGGCGACGACCAGGCCGCCGTTCCACCGGTCGGGCAGGCGGATCACGAACTGGGCGTCGTGCTGCCAACCGTGGTTGGTGTTGGTCGTCGAGGTGTCCGGGAAGTATCCGTCGATCTGGATCCCGGGGACGCCGCTGGGTACGGAGAGCCCGGCGGGGGTCAGCCCGGCCCAGTCGGCCGGGTCGGTGTGGCCGGAGGCGACGGTCCCGGCCGTGGTGAGCTCGGCGAGGCAGGCCTTCTCCTGGCGTTCGGCACCCGGCACCCTCAGCCACTGGAGCCGCGCGCAGGACGCGGCGTCACCGGCGCCGTTCGGGTCCTGGGCGGCGGCCGCGGGGACGGCGGCGAGGGTGACGAGCGCCGCCGCCGCGGCGACGGCCCTGCGCAGGGTGGTGATGCGGGGCAGGAGCACGGATACCTCCGGTGGACGGGCGCACGGTCGGGGAGCCGGGGAGTCCATGGCGGCTCCTGTACGGCTGACCGGCCTGGGGCGGCCGGACGGGTTGGGGTGCGGGCCACCGTAGGATCCGAGGAGCCCGGTCCAGAACGGTGCTGCGCACCACAGCCCGCCGAAATGCCTGTGGTCCGCGCCCCGTTGACCGGCAGAGGCGGCCCTGCTAGGGCATGTCGGGTGCGGGTGGTCAGGTCGGCCGTTCCCGTACGAGCACGTGGGAGCCGGCGCGCACCGTGTGCTCCGTCGGCACGATCACCCGGCCCGTACCGTGTGGCGGGTGCACAAAGGCGGATTCCCCCACATCCGGGAACCGTCGGATGTGGGGGAATCCGGTGTGAGCGCTCAGGGCGTGGCCGATCCCGCGGCGGATCCCGCGGCGGATCCGAACCACTTCGGCAGGTGGGCGAGCAGGTCGTGCTGCTCGTCACCGACCCATGCCACGTGCCCGTCCGGCCGCAACAGCAGTGCGGGAACGTCGAGTTCCTCGCTACCGTCGACGACGTGGTCGACCCGGTCGGCCCAGCCCTCCACCGAGAGCCGGCCCGTCCGGTCGAGCAGCAGCCCGCGGCCGGCGTGCATCAGCTCGTACAGGCGCCCCTGCTTCAGCTCCACGTCCCTCATCCGCCGGCCGAGCAGTTCATGCCCCTCGCCGAAGTCGTAACGGACGCCGATCGCGGTGATCTTCTCCATCAGGTACCGGTTCACGTCCTCGAATTCCATCAGTTCCGCGAGCAGTCGGCGTACGGCCTGCGGTCCCGGTTCGAGGGACATCAGCTCCCACTGCGCGCGGGTGTTGTCCAGGACGGCCGCGGCAACCGGCTGCCGTTCGGCCTGGTAGCTGTCCAACAACCCGTCCGGCGCCCACCCGGCCACCTCGGCGGCCAGCTTCCATCCGAGGTTGAAGGCGTCCTGGACACCGAGGTTGAGGCCCTGCCCGCCGGCCGGGGTGTGGATGTGCGCCGCGTCCCCGGCGAGCAGCACCCGGCCGTCCCGGTAGCGCTCGGCCAGCCGGGTGGCGTCGCCGAACCGGGACAGCCAGCGCGGCGAGTGCACGCCGAAGTCGGTCCCCGAGGTCGCCCGCAGCTGCTTCTTCAGCTCGTCCAGGGTCGGCGGGACCGTGCGGTCCTCGGCCACCCCTTCGGCCGGCGCGACGACGCGGTACAGCCCGTCGCCCAGCGGCATGGCACCGAACCTCACCTGGGTCTTGCGGACTTCGGCCATCACGGCGGCGAGTTCCTCCGGCGATGCGGTCAGCTCCACCTCGCCCAGCAGGGTGTCGACGCGGCTGGGCTCGCCGGGGAAGCCGATCCCGAGCAGCTTGCGCACCGTGCTGCGGCCGCCGTCGCAGCCGACGAGGTAGCGCGAGCGCAGCCGAGTGCCGTCGGCCAGCTCCGCCGTCACTCCGTGCTCGTCCTGCCCCACGGCGACGATTTCGGTGCCGCGCCTGATCTCGGCTCCGAGTTCGGTGGCGTGCTCGGTCAGCAGGCGGTCGGTGACGGGCTGCGGAATGCCGAGGGTGTACGGGTGCGCCGTGTCCAGCCGGGCCGGCGCGGATTTGGCGATGCCGGCGAAGAACCCTCCGACCGGGTACTGCTTGCCGAGCGCGAGGAACCGGTCCAGCAGGCCGCGCTGGTCCATCACCTCGATGCTGCGGGCGTGCAGGCCGAGGGCACGGACGATCCGGGTCGGCTCCGCGTCCCTTTCCAGCACGACCACCCGCACGCCGTGCAGCCGCAGTTCGGCGGCGAGCATCAGGCCGGTGGGGCCCGCGCCCACAACGATCACATCAATCATCAAAACCACATTTCCGCATTTCCGCAGGTATCCGGCTGAGGCCGATGATTGTGCGACAGAAAGGGGGCCTTGCCACAAGCCCCCCAGTGCGCTATAGGTTGATAGTGGCGAGGAGAGGCGACTCCTCGTCCTTTTCTTTGTCTCCCGCTCTCAGCCCCGCTCGCGGAGGTACGCCTCCAGTTCGGCGGCGCCGGTCAGCATCGCCCGCCCGCGCGCGGACAGCCGCTCGTGCCAGCCGCCCAGTACGGCTTCGAGGGGCTCCAGCCCTCCCGCCGACCGCACTTGGGCGATCAACGGGGCGATCTGCTCCAGCAGATGGCCGCCCCGCCTCAGCTGGTGGGCCAGCCTGGCGTCCCGTACGTCGGCCTCGTCGTACACGCGGTACCCGGTGAGCGGGTCGCGGCGCGGCTTCACCAGCCCGGCGCGTTCCCACTTGCGCAGTGTCGCGGGCCGGATCCCGAGCTCTGCCGCGAGCGTCCCGACGAACCTGCCGCGAGGTCCGCCCACCGCCGTGCCGGGTCCGGGTCCGGTGGCGGGCGGCAGGTCGCGCAGGGCGCGCTCCACCGCCTGGAGGGTCCGCCGGTCGTCGAGCAGCCGGGCGTGGCTCTCGTCGATGAGTCGGAGCGCCTCGTCGGTCTCCCCCTGGTTCACGGCCCTCATGACGGACGTCGCCGTGGCATGGCCGTGGCCCGGCATCAGGGCGAGGAAGGCGTCCAGGGCCCGCGCGTGCAGCGGCGTGTAGGTGCGGTAGCCGCTCGGCGTGCGGTCCGCGGCCGGAAGGATGCCGGCGTCCTCGTAGTTCCTGACGGCCTGCGTGGACAGACCGTGCCGGCGCGCCAGATCGATCGGCCTGAGCCGGCTGCCGTTTTGAAGGTTTCGCATCGCAGCCCTGACCATTTCGCCGATAAGTTTCAACCGAGGGTTCAACGATAGCGTTGAAGGCATGGTCAAAGACATCCAGGACACCGTCCATCCCTTCGATGCCGACTCCGTCATGGGGCTCCTGCCGGCCCGGCCCCGGGTGCTCGCCCTGGGCGAGCCCACCCACGGCGAGGACACCCTCCTCGACCTGCGCAACGCGCTCTTCCGGCAGCTCGTCGAACAGGAGGGCTACCGCACGATCGCGATCGAGAGCGACTGCATGGCGGCTCTGGTCGTGGACGACCACGTCACCTCGGGCACGGGCACCCTCGACGAGGTCGTGGAACGGGGGATCAGCCACGGCTGGGGCACCTCCGCGGCCAACCGCGAACTGGTGCGCTGGATGCGCGCCCACAACGAGGGCCTGCCCGCGTCCGAGCGGATCCGTTTCGCCGGGGTCGACGGCCCGCTCGAGATGACCGGCGCCGCGAGTCCCCGGCAGGCCCTCACCGCACTCCACGGCTACCTCGCCGCCGCCGGGGTGGACCCGGGCCTGCTCCCCTGCACCGCGGAAGCGCTCGACCGTCTGCTCGGCGACGACGGCCGGTGGACCGAGCCCGCGGCGATGACGGACCCCGCCCGCTCCGCGGGGCAGTCGCCCGAGGCGGCGGAGCTGCGGCTGCTCGCCGACGATCTGGTGGCCCTGCTCGACGAGCAGACGCCGCACCTGCTCGCGTCGACATCGCGGGACGACTGGGACCGCGCGTGCCTGTACGGGCGCACCGCGACCGGTCTGCTGCGCTACCACCACTGGATGGCCGACGCCTCACCGGCGCGCCTGACCCGCCTCGTGGGCCTGCGGGGCCAGATCATGGCCCGTAACCTCCTCGCCCTCGCCGAGCGGGGCCCGGTGCTCGTCCACGCCCACAACTCCCATCTCCAGCGCGAGAAGAGCAGCATGCGGCTGGGCGACATTCCGCTGGAGTGGTGGAGCGCCGGGGCCGTCGTGAGCGCGCACCTCGGCGGCGATTACGCCTTCGTGCACACGGCACTCGGCACGATCCGGCACCGAGGAGTGGACGCGCCGCCGCCGGACACCGTCGAGGGGCTCCTGTACGCGCTCCCCGAGGACAACTGCGTCGTCGACGCCCGCCGACTGGCCACCGCCCTCGGGGACGCGGCGCCCACGCCGCGCGTGTCCCCGTGGTTCGGCTACGCCCCGTTCGACCCGGCCCATTTGGCGGGCGGCGACGGGATCGTGTTCGTCAAGGACCTCCCGCGGCTCTAGGTCGTCCCCCCGGGCTCCCGCAGCACGCGAGCCGCCATGCCGCGGATCACGTGCTGCGGGATGCCCGGATTGCAGGCGGCGGCCCAGGCCGTGTCGGGGTCGCGCAGCCGCGCCGCGAGCACGCTCGCCGGAAGGAGCCGGCACTGCACGACGGTTCCGCGTACGGAGTCGTCCGGATCCTCCGTCATGCGGACCGCGTCGGCGACGGGCAGGCGCGGGTCGTCCGCCGCCCGCCCGCGCACCTCCGGGTCGCGGTCCCGGGCGAACCGGGCGACGAGTTCGGCGGGTGCGAGCGGGTCGTCCAGGGCGAGCCGGCGCATCCGGCCGTGCGGATCGTCGGCGTACCGCAGCAGGCCCTCGCGGGGGAAGTTGGGGTGCGTACGCGGGCGTCCGGGGAAGGACACGCTCCCCGTCCACCAGGTCCACACCCGCAGCAGCATCTCGGCGGGCGCGTCGTCGCAGGACTCGGCGAGGAACAGCTGCACGACCCGGTCCGGGTCCCAGGCCAGGCGCCGGGCCACGTCCGGCGGGAGCCGCCGGGCCCGGGCGACGCTCCGGCGTACGCCGAGGTGGGAGGAGGCGGCGAGGCGCCGCATGGCCTCCGGGTCGTCGTGGAGTTCCGCGACCCACGGCAGGGTCCGCGAGCTGTCCCCGGGACCGATGTCCGTGCAGATCGCCGTCCGCTGCTCCTCGGTGATGTCGCCGCGGAGCGCGACCGCGGAACGGACCCCGTCGTCCGGGTCGGCGGCAAGGCGGGCCACCGTCTGCGCGTCCAGGCGGGGGTTGGCGGCGAGTACCGCGCGCAGGCGGGCGTCCCCGGTCTCCAGGAGGTGTTCCACGAGGTCGGGGCCGAGACGGCAGTGCTCCACGGCGTGCTCCCCCGGCTCCTCGCGTACGTAGGTCTCCCGGGAGAGCGGCTCGTCCCGGTGGTGGCGCAGCAGCGCCTGCTTCCGTACGCCGGCGGCCTCGTCGTCGAGCAGGGCCTTGCGGCGCTCGGCCGGCAGTGCGGGCCAGGCCGGCGAGCAGGCGGACGCCCGGACGCCCGGGTTGGAGTCCTCCGTCAGCGCGACGGCGTGCCGTGGGGGCAGGCCGGTCAGTGCGACGGCCTCGGCCCGGACACGGACGGACGGATCGCCGACGAGAAGCGCGTACGCCTCGTCCTCCAGCACGGTCCGCCGATCGACGGCCAGCATGGCGAGGTACCAGCGCTCGTGTTCGGTACCGGCCAGGCGGATCAGCCGCGTCCAGTCGGCGGGCCTCAGGTGCGGGTTGTCGTCGACCGCGTGGAGTCTGGCCTTCCGGTCCGAGTACGCCAGGACCGTCTCCACGAACTCGTCCGGCGGCAGCCGCCACAGCTGCTTCGGGGACCGGCGGAACAGTTCGAGACGGATGCTCTTTGGCGTGTGCCGGTTGGCACCGAGGCCGTCGGTCCAGGACTTGATGACGGCCGGGGCCGGGTCGGGTGCGGCCAGGAAGGCGTCCCAGGCCGCCGCGCTCTCCTCGGCGCTCTCGCGGGCCGCGGCCCGCGCGGCCTCGTCGATCCGGGCGCCGACGCCGGTCAGGGCGAGCAGCCGTGGGGCTCCGTCCGCGCCGTCCACCGGTCCGGCGAAGGTCTCGCCGTCCACGGCGGAGAGCAGCAGCCCGCGCGGGTCGGGGTCCGCCCCGCCGAGCAGGCCGGTGAGGGCCCGGACCGGGTCGGCGGCGAGGATCCGGACCCGGCGCCACGCGCCGCCCATGCGGCCGCGCGGGGCGTGGGCCCCGGCGAACGCGAGCAGGAACTCCCGGCCGCCGCCCAGCACGAGCCCGGCCGCCTCGGCGGGGTCCACCGCCGGTTCGCCTCCGGCGTCGGCGGCGGCCAGCAGCCGGCGCGCCGTGGCCGCCTTCCGTATCCCCGGGAGCCACCACGTGCCCAGCGGCTCCAGCCCCATGCAGGCCATCAGCGCCCGGTAGCTCTCGTCGTCGCGCAGCCTGTCGTCGTTCACGTCCGCCGTGTCCCCTCCCCCTCGTGCGTCCCGTCATCATCTCCCGGCGCCCGCGGGGTCCGGCAGCTGCCCGGGCTTTCGCCATGAACCACGACACCCGGCATGACCAGGGCATACGGATCCGACAGGGCGGCCCGGCCGACGTACCGGCCGTCCTCGGCATGCCCGACGCCGCGGTCGCCTGGACGAACGGCCGGGGGAACACGGAGCAGGGGGCACGACGCCGTATGCGCGTCGACTGCCGGGCGGGCGGCGGGGGGGCGAGCTGGTCGCGTCCTACGAGCGGGCCGGCTTCATCCGCACCGATCCGTTCCTCGAAGGGGCCCGGCCGGGGCAGGTCCTGGCCGGGCGGGTCGACTGACGACGGCGGGGAGGGTCAGGGGGAGGCGGGCTCCAGCAGCTCGGGGCCGTTGTTGCGGACGCTGTTGACCGCGGTCGAGACGGCCGTCACCGCGAGTCGGCCTCCGCCGGGCGTGTGGAGGAGGGCGCGGAGGTCCGCCGTGGACTGGTGGGCGGGATCGAGCCAGACGTCGTAGTCCCCGGGGTCGAGGGCCAGCGGCATGCGGGGGTGGACGCGGCCGGCCGCGTCGGTGGCCTCGGTGGTGATGATGGTGGCCGTGGTCAGCCAGGCCGCCGGGTCGTCGTCGTCCTTGACGGACGGGTCGCGCCAGAACTCGTACAGCCCCGCCATGGCCATCACGCCCGTGTCCTCGGGGCGGATGAAGTACGGCTGTTTGTAGGCCTTGGTCGAGCCGGTGGCGGGCACGGCGACCCATTCGTAGAAGCCGTCCGCGGGCAGCAGGCACCGCCGCCGGGTGAACGCCCGCCGGTACGCGGGCTTCTCGTGCACGGTCTCCACCCGCGCGTTGATCATCCGCGAGCCGACCCCGGGGTCCTTCGCCCAGGACGGGACCAGCCCCCACCGCACCGGCCTCAGCCGCCGGGCCACTTCGCCGGTGGTGCGGTCGGCCCGTTCCAGGACGGCCCACACGTCATCGGTCGGGGCCACGTTCCACGAGGGCCCGAGTTCCGTGATCGCGGGATCCCGCTCGGCGTCGAAGAGACCCGCGAGGTCCTCCGGGGCCCGGGAGGAGGCATATCGACCGCACATGCCTCCACCCTGCCACCCTTCCGGGGGAAACGGGCCGGAACACACCCACCGCGGGAAGCGGCGGCCGATCCGGGCGTGAAGCGGGCGCCCTCGGGGTACACCTCGGCCACGGTGAGCAATCACCACATCGCCCTGAGTGGCGGTACTGGTCACGGTCGTTGCCCGAAGGCGGTTCGTCGTGAGTCCTGACGCGGTCGTACGGCATTCCCCGGCGCGGGTGGGGCGCAGGCCGCGGCAACCCGGCGTGCGACGTGTCGGGTTCACTCCGGCTGCCGGTGTTCACGACCGAACCGGGAACGCCCTGCCGCTCGTTCTCCGGGCACGGCGGCCGACACCGCCGCCGTGCCCGCCCCGTTTTTCAGCCGTCTCACACCCCGAGGAGCCGTCGTGGCCGTGCTCACCACGATCTCCGTGGTCGTCGGCGCCTGGTGCGCCGCCGGCATCATGACCGCCGTCCTGTACGCCGTCGTGCGCGGCCGCCGCGTGCGCCGACAGCGGGCGATGGCGGCGGCACTGGAGGGGCCGACGGGCGCCGCCGCCCGTACGCCTGCCGCGGAGGCGGCGGAGGTCACGCCGGCCACCCGCGACGCGGAGACGGAAGTCCCCGCGCAGGCCGCGCGCCCCGAACCCCCCGCACAGGACGGACCTGTGGCTCCTGTGGGACCCACAGGAGCCACAGGAGCCACAGGAGCCACAGGACCCACGGGTCCCGCGGAGCCCGCGCAGGCCGAGGTCTGAGCATGTCCGCCGGACCGGCGGCCCCTGGTCGAGCGGCGGTCACGGCGCGGGCTTCGCGAGGAGGCGCCGGAGCCAGCGGACCCGGGCGTGGCCCGCGTCGCGGGTGAGGGCCGCGTGCGGCGCCAAGCCGTCGAAGCCGTGGTAGGCACCGGGCCACACGTGCAGCTCTGCCCGGCCTCCGGCCCGCCAGATCGCGTTCGCGTACCCCACGTTCTCGTCCCGGAACATCTCCGCCGACCCGGTGTCGATGTAGGCCGGCGGGAGGCCGGACAGGTCGGTGGCACGGGAGGGCGCCGCGTAGGGCGGCAGGTCGGCGGCGCCGTGGCGGTCGCCCAGCAGGGCCTTCCACGCGGTCTCGTTGGAGGTGGGGTCCCACACGCCGAGGCCGGACATCTGGTGGCCGGAGAACGTGTCGCCGCGGTCGTCGAGCATCGGGGAGAGCAGCAACTGCCCCAGGGCCGCGGGGCCGCCGCGGTCACGGGCGAGCAGCGCGAGGGCCGCGGCGAGTCCACCGCCCGCGCTCTTCCCCCCGATCACGATGCGCGCCGGGTCGATCCGCAGTTCCGCCGCGTGGCCGGCCGCCCAGACGAGTCCGGCGTAGCAGTCCTCCAGCGGGCCGGGGTACTCGGTACCGGGCGCGAGCCGGTACTCGACGGAGATGACGGCCAGGTCCAGCGGGAAGGCCCACTCGCGGAGGATCCGCGGCAGCACGGACCACGCGTTGCCCATGATCATGCCGCCGCCGTGCATGTAGTACAGCAGGGGAAGCGAACCGGCGAGTCCGGACGGCCTGGCGCTCACGAGCGTGACGTCCGGTCCGTCCGGCGGCCCCGGCACACGGAACTCCGTCACTTCGAACCGGCCGTCGGCACGCAGCTCTTCGGCCGTCGGCCTGGGTCTGGCGGCGGCGTCCCTCTCCTGCCTGGCCCGGAGGTTGGCCGGAGTGATGGGCTCCCTCACCGCCCCGCCCAAGGCCGCTAGCACGACGTCCAGTTCGGGGTCGAAGGGGGGCGCGGGGGCGGGTGCCGGGACACCACGCTGCTCCGGGGGCGTGCCGGCGACGCTCATGCCCCCACCCTAGTGCTCTGGCCGGGAGGGCCCGGTCGTGGCGGCGGTGGGAGGGCCTGGGGGCCCGTCACGGGCTGGGGTCGAACGGGGACAGGAACGCGCGCGTCGCGGGGGTGGGGTTGAACCTGCTCCAGATCAGGTACTCGACGCGGCTCGGGGCGCCGTCCACCGGAAGTGCGCGGACGGACGGGGCGGAGCGGGCGATGGCGGCGGGGAGGAGGGCGACGGCGAGGCCCCGGGCGACGAGCCTCGTCATCAGCTCGACGGACATCATCTCGTAGGCGACCTCGCGCTCCAGTTCCGCCGCCTCGAAGGCCTGGTCGCTCTGCGCCCGGCCCGGGGAGCCGGCCGGGAAGTCGACGAACGGCGACTCGGCGAGCCGGCGCAGGGTGACCGTGTCGTGGTGGGCGAGTTCGTGCGTGGGAGGGACCACGGCGACGAGCCGTTCCCGGCCGAGTTCGAGGGCGGCGACGCCTTGGGGCTCGGCGCCGCCGGGCAGGCCCAGGAAGGCCGCGTCCAGCTCGCCGGCGGCGACCTGGGTCGTCATCACGTCGCTCGCCCCCACGTGGAGTCCCACGCGCACCCGGGGGTGCCGTCCGCGGAACCGCTGGAGGACCTCCGCGATGTCGACCGCGACCACCGTGGGGATGATCCCGATCGTCAGCCGGCCCCGCACCTCGCCCACCGCCGCGGCCGCGTCGGCCGCGGCCCGCTCGGCGGCCTCGATGGACTGGCGGGCTCCCACGAGGAACGCCTCGCCCGCGGGGGTCGGTTCGACCCGCCGGCTGGTCCGGGCGAACAGCTTCACCCCCAGCTCCCGCTCCAGGTTCCCGATCTGGCGGCTGAGCGCCGACTGGGCGACGAAGCAACGTGCCGCGGCCCGGGTGAAGTTGCGGGTCTCGGCGACGGCTACGACGTACCGGAGCTGGCGCAGTTCCATGCCATCCATCCTCCGGTGCGATCGATCCGATGACAACCATGTCTTGGACGTATGGGTGACGGCACGACGAGACTCCCCGTATGAGCAATTCACCTCAGCGGGAGAAGGTACGGGAACACGTGCGGGCACCGGGCCCGCACGGCACCGGACGCACACGCGGGGCGGGCGGCGCCGTCGCGTTGATCGCCGCCACGGCGCTCGCGCCGGCCTCGTGGGGGACCACGTACGCGGTCACGACGGAGCTTCTGCCGCCCGGTCACCCGCTGTTCGCCGCCGTGATGCGCTCACTGCCCGGCGGGCTGCTGCTCCTGCTGCTCACCCGGGTGCTGCCGCGCGGCGCGTGGTGGTGGAAGTCCGCCGTGCTCGGCGCACTGAACATCGGGGCCGTCTACGCACTCCTCTTCGTGGCCGCCGAGTTGCTGCCCGGTGGTGTCGCGGGCACCCTCGCCGCCATCCAGCCGATCATGGTCGCACTGCTGGCGGTCGCCGTTCTCCGCGAGCGGGTCTCGGTCTGGCGCATCGGCTGGGGCATCGCCGGAGCCGTCGGCGTCGGACTCGTGATCCTCGGTCCCGGTGCGCGGCTCGACGGGGTCGGCGTGCTCGCGGGTCTCGCGGGGGCCGGTTCGATGGCGCTGGGGATCGTCCTCACCAAACACTGGGGTCGTCCCGCCGGAGTCGGTCCCGGTGCACTGGCCGGCTGGCAGCTGACCGCCGGCGGACTCGTCCTGCTGCCCCTCATGGTGCTCTTCGAGGGCGCTCCCCCACGGCTGGACGGGGCTGCCGTGACCGGGTACCTGTGGCTCGGCACCGTGGGGGGATTCATCGCCCACGTGCTGTGGTTCCGCGGCATCGGACGCCTTCCGGTGACGGCGACCGGCATGCTCGTGCTGCTGTCGCCCCTGGTCGCCGCGCTGATCGGTGCGCTGATGCTCGGCGAGGCCTTCACGCCCGGGCAGCTCGCCGGGTTCGGCCTGGCCCTGGTCGCGCTGCTCGCCGGCCAGTCGGACCCCGGTCAGCGGCCGGTGGCCCGTGAGGTGCGGAACGTGCGGCGGTAGGTGTCCGGGGGGACGCCGACGGTGCGGTTGAAGTGCCGGCGCAGTGACGCGGCGGTGCCCATTCCGGTGGCTTCCGCGATGGCGTCGATGCCGTCCCCGGTGGTCTCCAGGAGCTCTTGGGCGCGCCGGATGCGCTGCGTCAGCAGCCATTGCAGCGGGGTGGTGCCGGTGACCGCCCTGAAGTGGCGGCTCAGATGGCGCGAGCTCATGTTCGCGCGCCGGGCCAGGTCCTCCACGCTCAGCGCCCGGTCGAGGCGTTCGATCGCCCAGGGGAACAGCGGGGCCAGGGGATGGTCGTCCCGGGCGGGCACGGGGGCGGAGACGAACTGGGCCTGGCCGCCCGCCCGGTGCGGGGGCACGACCAGGCGTCGGGCGATGGTGTTGGCGACCGCCGAGCCGTGGTCGAGGCGGACCAGGTGCAGGCACAGGTCCATGGCGGCGGCCTTGCCCGCGGAGGTGAGCACGCTGCCGTTGTCCACGTAGAGCACGTCCGGATCGACCTCCACCCGCGGATGGCGGTCGGCCAGGGCGCGGGTGTGCGCCCAGTGCGTGGTCGCGCGCAGGCCGTCCAGCAGGCCGGCGGCGGCCAGTACGAACGCGCCCGTGCACAGGGAGGCCACCCGCGCGCCGGCCTCGTGGGCGGCGCGGACCGCGTCGACCAGGTCGGCGGGCGGGGCCGCGTCGATGTCGGCCCAGCCGGGGACGATGACCAGGTCGGCGGAGGCGAGGGCGTCGAGCCCGCTGTCGGGCTCCATCGTGAACCTGCCGACCCGCACGGGGCCCGGCCCGCAGAGGGCGAAGTCGTACCACGGGTCGACCAGATGGGTCAGGTCGGAACCGAAGACCTCGCAGGCCAGGGACAGTTCGAAGTGCAGCATCCCGTCGGTGACGGCGAGCGCGACGGAGTTCATGTCCGGAATTGTACGGGCCGTGTCGTTCCGGACACTCGTATCGGTCGCCAATCCCCCACATGCTGTTGACAGTTCAGCGTTCGAGAGCGGCGGGAGAAGCCGATGGGTGCGGGTCAGAGGGTTGCGGTGTTCGGTGCGTACGGGCACACGGGCCGTTTCGTGGTGGCGGAACTGCTGGAGCGCGGGTTCGTCCCGATCGCGTCCGGGCGCGACGCGGGAAGGCTGCGGGAGCTCGCGGCCTCCCACCCGGGGGTCGACGTCCGACCGGCCTCGGTGGACGACCCGGCTTCCCTGGACCGCGCACTCGCGGGAGCGGCCGCCGTGATCAACACCGCCGGGCCGTTCGCCACGACCGGCGCCCCCGTGATCGAGGCGGCCCTGCGCGCCGGGATCCCGTACGTGGACGTGGCGGCCGAGATCGAGGCCAACGCGGACGCCTTCGGGCGGTTCGCGGATCCCGCCCGGGCCGCCGGGAGCCTGGTGATCCCCGCGATGGCCTTCTTCGGGGGCCTCGGCGACCTGCTGGTCACCGCGGCGAAGGGCGACTGGACGCGGGCCGACGAGGTCCACGTCGCGTACGGGCTGGACAGTTGGCACCCCACCGCCGGCACCCGCGCCGCCGGCAAGGTCTCCGGGGAGCGCCGGGACGGCCGGCGCGTCCGCTACAGCCGGGGGCGCCTGGAGTACCACGACGACGCGCTGCCGACCCTGCGGTGGGCCTTCCCCGAGCCACTGGGCAAGCGCGAGGTGATCGGCGAGTTCACCATGGCCGACGTCGTCACCGTCCCCAGCCACCTGGACGTCCCCGAGGTCCGCACCTACATGACGGTCGAGGCGGCGGGCGAACTCGCGGCGCCCGACACCCCGGCGCCCACCGCGGTCGACGGGCGCGGGCGGTCCGCGCAGTCCTTCCTCGTCGACGTCCTCGTGCGCTCCGGCGGCGAGGAGCGTCGCGCCACCGCGAGCGGCCGGGACATCTACGCCGTCAGCGCGCCGCTCGCGGTGGAGGCCGTCCACCGGGTCCTGTCGGGGCGGACCACGGCGCCGTCCGGGGTCCTGTCCGCCGGAGCGGCGTTCGACGCGGCCGAGTTCCTCGGCGCGCTCCGCGCGCACCTCGTCCTCGACCTGCGCCGGTAGCCGCACCGGCGGCCCGTCGTCTCAGCCGCCCACGTACGCCGCCAGGTGCTCGCCGGTCAGGGTGGAGCGGGCGGCGACGAGGTCGGCGGGCGTGCCCTCGAAGACGATCTGCCCGCCGTCGTGACCGGCCCCTGGACCGAGGTCGATGATCCAGTCGGCGTGCGCCATGACCGCCGGGTGGTGCTCCACGACGATCACCGACTTGCCGGAGTCGACCAGCCGGTCGAGCAGCCCGAGCAACTGCTCGACGTCGGCGAGGTGGAGGCCGGTGGTCGGCTCGTCCAGCACGTAGACCCCGCCCTTGTCGCCCATGTGCGTGGCCAGCTTGAGTCGCTGCCGCTCGCCGCCGGACAGGGTGGTCAGCGGCTGGCCGAGGCTGAGGTAGCCGAGGCCGACGTCGGCGAGCCGCTCAAGGATCTTGTGGGCGGCCGGCGTCCGCGCCTCGCCGTCGGCGGCGCCGAAGAAGGCCTCGGCCTCGGTCACCGGCATCGCGAGCACCTCGCTGATGTCGCGACCGCCGAGCTTGTACTCCAGCACGGAGGCGTCGAACCGCTTGCCCTCGCACTCCTCGCAGGTGGTGGCGACGCCCGCCATGATCGCGAGGTCGGTGTAGATGACCCCGGCGCCGTTGCAATTGGGGCAGGCGCCCTCGGAGTTGGCGCTGAACAGGGCCGGCTTCACGCCGTTGGCCTTGGCGAAGGCCTTGCGGATCGGGTCGAGCAGTCCGGTGTACGTCGCCGGGTTGCTCCGCCGCGAACCGCGGATCGGGGCCTGGTCGATCGACACCACCCCCTCCCCCGCGGCCCCCGACAGATGGGGCAGCGAGCCGTGCACGAGCGAGCTCTTGCCGGAGCCGGCGACCCCGGTGACGACGCAGAGCACACCGAGCGGCACGTCGACGTCGACGTCGCGGAGGTTGTGCGCCGTCGCCCCGCGGATCTCCAGCGTCCCGGTCGCCGTACGGGTCTTCTCCTTCACGGCGGCCCGGTCGTCGAGGTGGCGGCCGGTGATGGTGTCGCCGGCGCGCAGCCCCTCCACGGTGCCCTCGAAGCAGACGCTGCCGCCCGCCTGTCCCGCGCCGGGGCCGAGGTCGACGACGTGGTCGGCGATCGCGATGGTCTGCGGCTTGTGCTCGACGACGAGCACGGTGTTGCCCTTGTCGCGCAGGCGCAGCAGCAGGTCGTTCATCCGCTGGATGTCGTGCGGGTGCAGGCCCGTGGTGGGCTCGTCGAACACGTACGTGACGTCGGTGAGCGAGGAGCCGAGGTGGCGGATCATCTTGACGCGCTGCGCCTCGCCGCCCGACAGCGTGCCCGCCGGCCGGTCGAGGGCGAGGTAGCCCAGGCCGATCTCCGTGAACGAGTCGAGGGTGTGCCGCAGCGCGTCGAGCAGCGGCGCCACCGAGGGGTCCTGCACGCCGCGGACCCATTCGGCGAGGTCGCTGATCTGCATCGCGCACGCGTCGGCGATGCTGACGCCCTTGATCTTCGAGGAACGGGCGCCCTCGCTCAGCCGGGTGCCGTCGCAGTCGGGGCAGGTGGTGAAGGTGACCGCCCGGTCGACGAAGGCCCGGATGTGCGGCTGCATGCCCTCCTTGTCCTTGGCGAGCATCGACTTCTGGATCCGCGGGACCAGACCCTCGTAGGTCATGTTGATGCCCGCGATCTTCATCCTGGTCGGCTCGCGGTACAGGAAGTCGGCCAGTTCCTTCTTGGTGAACTTGCGGATCGGCTTGTCCGGGTCGAAGAAGCCGGATTCGCTGTAGAGCCGGGAGTTCCAGCCGCCGCCCGTGTAGCCGGGGGCCGTGATCGCGCCCTCCGCGAGCGACTTGGAGTCGTCGTAGAGCTGGGTCAGGTCGAGGTCGGTGACCGTGCCCCGGCCCTCGCAGCGCGGGCACATGCCGCCGGTGATGCTGAAGCTGCGGCGTTCCCTCACCTTCTGTCCGGCGCGCTCCACGGTGACGGCGCCCGCCCCGCTGATCGACGCGACGTTGAAGGAGTACGCCTTCGGCGAGCCGATGTGCGGCGTGCCGAGCCGGCTGAAGAGGATGCGGAGCATCGCGTTGGCGTCGGTGGCGGTGCCGACCGTGGAGCGGGGGTCGGCACCCATCCGCTGCTGATCGACGGTGATCACGGTGGTGAGCCCGTCGAGGACGTCGACCTCGGGCCGCGCCAGGGTGGGCATGAAGCCCTGCACGAAGGCGCTGTAGGTCTCGTTGATCAGCCGCTGCGACTCGGCGGCGATGGTGTCGAAGACCAGCGAGCTCTTGCCCGAACCGGACACCCCGGTGAAGACCGTCAGCCGCCGCTTCGGGATCTCGATGCTGACGTCCTTGAGGTTGTTCTCGCGCGCACCGTGCACGCGGATCAAACCGTGGCTGTCTGCGACGTGCGGCGCGGGCGGCGGCGTGTCCGTCCTCGTGGCCTTGCTCATCGTGTCTCCGTCTCTGTGCAGGGTCTGTTCGATCCAATCACCTCCGGGCCCGGCCCACCTCGTTGATCCGGATCAAGTTGCCGGCGGGATCGCGGAACGCGCAGTCGCGTCCGCCGTAGGGCTGCTCGGTGGGCTCCTGCACGAACTCCGCTCCCCCGGCCTTCAGCCGCTCGAAGGTGCCGTCGAGGTCGGCGGTGGCGAGGACGACGCGGGCGTAGGTGCCCTTGGCCATCATCTCGGCGACGGTACGGCGCTCGTCCTCGGTGATGCCGGGGTCGGCGGCCGGCGGCTCCAGCACGATCGACGTGCCGGGCCGGCCGGCGGGGCCGACCGTGATCCAGCGCATCGCGCCCTGTCCGACGTCGCTGCGGACCTCGAAGCCGAGGACGTCGCGGTAGAAGGCCAGGGAGGCCTCGGGGTCGGTGTGCGGGAGGAAGGTCCAGTGAACGGTGATGTCCGTGTTGTCCATGTCCTTCACGCTAGCCGCGCCCCCGTGGGCAGGGCTTCTCCGATCCTGATCGGTTCCGCCCGATGCCCGCCCGGCACCGGGCGGGCATCGGGCGGGTGCCGGGCGGATGCGTCATTCGCCGGTACGCAGTGCCGCGCGCAGCGCCCGCGCGAACTCCTCGGGGGCGCCCTCCCGGCCGTACTCGCCGCCCAGGAAGCCTCCGTGGTGGCTGGGGAACACGCTCAGCCCGGTGCCGAGCGAGGCGGCGATCTCCGCCGCGGCGCGGGCGGGGAACTCGCCCTCCGACTCCTTGCCCGCCGCGACGACGATGCGGGTCGGCGCGGCCCGCAGCGCGTCGATGTCGGGCAGGTAGCCGGTGCAGGTCCGCATGTTCAGGCCCAGGAGCGGGTCGTCCCGCTTGCCGTCGTCCTCGGTCGGCAGTCCGAACTCGGCGGGCGAAGCGAGCGGCTCGTCGGCCCAGTCGGCCGGGAAGGGCCCCTTGCGGGAGACCACGGAGAAGAACTTGACCATCGCGGGCCCCGTCCCCTCGCGCAGGTACGTCGCGTGGATGTCCGCGCAGACGGCCAGTACGACCTCGTGGTCCGCGAGCACCCGCGCCGAGGGCGGCTCGTGCGCGACGAGGGTGCGCACCAGGTCCCCGTGTCCCGCCACGAGGGCCAGCGCGTTCACGGCGCCGCCGCTGCTCGCGAACACGTCCACCGGCCCCGTGCCGAGGGCCTCGATCACGCGCCGCAGGTCGTCGGCGTGCTCCTCGACGGTGTTCTCGGGTGCGCCGTCGGTGCGGGGGCTGCGGCCCACTCCCCGGGGGTCGTAGGTGACCACCGTGCGGTCGGTGAAGTACGAGCCGAGGGTGGCGAACCCGGCGGCGTCCATCGGCGAGCCGACCAGCAGCAGTACGGGGTCACCGGCGGGGCCGCCGTCCGCGGCGTCGCGGACGTCGTAGGTGATCTCGGCGCCCGCGGCGTCCAGCGTGTGGGTCTTGGTCTCGGTCATCCGTGTCTCCTCGGTGTTCGGTCGTCGGCCGTCACGGGGGTGGACCGACGCCGCCGCCGGAACTCATCGGTGCCGGCCCGGGTTTTTCGGATCCGCCCGGCGACGATCACGCCGGCGGCCCGTGTGACGATGTCCCGTCGGCACAACCGCACCTCATGGGGGGGACCATGCGCACCCGCACCACCACCGCCACGACCGGCCTCGTTGCCGCGCTCGCAACGATGCTGATCCTGGGCGGGTGCACCGCTCCGGGCGGGGGCCGGAACGGGGCGGCGTCCACCCCGGCCCCCGCTTCCGCGCCCGCGTCCGCTCCGGGCACGGGCGGCGGCACCTTCGAGGGGCCCCGGCCCCAGGACCAGAACCTCCTCGCCTGGACGGGCGACCCCAATGACGCGGGGCACGTCACCGCCCAGTCGGCGGCGGGCGTCGGCGGGCGGGTCACCCTGGTACGGATCGTCCTGCGCGAGCGGATCACCTGGTCGAACATCTGGCTCGGGCTGGCCGGCATCGACCCGAACGCCCAGCTCGCCAACTGCTACCTCGGTGTGTACGACGCCGGCGGCGCACTGGTCGGGACCACCGAGGACATCTCGCCGCAGCTGATGACCGACGCGATCGCCAAGCCCTTCGCCCTCTCCAAGCCGTTCACGGCCGCCCCCGGGACCTACTTCATCGCCCTGCTGCTCAACGGCAACTGGGCCACGAACGTGCTCACCCTCAAGGCCACGGGCGCCGGCATCTCGGTCAACGCGGGCCTGGCGCCCCCGCTGCTCCGCTACAGCACCGTGCTGACCGGCCAGACCTCGCTGCCGCGCACGGTGAACCTCGCGGAGCAGTCCACCAGCACCATCAACACGGGCTGGGCCAGCCAGTGGTACGCGATCTCCTGAAACCCGGTCAGCGGAGGTGGGCGGCGATGGTCCGGGCGCAGAGCAGCGACTCGGTGTGCGTCGTGTCCACCTCCACGTCGTAGGCGACGCCCTCGTGGACCAGGTCCGCCTGCGCCACGGCCATGCCGCGGACCCGGTCTCCGCGGGCGATCTCACGGCCCTCTGCGACGGCGCTCTCGCACCTGACGCCCACCCAGAGCACGTCCAGGTCCCCGAGGGCCTTGCGCCAACGCTCCTGGGACGCCGCCCGGCCGAGGAAGACGTCGTCGATGATGATCCTGGCTCCGGCCCGGGCCATCGCGACGATGCCTTCCGTCCACGCCTCCTCCAGCGCCCGGAACTCCGCGCCGACGCTCACCCCGCCGTCGGCGTCGAAGTCGATCCCGTCGTCGGACGCCCGCATCCGCGCGGGCAGCGCGTCGACGAACGAGTCGCATCCGAACGCCAGCCAGGAGTCGGGCAGTTCGGCCTGAAGGCAGCGCACGATGCCGGACTTGCCCGAGCTGGAACCACCGTTGAGAATGATCATTCGAGTCGTCACCGCGCCACGGTAGGCCGTACGCGTGTCCAGGGGGGCTGCATTTTGGAGACCGAACGGCGGTGGGTCGAGGGCTGGGCCGTGGCCCGGGGGATGCCCGCGCCGGTGGACGCGCCCTGGGGCCTGCGGGTCGAGACGGGACGGCCGACCGAGGCGGTGCGTCACGTCCTGCTCGACGCCGACGCCGCGACCGCCCGGGGGCTCATCGGCACGATCACCGAACCCACCACGTGCGTCAAGGCGTTCCTCCCGGCGGCCGAGATGGCTCCGTGGTTCTCGTCCGCGTGGGAGCCGGTCGACCCTTGCTTCCTGATGGCCGTCGATCTGCGTCCGTCGCGCGCGCCGGCCCCGGACGGGTACGAGGTCACCGTCGAGACCGCGGGGGGCGTCACCCACGTGCGCGTCCTGAGCGGCGCCGACGGGGAACTCGCCGCGTGCGGCCGGACCGGTCTGACCGGTGGCGCCTGCGTCTTCGACCAGATCGTCACCGAACCGGCGCACCGGCGCCGCGGTCTGGGGACGGTGGTGATGGCCGCGCTCACCGGCGCGGCCGTCGAGAGCGGGGCGTCGGTCGGCGTCCTGGGCGCGACGGTCCAGGGCCGGGCACTGTACGAAACGCTCGGTTGGAAGGTCCTCTCGCCCTTGAACGGATTCGTCTACGCGCCCGGGGACGGTTCGGCCCGGCCGTAGCGTCCGGCCAGGACGGCCACCGCTTCGGCGACCGCGTGGCGGAGTTCGGGCGGTCCGAGGACCTCGGCCTCGGGGCCCAGGCGCAGCAGGTCCCCGACCGCGACGGCGTGCGTCTCCACGGGGAGTCGCACGTGGAGCCAGCCTTCCGCGTCGAGGGCCTGCGGGCCCGCCGCCTCCGCGTCGGCGAGGGCGCGTACGCCCGCCGAGCCGAAGTGCATGGGCAGCAGTTTCCGGGCGCGCGGGGAGAGGCGCAGGACGGCGGTCTGCCGCAGCAGCGAGCCCTCCAGGCGGCGTGAGCTCTCCTGCCAGTACGCGGCGAGGTCGAAGCCCGCGGGCCGCTCGAAGCCGGCCTCCAGGGTCTCCACGGCCAGGAAGCGGCCCACGCGGTAGGTCCGCACCGCCTCCTCGTCCGCCCGGGCCACCAGGTACCAGATGCCGCCCTTCACGACGAGGCCGAGCGGGCTCAGCTCGCGGTGGACCTCGCCGCCCCAGCGGCGGTAGTGCGTGCGCAGGATCCGCTGGTCCCACACCGCCTGGGCGATCTGCGCGAGGTGCGGTACGGGGTCGGCGTCGCGGAACCAGGCCGGGGCGTCCAGGTGGAACCGGGCCTGGATCCGCCGGGCCCGGGAGGCGAGTTCGGCGGGCAGGGACGCCTGGAGCTTCAGCTGGGCGGCGGCCAGGTCGGCGCCGAGACCGAGTTCCCGCGCGGGGCCGGGCACGCCGGCGAGGAAGAGGGAGCCGGCCTGGGCGTCGGTGAGGCCGGTGAGCCGGGTGCGGTAGCCGTCCATCAGCCGGTACCCGCCGGCCGGGCCCCGGTCGGCGTGCACGGGGACTCCGGAGGCGCCGAGGGCTTCGATGTCCCGGTAGACGGTACGGACCGACACCTCGAGTTCGGCGGCGAGTTCGGGGGCGGTCATCCGGCCCCGGTTCTGGAGCAGCAGGAGCAGGGAGAGGAGCCGGTCTGCGCGCATGCCGGCCATTGTCCCGGGTACCTGACAGAAGGTGTCAGGTACCCCGGACAGGCTGTTCCCACGCCGGGGCACCGACCGCCTCCGGCCGAAGACGCACAGCGCCAGGAGGACCACCATGACCGCACCCACGCCCACGCAGACCGGCGGCCGCTTCACCTTCGCCGACTGGGAGGAACAGCCCGTCGGGGCCGACTCCGCCGCCGCACCGCGGCTCGCCCGCGCCACGGTGACCAACTCCTTCTCCGGCGCGATCGAGGCGCCCGGCACCAGCTGCTCGTACACGATCGCGTACACCGGGGAGACGTCCGGCACCTACACGGGCCTGGAGCTCCTGTCGGGCACGGTCGACGGCCGCGCGGGGACGTTCGTCCTGGAGGAGCGGGGCGACTTCGACTCCTCGGGCACCCGCTGCCGCTTCGAGGTGGTCCCCGGTTCGGGCACGGGTGAACTGAAGGGCCTGTCGGGCTCCGGCGGCTTCGACCACGGGCACGGCGAGCAGTCCGTCGCGTACACGTTCACGTACGCCGTGGACGGGTCGCGGTGACCGGTCCGGGGGCCTGATCCGAAGGACAGGCGCCGAGGCTACGGCGCCTTCGCCGGCCGCGGGATCAGCGGGGGGTTGAGGCGGGCGAAGGCCTCCTGGCGTTCGTACGGGAAGTACGGGTAGGGGGCCGGCCGGTGGCTCGCGGCGTCGAGGCGGGCCGTCTGCTCGGGTGACAGGGTCCAGCCGGTCGCGCCGATGTTCTGGCGCAGCTGGGCCTCGTCGCGGGCCCCGATGATGACGGAGGACACCGTGGGGCGTCCCAGCAGCCAGTTGATGGCCACCTGGGGAATGGTCCGGCCCGTCTCCCGTGCGACCTCGTCGAGGGCGTCGACCACGTCGTGGAGGTGGTCGTCCTCGACGGGCGGGCCGTAGTCGGCCGTCTCGTGCAGGCGGCTGCCCGGGGGCAGGGGCCGACCGCGGCGCAGCTTGCCTGTCAGGCGGCCCCAGCCGAGGGGGCTCCAGACCAGGGCGCCGACGCCCTGGTCGTGTCCGAGGGGCATCAGCTCCCATTCGTAGTCGCGGCCGACGAGGGAGTAGTAGACCTGGTGGGCCGCGTAGCGCGGGAAGCCGTGCTCCTCGGCGGCGGCCAGGGACTTCATCAGCTGCCAGCCCGCGAAGTTGGAGACGCCGACGTGGCGGATCTTCCCGGCCCGCACGAGCCGGTCGAGCGTGGCCAGGACCTCCTCGACGGGGGTGGCGGCGTCGAAGGCGTGCAGCTGGAAGAGGTCGATGCGGTCGGTGCCGAGCCGGCGCAGGGCGTCCTCCGTGGCCCTGATCAGGCGGGAGCCGGAGGTGCCGGCGTCGTCCGGTCCGTCGCCCGTCGGCAGGCCCGCCTTGGTGGACAGCAGCACCTGGTCCCGGCGGCCCTTGACCGCCTGGCCCAGGACCTCCTCGGAGGCGCCCGCCGAGTACACGTCGGCGGTGTCGAACATGGTGATGCCCGCCTCCAGGCAGATGTCCACCAGCCGGCGCGCCTCCCGGGCGTCGGTGGTGCCCCAGGCGCCGAACAGCGGCCCCCGCCCACCGAAGGTGCCGGCGCCGAAGCTGAGTACGGGGACGTCGAGGCCGGACGTACCGAGCTGCCTGTGTTCCATGGTGGATCCCTCCAGCGAGCGGTAATGGAACGTTGGACCCGTTAAGGTGACTTCAACGTAGCAGGAGATCGGCACTAATGGAACCGGAGACCCGTTATGACAGTCAGTGGGGAAGCCGAGCCGGGAAGCGTGCGCCCCGGGGGCCGTACGGCCCGGGTCCGGGCCGCGGTGCTGGAGGCGGCCGGGGACACCCTCGCCGAGCAGGGCTTCCACGGGCTGGACCTGGCGGAGATCGCCCGCCGCGCCGAGGTGGGGAAGACGACCGTGTACCGCCGCTGGGGAACCGTCACCGGCCTGGTCGCGGACCTGCTGGCGGACATGGCGGAACAGTCCCTGCCGCGCGCCGAGACCGGCTCGCTGTCGGAGGACATGCGGGCGAACGCCGCCCTCGTGCGACGCACGCTGACCGACCCCCGTCAGGGGGCGCTGTTCAAGGCCGTGATCGCCGCCGCCACCAGCGACGCGAAGACCGCGGAGGCGCTGCACCGCTTCTACGAGGTCCGCGTCGCCGAGTGGGCGCCGTGCGTCCGGGAGGCCGTCGAGCGGGGCGAGCTACCCGAGGGCACCGACGCCGCCGAGGTCGTCCGCGCGGTCTCGGCCCCCCTCTACTACCGCTTCCTGACCTCCGGAGCACCGTTGGACGAGGCCACGGCGGAACGCGCGGCGTCGGCCGCCGTCGCGGCGGCCCGCGCGGGGGTGTTCGCGAGCGCACCCGTCACCGATCGGGTTTCCCACGGCTGAGCTGGTCCACGAGTTCGGCGAGGTCCTCACAGACCTGTTCGATCTTCAGGCGGACGTTGTTCTGCTCGGCGACGAGCGCCGACAGCAGCAGGCCCGTGAGGGCCGCGGCCCCGTTGAGGGCCTGGAGGTTGACCATGATCTCGAAGAGGGTGCGACCGGCGAACGGCCCCTCCCGGTCGATGGCGGCCGAGATCGCCACGACGGAGATGATCAGGGCGCACGGCGCGCTCCCGGCCAGTTGGAAACGTACCGCCGCCCAGATGAGCAGCGGGAACACCAGGAACAGCAGGGACAGCCTGGTCTGGGTGACCAAGAGGGTGACGCCCACCGCCGCCGCCAACAACGCGACCGCCTCCGCCACGCGGTAGGCGTCGGCGGGCCACCTGAGCGTGGGCAGGACGAGCAGCATCGGGGTCACGATCAGCACCCCCATGGCGTCCCCCGCCCACCAGGCCCACCACGTCGGCCAGAAGTCGGCGGCCGGCAGGTCCCCGGTCAGCAACAGCGTCCCGGTCCCGGCGCTCGCGCTGATCAGCATGGGGAAGAGGCCGCCCAGGAAGACCAGCGCCAGCCCGTCGCGCAGCCGGTCCAGCTCGATGCGGAAGCCGACCCGGCGCAGCAGCAGGTACGCGCACAACGGGGCGAGGGTGTTCCCGGCGACGATGCCCAGACCGGGCGCGTCGAAGGTGGTGATCTGTTGGATCGCGAGGTACGTGCCGATCGCGATCCCCGGCCAGATCCCGATGCCCAGCCACAGCAGGCAGGCGACGGCGACGCCGGTAGGCGGCCACAGGGGCGTGACGATCGCTCCCTCGACGACCACGCGATGCCGCAGGCCGAGCCGGGCGCTCGCGTAGTAGACGACGGCGACGGCGAGGATCGGCAGGATGACCGCGGGGAAACGTCGCCATGGCTCGGTGCGCACCACAGCATCAGACAACAGTCGCCCTGCCGGGCGGACCGTGACACGCGCGAGCGGAGGTCAGGGCTCCGTCACGGCCGGTCGGCCCGCTCAGGGCCGCCATCGCTCGTCATGGACCCTCATGGGCCGTCATGGGCCGCCGTTCGTGGCTCGTCATGGGCCGTCACGGGCTGTCGTTCAGCGCTCGTCAGGCCTCGTTCCGGCCCGCTCCGGCCCGTCATGGCTGAGGACGAGCACCGCGGCGTCGTCGGCGTGCCCGGTGGAATCGGCCACCTTCATCACCTCGGCGGCCAGCTCCTCGGGGTCGGTGCCGGCCCCTTCCCTGACCACGCGCACCACCCGCTCCAGCCCCTCGTCGAGAGGGAACGCCGGTCCTTCGACCACTCCGTCGGTGAGGAGGACGATCGACCCGGCGGCGGCGATCGGGCGGCGGGTGACCGCGTACCCGCCGCCGGGCAGCATGCCCAGCGGCGGACCTCCGGCGTCCTCGGCGATCCCGCACCGACCGTCGACCGTGGCCCAGACGGCGGGGACGTGACCGGCCCTGGCGCTTTCGATCTCCCACGTCTCCGGGTCGAAGCGGAGCAGGGTGCACGTGGCGAACAGTTCCCGGTCCATGGCCAGCAGCACCTCGTTCGCCCTGGTCAGCACTTCGCCGGGGTCGTCGACCACGGAGGCCACGGCGCGCAGGCCGATGCGGACCTGTCCCATGAAGGCCGCCGCCTCCACGTCGTGGCCCTGCACGTCGCCGATGGAGAAGGCGAGGGCGCCCTCGGACAACCGGAAGCCGTCGTACCAGTCGCCGCCTATGTCCAGTCCGTGCCGGGCGGGCGCGTACCGGGCCGCGGCCCGCAGTCCGGGCACGACGGGCAGCGAGGTCGGCAGCAGCTCGCGCTGCAGCGCCTCGGCCAGCTCCACACGGGCCTGCTGGTGCTCCACCCCTTCCCGGGTCTGCGCCGCGAGCCGCCGCAGGGTGCTCAGCAGCTCGGCGCTGGTCGCCCGCGGCGTCCGCCGCGGGCTCATGGACCGCTCCGAGGTGCAGGTGAATCCATTCGCCTCTGCTTCCGACGTACGAAAAGCCCGCCCCTCATCGTATTTCCGGACGGCCCGCCGCGCGCGTCCCGCCCGGAACGGCCACTCCTAGACTCCCGGGATGACCAGTGATCTTCTCCGTGTGACGGTTCTCGGATCCGCGACGCCCTATCCCGACGTGGACAACGCCTGCTCCGGCTACCTGGTGTCCGGGGGCGGCACGCGGGTGTGGGTGGACGCGGGCACCGGCACCCTGGCGCAGCTCCGGCGGCACGTGGGCCTCGACGAGCTGGACGCGATATGGATCTCGCACCTGCACGCGGACCACACCGCCGACCTCCTCACCGCCTACTACGGCGCGCTCTACGCGGACGTACGGCTGCCCGCGCCGATCCCGCTGTACGGGCCGCCGGGCATCGCCGACCGGCTGGCGGACTTCCTCACCAACACCTCGAACCGCAGCCCCGTCGAGTCGGCGTTCGCCGTCCACGAGCTGTACGACGGCCACCGGGCACGGGTCGGTGCGCTCACGCTGACCAGCCGGTCCGTGGAGCACGGTGTGCCCGCCTTCGCCGTACGGATCGAGGACGGCGGCGGCTCCGCGGGCGGGTCCCTGGTGTACTCGGGGGACACCGCCCCGTGTGCCGCGCTGACCGAGCTGGCCCGGGGGTGCGACGTACTGCTGTGCGAGGCCGACAGCACGGAGCCGCCGGCCGTCGGCGAGCGGGTGCACCACACGCCCGAGGACGCCGGCGACACGGCGGGCGCGGCCGGGGCCGGACGGCTGGTCGTCACGCACGTGGGGCCCTCCCTCACCCCGGAGCAGGCGGTGTCACGGGCCGCCGCGCGGTACCGGGGGCCCGTGGAGTACGCCGCGCCGGGCGCGGAGTTCGTCGTCCGTTAGGGCGGAGTCGCGTTTTCGGCGTGCGCCGGGGCGGCCTCGTGGGCGACGGTGGGACCGGCCGGACCCGCCGGCGCAGCTGAGGAGGCTCTGCGTGAACTGGACACTCGAAGTGGTCCTGGTGCCCGTCACCGACCTGGACCGGGCGAAGGAGTTCTACGCCGACAAGGTGGGCTTCACGGTCGACCTGGACGCCGAGGTCGCCCCCGGGGTGCGCATCCTGCAGCTGACCCCGCCCGGCTCCCGGTGCTCCATCACGATGGAACGGGGCATGCCGTCGATGCCCGGGACGGAGCCGATGGAGCCGGGGACCCTGCGGGGCCTCCAGCTCTGCGTCACGGACATCGAGGCGGCCCGCGACGAGCTGGTGGCCCGGGGCGTGGACGTGTCGCCCGTCCGGCACATCGGCGACGACGGGTGGGAGGACGGGAAGGGCGACACCTGGAACTCGTTCCTCACGTTCGCTGATCCGGACGGGAACGGCTGGATCGTGCAGGAGGCTCCTTCGGAGCTGTCCCAGCGCTGAGCCCCGACGACGCCGGTGCCTCCGTCGGCGCCGGCGGCAGGCGGACCACGAAGCGGGCCCCGCGCGGGGAGTCCTCGGCGGTGAGCGTGCCACCGTGATGTGCGGTCAGGTCGCGGGCGATGGCGAGGCCCAGGCCGGCGCCGCCGTGGTCGCGGCTGCGGGCGTCGTCGAGGCGGGTGAACCGTTCGAAGACCCGCTCCCGGTCCTCCGCAGGGATGCCGGGACCGTCGTCGGTGACCTCCAGCACGGCGGTGTGCTCCCCGCCGTGCAGGACGACCCGGACCTCGCGGTCCGCGAAGAGCTGGGCGTTGTCGAGCAGGTTCGTCACCACCCGGGTGAGCCACAGCTCGCTGCCGGACACCGGGAGCGGGGGCGCCGGCTCCGTCCGCACGGGGACGCGGTCCCCCAGACGGGCGTCGACGGCGGCCCCGACCAGTGCGGTCAGGTCGAGCGGGACGGCCGCCACGGGCTGGGCGGCGTCGATGCGGGCGAGCAGGAGCAGGTCGGCGGCGAGCTGCTGGAGGCGCTCGGTGTCCTCCAGCGCGCCGCCGATCAGCTCGGGCCACAGCTCCGGGTCCCGGACCGCGAGGGCCACTTCCAGCTGGGTGCGCAGCACGGTGATGGGGCTGCGCAGCTCGTGCGAGGCGTCGGCGATGAACTGGCGCTGGCGGACGCCGGAGGCCTCCAGCCGGTCCAGGGTGGTGTTCATGGTCTGCGCGAGCCGGGCGACCTCGTCGCGGGTGTCCGGCACGGGCACCCGGCGGTGCAGGTCTCGGTCGGTGATGGCGGCCACCTCGGCGCGGATGGCCTCGACCGGGCCGAGGGCCCGGCCGGTGACCCGCCAGGTGACGAGGCCGACGGTGAGCAGGAGCAGCGGTACGCCGAAGGCGAGCGCGGCGGTGGTGGTGTCGTCGGCGGCGTCGACGTCGCGCAGGGAGGTGCCCGCGTAGACGGTGATGACGCCGTCGGGGGTGTCCGTGGTGACCTGGACGACCTGCTGGCGGTGTTCGACGCCGAGCGGGCGGCCCTTCCAGGCCCGGACGCGCCTGCCGGGCACCGGGGCTTCGGCGGGGCCGATCGGGGGGACTCCGGCCAGGTTGGGGGTGGCCAGCACGACCCGGCCGTCGGCTCCGACGACCTGGACGAAGTCCACTCCGTGGACGAGCGGCCGCACCCGGTCGAGGTTGCCCGCGGCCGCCAGCCGGGCCACGCTCTGGGCCTGCCGGAGCGCGTCCTCCTCGGCGCCGCGGACCAGGTTGGCCTCCAGCAGTCCGAGCAGGACGTACGAGGCCAGGGTCAGGGCCAGGGCGACCACGGCGACGGCGCCCGCGGTGGCCCGGGCGCGGACGGTCGTGGGCCACAGGCGGCGCGGCCCGGGCAGCCGGCGCAGGCGGTGGGGCCCGTGGGGGCGGCGGCGCGGGGCCGCGGATTCAGCCACCGTCGGCCGCCAGCCGGTAGCCGGCGCCGCGCACGGTCTCCAGCGCCGCCCGGCCGAACGGAGCGTCGATCTTGCGGCGCACGGCGCTGATGTGGACCTCGACGACGTTGGGGTCTCCGTCGAAGGCGCTGTCCCAGACCTGTTCGAGTATCTCCCGCTTCGGTATCACCTCGCCGGGGCGCCGGGCGAGGTATTCGAGCACGGCGAACTCTCGCGCCGTCAGGCGGATCCGGGTGTCGCCGCGGGAGCACAGGTGGCGGGCGGGGTCGAGCACCAGGTCTCCGAAGCGCATGGTCTGCGGGCTGCGGCGGCCGGTGCGCCGGCCGAGCGCCCGGAGGCGGGCGACGAGGACGAGGTAGGAGAACGGCTTCGAGAGGAAGTCGTCGGCGCCGGTGTCCAGGGCCTCCGCCTCGTCGTACTCGCCGTCCTTGGCGGTGAGCATGAGGATGCCCGATTCGACGCCGGCGGCGCGCAGCCGGGCACAGACCCGGTATCCGTTGAGACCGGGCAGCATGATGTCGAGCACGATGACGTCGTAGTCGTGCTCGGTGGCCATCCACAGCCCTTGCGGGCCGTCGTGGGCCAGGTCCACCGTGAATCCCTCGGCCTGCAGCCCCCGCTGCAGGGCCACGGCGAGCCGCCGTTCGTCTTCCACCACCAGTACGCGCATGGCGCCCAGGGTCTCAGGCCGCGCGGACGTGAGGCTGAAGGGGTCTTCAGGAGGCTTCAGGTGGGCTTCAGCTTTGCCTGCGCATGCTCTGGGCGAGCAGCCGGGCGGAGTGCCCGGGGTCATGAGGAGCACCCGTATGTCTGAGTCTTTCCCCCCGCCGCCGGAGCAGCAGCCGCACCCGGAGCCCGAGCAGACGGCGCAGTTCGAGCAGCCGGCCGCGGAACCCGCGAAGTCCGCCGGTGCCGCGCGGCTCGTTCCGCGCGGCAAGGGCGCCCGCTGGGCGGCGATCGGCGCGGCCGTGGTGCTCGTGAGCGGCGGGACGGCCGCGCTGACGGCGCTGGCCGTGTCCGGCCACCACCGCGACGGCCACCCGGTCCGCTTCGAGGTGCGCGAGGGCGGTCCGCAGGGCCCGCACAAGGCCGGTCCCGAGGGGATGGGCAAGGGCGGGCGGCCCGAGGGCATGGGCAAGCACCGCGAGGGGCTGCCGGGCGGGCCCGGGGAGCACGGCGCCGGGGGCCTGAAGAAGGCGGCTCCCGCGCCGCTGCCGTCGCCGCCGATCGGCGAGGCGGTGGAGAAGGCCGCGGCGGCCGTGACCGGCGGCAAGGTCGAGGGCATCCGGGTGGTCGGGCAGGAGGGCGGCGGCAGCGCGTGGCGGGCCGTGGTGGTCGGTCCGGACGGCGTCCGGCACGCCGTCACGGTGTCCGGTACGGACGGGGCGATCACGGGCAACGTGGTCCTGTCCGGCCGCTGACGCACACGGGGCGGCGGGCCCGAGGACTCGGGCCCTGGGGGCGCCGGAGTGGGACGGCGGGCCCGGGGACTCGGGTCCGCCGCCGGCTGAAGTAGCGTTTGGTCATGAGCACGCCCCCGCCGCCCCAACAGCCGCCCACCGGCCCGTACGGGCCCCCGCAGCCCGCGAATCCGTACGGCGGAGGGCAGTACCCGCAGCAGCCGTTCCCCCAGCAGTACCCGCCTCGGCCCTACCCGCCGCAGCCCTATCCGCCGCAGCCGTTCCCGCAGCAGCCCTACCCCGGTCAAGGCCCCTGGGGACAGCCGCCGATGGGGCCGCCGCCGCGCAAGAGCCGGACCGGCATGGTGGTCTGGATCGTCGTGGGCTCGTTGGTCGGACTCGGGGTCCTCGGGTTCGCGGTGGACCGGATGTCCATGGCGAGCGGAGCGGGCTTCCCGAAGGCCGAGTACCGGCTCACGCTGCCGAAGACCCTGCTGGGGGGCGAGTTCGAACTGGACGAGGACCTGTCGCGGAAGAGCAGGGAGAATCTGGAGGACACGTACTCCTCCACGCTCCGCAACCCTCAGGGTGTTGCCGGTCGGTACACGTCGGACTCGCCGCAAGGGCTGACCGTCCTCGCCATTTCGGGGATGTACGGCCAGTCGAAAGACCCTGTGGGGGGTCGCAGGAAGATGCTGCACGGCGCCGCCGACAACAACGACGCGACCCTGGCGGTCCCGCCCCGGAACATCACTCCCGCGGGTTCCGACATCACCCTGTCCTGCCAGGTTCTGACGGCGAAGCAGGACGGTGGCACGGTCACCATGCCCATGTGCGCCTGGGCGGACGGGAACACTCAAGCCGTGGTCGGCGTCGTCAGGCTGGAGGGTCCGCAACAGGACCCCAAGTCCGTCGACCTCGCGAAGCTGGCCGACACCACCCTCCGGGTGCGCGCGGAGACCCGTCGGCCGATCGGCTGACCGGGCGCGCCGCCGACCGCTTCGGCCGGCGGCGCCGTCTACTGGGAGCGTCAGGGATCACGACGGCTTCTGTGGAGGACGGGCCGGCATGCGGAAGATCGCGGCACAGCTTTTCATCTCGCTCGACGGCGTCGTGGAGGCGCCCGACCAGTGGCACTTCCCTTACTTCAACGAGGAGATGGGGGCGGCCGTGGACGCCACCCTCGGCTCGGCCGACACGCTGCTCCTCGGCCGCAGGACCTACGAAAGCTTCGCCGGGGCCTGGCCCGGGCGGGAAGCCGCCGGTGGTGAGGACGCCCCCTTCGCCAAGGTCCTCGGCGACGCGAGGAAGATCGTCGTGTCGCACCGGCCGCTCGACCCGGGCTGGCGCAACTCCGAGCGCGTCGAGGGCGATCTGGCCGCCGCTGTCACGGCCCTGAAGAACGGGCCGGGCACCGGTCGCGTCTGGATCAGCGGCTCGGTCTCCGTGGTCCGTCAACTGACGGCCGCGGGGCTGCTGGACGAGCTGAACCTGCTGGTGCACCCGATCGCCGTGCGCAAGGGCCTGCGGCTCTTCGAGGAGGGCGAGACCACCGTCCCGCTGACGCTGCTCTCGTGCGAGACCTTCCGGACCGGGGTGCTGAACCTGTTCTACTCCCCGACCGCCTCGGCCGGCCACGGCACGTACGAGGACGCCAAGACCCACCTCCCCCGGCACTGACCGCTCAGGGGGCCGACGCCATGGCCTGGCCGCCGATCCCCGCGGCGCCCCCGAGCTGCCCCTGCCACCAGGCTTCGACCTCGCCTCGGCCCATCGCCGCCCAGTCGGGGGTCCGCTCGACCTGGGCGCGGCCCAGGCGGCGGGCCAGCGCCACCAGTTCGCGTCCGGCCGGGCCCCGCGCCTCCTGGTAGGCGTGCAGCAGTTCGTCCCACGAGGCGGCGGCGCCCCAGGCGGATTCGAAGGCGGCCGCGTCCTGTAGCGCCTTGGCCGCCCCGCTGGTGTTGTGCGGCCGCACCACGGTGGCGGCGTCACCGGCGAGGAGGAGGCGCCCGGCGGTGGTCCGGGCGGTCTCCAGGTCGTAGATCGGCTGGACGAAGGTGTCCTCCGGCGGGGTCAGCGCGAGCAGCCGGGCCCAGTACGGAGGGAACTCCCGGGCGAGCAAATCGGCGAGTCCGTCCGCGAGTTCCGCGGTCAGCCGGCCCGGGGGGAAGCTCGTCGGGTCGTCGAGGCGCAGGTTCCCGGACCGCGGGGGCACCGCGTAGAGGACCCAGTTCACGCGGGTGCCGTCCGGGCCGGGGATGCGGTAGACGACGCAACTGCCGCCGGGGAAGCACACGGTGGTCACGGCGTCGGAGGGCCAGACGTCGGCCTCGCCGAGTCCGTCCAGCAGCCGGGCGTCGAAGTTCCCGCGCCAGCAGACGTATCCGGCGTAGTGCGGGCGGGATCCGGGGCAGACCGCGTCACGGACCACCGAACGGTACCCGTCGGCGCCGACGACGAGGTCGTGGCGTTCGAGGTCCCCACCGGCGTCGGCCGGCCCCGAGAGCACCAGCTCGACCTGCCCGCCCTCACCGGCCCCGTCCCGGGCGACGGAGGTCACCGTGACGCCCTGCCGATAGACGACGGAGGCGGGCGTCGCCTCGCGCAGCCCGCGCCACAACAGGCCCCAGTGGTACGAGTGGAAGGGGAACGGCTGCTCCCAGAACAGCTTCCCGGCGGGCGACGCGGAGCCGTCCCGCACCACCCACCGGCGGCGGGTCAGCCGGTGGGTGGGGATCCCTGCGGGCAGTGTGCCCGTGGCGGCGAGTTCGGCGGCCCGTTCGTCGTGGACGCACAGGCCCACTCCCCGGTCGGCCATCCGCCCGCCGGTGCGTTCGAAGACCACCACGCGCTCCGCTCCGGCCCGCGCGGCCGCCGAGGCGAACGCGCAGCCCGCGATGCTCCCGCCGACCACTGCCACCGTTCCGCCCCGCATGCCCGCTCCTTCGTCCCGTCCCGCGCCGCCGGATCCGCCGCCGGATCCGCCGCCGGATCCGCCGCCACCATGCTGTCCGCCCGGCGGCGGGGAACGCGAGGGCCGGCCGGAGTATGGCGTCCGATCGGGTGTATCAGGCCGGGAATCGACGGTGCGCCGGCTCGGAGGGAACGCCGGCTCAGTTGTCGACCGGGCTCGTCCCGGCCCGGCGGGCCCGGGAGCCCAGGCAACCGAGCCGGTCGCCGGTGGTCGGGGCGCCGTCGAGGGTGTTCCGGTCGTACGTCACGGTCTTGACGCCGACGGACCGGGTGCCGACGGCGACGTCGAAGTACGCGTCGTGGCCCGGGACGACCTGGCGGCGGGCTCCGGGCAGCGCTGCCGCCAGTGTCGCCGCGTCGTCCTCCAGCCCGGGGGCGTACCGGATCACCGGGGGGCCCGCCGGGCGTCGCGCGGGGGCCGATGCCGAGGTGTCGGTGACGGCGAATCCGGCGGCCCGCAGGGCCGTGGCCACGTCGGCCCGGTCCACACGGACCTTGATGCCGGCGGGGTTGGTGCGCGCCGGGGTCTCGGGGACGGGCTGGATCCGGGTGTCGCCCGTGATCCGCCGGTCCTGCGCCAGCGCGTCCCACAGGGCGCGGGAGCGTTCCTCGTCCCAGACGAGGGTGGATCCCACGCCGGGTACCCGGTTGTCGAAGAGCCGGATCGGGACGGTGGCGAACTCGGTCCGTTCCGGAGTCAGCCTGCCCGCCGCCATGCCGAGGCGGACCAGGTCGGCGGCGTTCGTGCCCTCGTCGGTGCGCACGGACCCGAGCAGGGTCCGTACGGTGTCGGCGGTCGCCACCGGGTCGGCCAGGGCGCCTTCGAGGGTGAGGCGGCTCAGCAGGTCCGAGACCGCGCGCTGTTGGCGCCGGACCCGGCCGAGATCGCCGGGGCGTTCGATGTGCCGGGCGCGGACGTAGCGCAGCGCGATCCGGCCGTTGGCGTTGTGGATGCCGGGGGTGAGGTCGAGTCCGGAGTTCTCGTCCTGGAGGTGCTTGTCGGTGCAGAGGGTCGCTCCGCCGAGGCCGTTGATCGCCTGCTCGAAGCCGGAGAAGCCGGTTTCGAGGTAGTGGTCGACGTGCAGGCCGGTGACCTTCTCGACGGTCTTGACCGTCAGGGGCCCGCCGCCCCGTTTGTACGCGCCGTTGATCTTGCCGCGGACCCCGGTGCCGTCCGCGTACTCGACGTACGAGTCCCGCGGGATCGACACCACGCTCGCCCGGCGGCCGTCCTGCGACAGGTGCACGAGCATCATGACGTCGGTGCAGTTGCATCCGGCGCCGCCGACGTGCAGCCGGTCCTTCTCCGCTTTGGACAGCCCTTCCCGGCTGTCGATGCCGACGACGAGGACGTTCGTCCCCCGGCCGGTGGCGGAACCGGCGGCGGGCGGGCCGGCCCAGGCGGCGCCGGAGACCAGCGTGGTGAGGAGGGTCAGGGCGGTGGCGAGACGCAGCATCGGACACTCCAAGGAAGCCGGGGCCGACCGTCGACGTGTCGCCGGTCGGATGGTCGTCGGATGGTCGGAGGCCGACGCTAGCGACTGCGGAGCAGGGCGCTCCGGTTACACGCCGGAGGCTGGTCTTGTCGGGGTACCGTCCGCACCGTAGTGGAGGGGCACGTTGTCCAGCGCGGGCCGCGCGCTCCCCGCGGGGCCGGCGGCGAAGGCGCGCAGGACGTTCTCGGTGACGGTGCGCGTGAACCTCCCGGTGCGGGCGTCCAGTCCGTGTTTCACCTTGGCGCCGGCGAGACCCGCCTCCAGGGATTCCACCCAGCGCATCGTGCCCGTCGCGAAGAGGCCGGCGCCGGACGGCAGCGAGGCGTAGACGGTGTCCGCGTACGTGTGCCGCCCTTTGTGGACGACCGGCGAGTGGGCCAGGATCTCGACCGGCCGGGGCGTGGGGTACCTCAGGTCGATCCGGTCGAACTCGACGCCGACGAGGTGGCGGAAGGACTCCCCCGAGGCCGCCCCGGTGCCGGCGAGCAGCCAGTGCCCGGGCCGGGTCACCACGAGGGGCGCGTCGACCGGATAGCCGTCGTAGATGACGCCCAGCAGGCTGCTCTCGGGCTCGGGGGACGGCCGGCGCCGGTAGTCGTTCGTGGGTGGCAGGCCGCGCCGGAACCCGGGGTCCAGGGCGTAGTCGTCCTTGTAGCAGACGACGGTCCGGTCGGCTCCCACGGTGGATTCCCGGAGCCGTACGCGCCGGTAGCAGCAGTTCGCCCCGAACACGGCCAGGTTCGTGCCCGCGTCCCGGGCCTCGGTCACGTTGCCGCGCTGCTCGGGGCTCCAGTACTCGTCGTGGCCGGGCGAGACGAGGGCCACCGCCCCCCGCGGCAGTGCCCGGTCGCGGGCCACGTCGATCCCGGTGGCGTAGGCGAGCGGCATCCCGATCCGCTCCGCCAGGGCGAGCAGCGGTGCCTCGTAGGTGAGGAACTGGCCCGCGCCGCGGGCGTTCGTGTAGGGCCGGTCGAAGGTGACCGCGAGGGAACGCGAGCCCGACTTGCCGGTGGTGCCCGTGTACAGGTCGGCGCCGCCCCAGCGGTTGTACGCCTGCCAGGTGGCGACCGCGTTGACGAAGAGCATCCGGCCGGCGGCCGAGGCGGAGCGCACGGTGACGGGGACGTACCGCTGCGCCCGCTCACCGCCGACGGTGTCCAGTCGCAGCAGGTAGTTCCCCTCGGGCCAGCCGGTGGTGTCGGCCTCGGCGGTCCGCCGCCACTCGGCGCGCGCGCTCCTCGTGGCCGGATCGACCCGCACCGCCGGCTGGAGCACCCCGGGCAGCGCGGGCGAACGCCACACCAGGCGGGCGCGGGCACCGCCGTACCAGCCCATGCGGTAGGCGGAGACGGTGTAGGAGGGCGCCTTCGTCGAAACCCTCAGGCCGAGGGGCTCGCCCGGGAGGACGGAGGTGCGGTCGGCGAAGCCCTCGATCGCGCGGGCCTTGCCGACGTGGGTGATGCTCCAGTCCGGATCGCCGGGGCGCCGGTTCTCGGCCGCCACGTCGAAGGGCGGGGGCCAGACCTCCGTCACGGGTGCGGGAGCGGGAGCGGCGGCCGGGGGCCCGGCGGGAGCCGGAGCGGCGGCCGCGGGGAGCGGTGCCGATACGACGAAGCCGGCCGCGAGGCCGAGCACCCGTCGGCGGGCCGGGCCCGCACGGTGCGCGGGAGCCGTCGGCCCGGGGTCCTCGGTCCGTCCCATGGCCATCCCTCGCCTCCAGGCCGGCTCCGGGCGAGCCGGGCCCGGTCACCGTACGGCACGCCGGTCCGGCCCCTCGGGCAACGACGGCCGGCGGCGTGTCCGAAGTGCCCCGACCCGGGCCGGTCGTTCCCGGCCGAATGGTCCCTTCCTGAGACAATTGGCACGAGAAGTGGTGAAGTCGCCGAGGGCAGCCGCGCACGCAGGTGAAAGGTGAATCCCATGACCGCTCCGCTCCTGGACGCCCCGGCCGCCGTCGCCCTCGTCGAGGACGCGATCACGGCGCCGTCCATGCACAACGCCCAGCCCTGGAGGTTCGTCTTCCGGCCGGACACCGGCGTCATCGAGCTGCACGGGGATCCGGAACGGACCATGCCGCAGGCCGACCCGGATCACAGGGCCCTGCACCTGAGCTGCGCCGCCGCACTGTTCAACCTGCGCGTGTCCGCCGTCCACGCGGGCTGGGGTCCCGTGGTGGAGCTGCTGCCGGACAGCGGCGATCCGTGGTTCCTGGCGTCCGTGGCCCTGCGGTCGCCGACGTCCGCGGACGCCGACCTCGCCCCCCTGCACCCCGCGCTGCGGCGTCGTCACACCAGCCGCTTTCCCTTCACCGAGGAGGACATCGAGGAGCCGCTGTTGGACGCCCTGCGGGGCGCCGCGCTCCTGGAGGGGTGCCGCCTGGCCGTGCCGGACGCCTGGCACACCGAGACGCTGCTGGGCCTGGTCCACGACGCCGAGCACCGCGAGGACACCGATCCCGCGCTGCGCGCGGAGACCACGGCGTGGACGGGTACGGGTGCGCCCGGCGAGGAGGAACGACCGGACGGGATCCCGGCCGAGGCCTTCGGGCCCGTGCGGTCCGGGCCCGGGGCCACCGTGCGCGACTTCGGCCGCTCCCGTCACGTACCCAGCCGGGGATGGGCGGTCTTCGAGCGCCGGCCGCACATCGCGCTGCTGGGCACGGCGGGCGACGCCCCCGGAGACTGGCTGCTGGCGGGTCAGGCCATGCAGCGGGTCCTGCTCCAGGCCACCTCGGACGGTCTGGTCACCTCCCTGACCTCGCAGCCGCTGGAGTGGCCCGAACTCCGTCCGACGGTGCGCGACCCGCTGGCGGGGATGAGTCACGTCCAGATGGTGATCCGGCTCGGCTACGGCCCGCAGGGCCCGGTGACGCCGAGGCGCGCGGTCGCCGACGTGCTCGACACGCGCTGACCACCGGGACATGACGCGTCGGGGGGGGGGGGGGGGCGCGCGGGCGCCCCCCCCCCCCCGCGCCGCGCGCCCCCCCCCCCCCCCACCGGGCGGCCGGGCGGGCCCCCGCCACCCCCCAAGTAAAAAAAGCCCTCG